>JAFVWL010000057.1 GCA_017501695.1 Oscillospiraceae bacterium
AATAAGGTTTTAGAAATTACGGGAGTTGACATTGACAGAGTTGTTGACGGTAAAATTGTCGAGCACGGCGGTTCAACTGAAACCTTTGAGACATTCTGGACAAACGGTTTGATTAAACCAGTATAATACCAATTCCAATTAGTCGAATACTTCCGCAGGAACGATACCGAGCGGGTCAGGGCAGTAACGAAACGCTCTGCACCGAGCACGCATTGTCCGCGGCGACTCGCCGCCAAATTCCAATTTGACAAACTGATTAGCATAGTTTTGTCCCAAAAGAGAGTTTCACTTCCCGTTTAATTGTTTCATTTTTGAGTGAAACCTTTTGAAACCATATGAAACCATATCATTATTGTCAAAACACTTCAAAAATGGAGAGCACCTTTGGTGCTCTCCATTTTTGGTATGGGCGGCAGGACTCGAAAGCCCGGCTCAAGTGAAGTGAGAGTTCCCCATAGCAAAGACCCCTATCTTGATTTTATTTCCCTTCTGTGGTATAGTAAACAAAAATATACACAAAAGAAAGAGGTTAATTTGTATGAACAAGCTTCGGTTTTTTCTTGCTCTGTGGATTGGCAAAGCCGCACAGGTCATGATGAAACTTCTTGGACGGAATGCCACATTCCTCCCCGGCAAACTGGCATTAAAGATCTACCCTGATTTCATGGGTTATCTGACTCTCCCCAAAACTGTCATCGCTGTTACCGGAACCAACGGTAAGACCACAGTCAGCAATATGCTGACCTCAGTACTGACCGAAAACGGCTATTCTGTTTCCAACAATAGTTTGGGTTCCAATGTGCAGTCCGGCATAGCCTCCGTACTGCTTCAGGACTCCGATCTGTTGGGCAAAGCGAAGAAAGATATTGCAGTTTTGGAAGTGGATGAACGCAGCAGTTTGCTTGTATACCCCTATGTAAAGCCGGATTATCTCATCTGCAACAACATCATGCGTGATTCAAACAAGCGTAACGCCCACACTGACTTTATCAGCTATATTATCAACCGAGCACTGCCTGCTACCACAAAAGTATTCCTGAACGCTGACGATATGAACTGCTCCCGGCTTGCCCCCGGCAATCCGGACAGGACCTATTTCGGCATTTCCGCGGAAAAGCCAGAGGTTTCTGTAACACCCTATATCAGCGACGTGGTATACTGCCCTGAATGTGGCGGTCTTCTGGAGAGCGAATATCTCCGCTACAATCATATCGGTCGCATGTACTGTTCTGCCTGCGATCTGAAGTCTCCGGAGCCTGATTTTCTGGTTACCGAAATCGATCGTGAGAATAACACCTTCACAGTCCGCCACGACGGCAAAGAAGAGTCTTACACGCTAATCAATGACAATATTGTAAATGTCTACAATCTTTGCGGTGTCATCGCCATGATGACCCGGCTCGGATTGACTTACGAACAAATTCAAAAAGGATTCTCCAAAAGCAAAATTGTAAAATCCCGGTATGACCAGGTTCAATCCGGAGATCTGACAATTACCATGCAGCTTGCCAAGGGACAGAACCCCATCGCCTGTGCCCGGTGCTATCACTATGTAGCGCAATGTCCGGGAACGGATAAGACCGTAATTATCATGGTGGATGACAAAGGTGATAACACCAACAATTCTGAGAATATTTGCTGGCTGTATGACTGCGATTATAGCTACCTCACAGATCCTTCTATTGGAAGAATAATTTTCGCCGGTCCCCGATGTAAAGATCACTACCTGCGGGCTATGCTGGCCGGTGTAGCTCCGGAAAAAATCCGTTTGGAGCCAACGATAAACGGCGGTGCCGCACATGTTGATCCCATGAATGCTCAGCAAGTCTTTGTGCTTTATGACCCTTACAGCCTGGATGAAGCAGCTTATGTAAAGAATCAACTGATCAAACTTGGAAAGGAGAACGGATAATCATGGTCGTGGAAATTCTGTTTTCTGAAATTTGCGGACTATACGGTGACAGCCAAAACGCCAGATATCTTCAGGCTACCCTTCCAGATGCTCAGTTCATTTACACCGCATTGACGGATACACCGTACTTTGTGGACAATGTCGTGGATATGCTCTATATTGGTTCCATGAGCGAATCCGTTCAACGGCGTGTGATCAAGAAACTCTTGCCCTACAAGGACCGACTGAATCAACTGATCGACGCCGGAACGCCAATCCTCGCCACAGGCAATGCAGGTGAAATCTTCGCGCAAACCATCGACTATGTAACCGAAGAAACTCAAATTGAGGGTCTTGGCATTTTTGATTTAACTGTAAAAACCAATTTATTTGACCGCTACAATGGAAAAGTTCTAGGTCAAATGGGCGAACTAACCATTGTGGGCTTCCGCAGCCAATTTAGTTTCCTCTATGGCGACAACAGCCATTGCTACTTTCTGGAATGCATTCGCGGTGACGGTATCAATCGCGGCAGCAAATTTGAGGGAATGAGAAAAAATAACCTGATCTGCACACAGCTCATTGGCCCAATTCTTCCATTAAATCCTTTGTTTACGGAATACTTTGTTGCTCTTGCCGGCATACAGGCAACCGCTGCCCACCGGGAAGCTGCTATGGAAGCATACGAACAGCGAGTCAAGGAATTCCAGGACGAAAAGGTTGTTTTCGGGCATAATAAATAATAAAAAGCAGGTGTCTTGCGGCACCTGCTTTTCATTATTGGGTCCATAATAGTGTGCAGCAGTTGCGCAACACAGATCCGTCCGCATATACGGCATAATCCAGGATTTTTTGGAAGCCGCAGGCTTTGTGGGTGGCCAGAGAAGGCTGGTTTCGTTTGCTGACATGAGAATACACCCGAACAGATCCCCGGTCCGCAAGCCACTCTGTGACCGCTTGGATCAGCGCTTTCGCATATCCCTGTCTGCGGTCATTGGGGCAGGTTTCCAGGGCTTCCAGCAGCAGCCCATCCCGGTAGGGCTCCAGCCGCAGGGCACTAACCCCACGTCCCCGAACCTCCCACAGGCAGTATACCGCCCCAGGCGTGGGAAAGAAGCACTCCCGCAAGTACTGGTAAAAGCCCTGTTCCGCCATAAGGATCCGCTGACCCTCCGGAAGCTCAGGCCACATTTCCAGGCCGTTTTCACGGTTTCCCTCCGCATAGATCTCCATCAGCGCGGAAAAATCCAGTTCCCGCATATTCCGAATGATTTTCAGCATAAAGCCTCCTTAGGCAGCGTACTGACTGGTATAAAGCGTATAATAGAAGCCCTTCCGGGCCAGCAATTCCCGGTGAGTCCCCTGCTCCACGATCTGCCCCTTGTCCAGCACCAATATCACATCGGAGTCCACAATTGTACTGAGGCGGTGGGCAATTACAAAGCAGGTCTTCCCTTCCATCAGAGTATCCATAGCCTTTTGGATCAGCAGTTCTGTCCGAGTATCCACATTGGAAGTGGCTTCATCCAGAATCAGCAAAGGCTTGTTAGCCAAAAGGGCCCGGGCAATGGTCAAAAGCTGCTTCTGTCCGCCGGACAGATTGGTTGTATCCTCCCCGATCACTGTATCATAGCCCATGGGCATGGTCCGGATAAAATGATCGCAGTGTGTCTTCCGGCAGGCTTCCCGGATTTCCTTATCGGAGGCATCCGGCTTGCCATAGGCCAGGTTTTCCCGGATAGTACCCCGGAACAACCAGGTGTCCTGAAGCACCATGCCAAAACACTCCCGAATTTGCTCCCGTCCCAAAGAAGCGGTATCGCGCCCATCCAGCAAAATGCTTCCGGAATCCGGGTCATAGAATCGCATCAGCAAATTCACGATGGTGGTTTTTCCCGCACCGGTAGGACCGACGATGGCAACCTTTTGTCCTGGATGCACCTCCAGGTTCAAATTCCGGATCAGCGGTTCCTCCGCTTTGTAAGAAAAATCTACATTCCGGAATTCCACCCGACCCTGTACGCCGAGCAAAGATTCCTGCTTCGGCTCCCGGTCTTCTTCCAGATCCAGGATCTCAAACACCCGGCGGGACGCGGCCTTCACCCGGTTCATCTGGCTGAAGCCGTAAGACATCTGCTCCAGGGGCGAGGCAAACTGCCGCGCATACAGCACGATGGTCACCACAACACCAACACCAACCCCACGGGAGACAATAAGCCAACCGCCAATCAGGTTGATTAGGATAAATGCTACCGCATTGGTCAGCCGGATCAGCGGCTGAACGATGGAACCGGTAAAATTCGCCCGGATTGAGGATTTGCGGACCTCCTCGTTAATGACCCCATGCCGATTATCCAAATAATCCTCCAGATTATAGGCCTTGGACGTGGGATAGTTGGAAAAGGCCTCTTCCACCAGCTCCGACAGCTTGCCGGACTGGTCAAAAAAATCATCGTAATGCTTTTCACTGAGGCCGGCAATTTTGGAAGACAGCCACAGGGAGAAAGGCATCATCACCACCACAAAGGCCGCCAGCACCGGGTCTTCCAGAAACATAGCCACCGCAATCAGCACCAACTGGAACAGGCCCTTGACCAAAGTATCAAAGATCTGGTGCAGATAGCCGCCCATCTCCCCCACATCGTCAGTCATTCGGCGCAGGATATCACCCACAGGCGTCTGATCTACATACCGTACAGGCAGCCGTTTGATTTTCTCCGAAATGGCGATCCGCAGGTCACAGGTAAAATGCCGGCTGACCACCTGATTCATCAGTCGCATATTGGCATAGGACAGAATCGACGACAGGCCATATACCAGGGTCAGCAGGACCAAGCCATGGACAATGGTGGCCGGAATGGCTCCCACGGCTCCGGCTTCCCAGTAATCGTACAGAGTCTGTATGATATCGCCCAGCAAATTGGGAGCTATGACAGCCGTGATAACAGCCAGGATATCGATGACAGCACCCAGCAGGAGCCATCCATAAATAGGCTTTGCCGCCAGAGCCAGCCTAAGCAGCAAATGTTCCTTATTCGGTTTCAAAGCCGTCACCTCCTGTCTGAGAGATGTAGATTTCCCGATAAACCGGACAATCCTTCAACAGCGCATCGTGCTTACCAGCTCCCACCAGCCTGCCCCGGTCCATGACATAAACCCGGTCACAGTGCATAGCGGAGGTAACTCTCTGCGTAATTACGATTTGCGTTTTTCCGTTCAGCTTTTGCCCAAGAGCCCGGCGCAGATTGGCTTCCGTCAAAAAATCCAAAGCGGAAAAGCTGTCATCAAATATATAAATGGGAGCTTCCTTCAGAAGAGCTCTGGCAATGCTCAGCCGCTGTTTTTGTCCGCCTGATAAATTCTTGCCCGCCTGCTTGATCTCATGGTCCAGTCCCTCCGGGAAGCTCCGGACGAATTCTGCAGCCTGGGCTGTTTCCAAAGCATCCTGCAATTCCGGATCCCCGGCGGAAAAATTACCAAGCCGTACATTCTCACGAATGGTGCCGGAGTATATGGAAGCATTCTGAAGAACACAGCTTATATTCCGACGCATGGTATGTCGGCTGAGCCGTGATGTCGGAATATCATCCAGAAGGACCTGACCGGAGGTAGGCATCCGGAACCCCAGCAGCAGGCTGACCAGAGTGCTTTTGCCGGAACCTGTACCACCGATGATTGCCACGTTTTCTCCCGGATGAATCTCCAGAGATATGTCAGCCAGGGCCTGCTCCGCGGCACCTTCATAGGCAAAGCTTACGTTTTCAAACCTGATATCTCCGGTGAGCCCCATGTCCTGACGTTCTACCGGATCCGCCATGCCCGTGGAGTCCAGCACCTGTCCGATCCGTCCGGCAGCCACCTGCGCCCTGGGGAACATGATGATGGAAAAAGCACCCATGATCACGCCGCCGGTTACAAGGCCTACATACTGCACAATGGCAAACACATCACCGCCGGTCAGAGACTCTCCCGCCTGCATACGCAGACCGCCGAAGTAAACAATGAGCACCGCTGCCAGATTCAGCAGGAAAGTGGCCACGGGAGAAATCAGGCCCATGGACACATTGGCGGCGATAATGGTATCCGCCATGGTCCGGGTAGCATCCGCGATCCGTTCATGTTCCTGGGCTTCCGCGTTGAATGCCCGGATCACCCGGATGCCCCGAAGGCGCTGACGCATCACATCATTCTGCTTATCAATGTAGGTATCGGAACGTTCCCAAAGGGGCACGATTTTACGACCCACAAACAGCACGAGCCCAAAGATAACAGGCAAAAAAGCAAACAGCGTCAAAGAAAGGATCACATCCTTCCCCATAGCCAGAATCACTCCGCCAAAAAACATGACAGGAATGGTAATGACAGTGCCGGACAACTCAGAAGCGACCCAGGAAACCGTGTCCACATCATGGGTCGCCCGGGTAACCAGGGCGGCAGTGCCAAGATTTCCAAATTCCTCAAAAGTCATGCTGTGGACTTTCCGGAATACGGCGCTTCTAAGATCCGCGCAGAACCCGGAAACCACGGTGGTGGACAGCCAGGACCCCAGAAGTACTGTCACAAGGCCCACAACGGACACCGCCAGCATTACGAGACAGCACCGCACAATATAGCCCAGATCGGCGTTATAAACGCCGGTATTCAGAATGTCGCTCATAATGGTGGGCAGCATCAAATCGCAAAAAGTAGAAACAGCAATGGCCAGCGCCGCAAGAGCCATCTGCTTCCAATAGGGAAGCAAGTATGTCAATATTCGTTTCATAATTCAATCCTCAGCCGGAATCGGCGTAAAATCATTCAAAATGGGCGCAAAAAAACGGCCCAAGCAAAAGCTTGCGCCGTACAAAACAGTCTACGCAGGTAGGATTACCGCGCAGAACCTCCGGGAGCAAGTCTTCCGCTGATACAGTTTTCCACAAACACGAAAATGTTCATCAACATATGCACTTCCTCCTTTCTAAATTATTCTCACTCGATTATAGTAGCACAATGAGTTTTTCTTGTCAAGCATGAAATTTTATTTGCAGGATAATGCTGGGATTTTTCCATCATTTCCCCCTGCATTTTCCCGTTTTCTGTCGAAATGTTCTATTTTCTCCCGTTTCCCTTTTCCACTTCCAGACCCTAGGCCAGATTATACAGTAAGTTATTCACAGTCTCCACAGGTTTTTCCACAGGCAGATCTCAGGTAAAAACCTGTCGAAATCAGGGAAACTCACCCAGTTAAGGGGTATCTGCAACTATTTCCCACAGAGTTCTTCACGCAAACAGCGTAGTTTGTATATTTATACATCCTTTGCATGAATACTCCCATGGCTCGAAGAAAATGCAGGTTCCTTCACAAGAACCTGCATTTCTGTCGTTTTACAGGGCTTCGCCCAGAATGGATTTGGTGGCGTAGGCATTCAGGCTCATATCCGCCACATTTCCGGCCAGGTATTCATAGTAGGCCTGGGCACCGATCATAGCGCCATTGTCGCCGCAAAGCTTCAAAGGCGGCATATACACCTGGGCCCCCAGCTTCTCCGCGGCAGCGGTGATATCCCGGCGGATCCGGGAATTTGCAGCCACACCGCCGGCAACCGCCAGCTTCCGGTATCCCGTCTGCTCCATAGCCATAACCACCCTGGGAACCAGAGTATCGGACACAGCGGCAGTAAACTCAGCGCACAAACTGGGAATATCCAGCTCCTCGCCTACCTGCTGGGCGTGATGGATCAGATTCAGGGAAGCGGTCTTCAGTCCGGAGAAGCTCATATCATAGGGGTTGGCACCGGGCTTGCTCCGGGGCAGGCTGTATTTCCCTTCGATGCCCTGCTGGGCTGCCTTGTCAAGAGCAGCGCCGCCGGGATAGGGCATTCCCAAAACCCGGCCCACCTTATCAAAGCACTCCCCTGCCGCGTCATCCAGGGTGGTACCCAAAATCTCCATTTTGGTGTAATCCCGCACATCCACGATCATGGTATGGCCGCCGGAAACCACCAGGCAGAGGAAAGGCGGCTTCAGCTCTGGATAGGCCAGATAATTGGCGGCGATATGGCCCCGGATATGATGCACCGGGATCAATGGCTTGTTCATAGCCAGCGCCGCGGCCTTGGCAAAGTTCACACCCACCAAAACAGCGCCGATCAGGCCGGGAGCATAGGTCACCGCCACCGCGTCAATATCCTTTCGGGTCAGGCCGGCTTCCGTCAGGGCCTGGTCCGCCAGGCCGTAAATGGCCTCGATATGCTTCCGGGAAGCGATTTCCGGCACCACGCCCCCATAGATCCGGTGCAGGTCCACCTGGGATGTGATGCAATCCGTCAGCGCCTGCCTTCCGTCCCGGACGATGGCCACGGCAGTCTCATCGCAGGAGGATTCAATTGCCAGAATGTTCATACTTCCCACTCCTTTCGCAGGATCAGCGCATCTTCCCTGGGGTTTCGGTAGTAGTTTTTGCGGATTCCGACTTCCTGAAAATCCAGCATCCGATACAGCCCTTTGGCCGGTTCGTTGGAGGCCCGTACCTCCAGGGTCAGGCACCGGCTTCCCCGCAGCTTTAGCGCTCCAATCAGGTCCACAATGAGCCCCGTGGCGATTCCCTGACCGCGGCAGTCGGGATGGACCGCCACATTCATCATGTCCGTCTCATCCATCACCGTCTGAGAACCCACATAGCCCAGAACCCTGCCCTCCTCTACGGCAACAAGCCACAGGGACAGCGGATTGGTCAGCTCTGAGGTGATGCTCTTCTCGCTCCATGCGGCGGTGCCAAAGCAGAGCTTTTCCAGCTCCGCCACCTGGGCGACGTGCGTTTCTTTCATTTGTGCGAATATCATTTTGCGTCGTACCAGCTTTCTCCCCATTTGGCTTCCGCCACCAGGGGCACGGACAGCACTGCCACCTGCTGCATTTCCCGGCTCACCAATTCCGCCACCTGGGGCGCGATTTCCGCCGGACACTCCACGATCAGTTCGTCGTGGACCTGCAGCAGCAGTTTCGCGTCGGGATAATGCGTATTTAGCGCCTGTTCCACCCGGATCATAGCCAGCTTGATCAGATCCGCCGCGGTGCCCTGGATCGGGGTGTTCAGGGCGATGCGCTCCGCGCCGCTGCGGATATTGAAATTGCTGCTCTTCAGCTCCGGGATATAGCGTTTGCGGCCATACAGCGTCTCCGTGAACCCCTTCTCCCGGGCATCCACGACCACCTGCTTCATATAATCCCGGACACCCCGGTAATTGGCCAGATAGCTGTCAATATAGTCCCGGGCTTCGTAGCGGCTGACACCGATGTCCTCCGCCAGAGAGAACTCGGAAATGCCATAAACGATGCCAAAATTGACTGCCTTGGCATGGCGGCGCTGGAGAGATGTCACCTGCTCCGGCTCCACACCGAAGACCTGAGCCGCTGTCACCGTGTGGATATCCATGCCGGAAATAAAAGCATCCTGCATAGTCTTATCCCCGGCAATATGGGCCAGGACCCGCAGCTCGATCTGGCTGTAATCCGCGTCCACCAGCACGTGACCGGGCTTGGGAACGAACATTTTCCGGATCTCCGCGCCAAGATCCGTGCGGACCGGGATATTCTGCAGATTGGGCTCCGTGGAAGAAAGACGGCCTGTGGCGGTAACCAGATTCTGGAAGGTGGTCCGGATCCGACCATCCTCGCAGATGACCTTCATCAGCCCGTCGGCATAGGTGGATTTCAGCTTGGTCAGCATCCGGTAGTCCATGATGGCAGGGACAATGGGATGCTTGTTTTTCAGCTTTTCCAGCACATCGGCGTTGGTGGAGTAGCCGGTCTTGGTCTTCTTCACCGGGGGCAGGCCCAGCTTATCAAACAGCAGTTCTCCAAGCTGACGGGTAGAATTGATATTGAAAGCTTCTCCGGAATAACCGAAGATGATCTGTTCGCAATCCGTGATCCGCTGGCTCAGCATTTCACCAAACTGCTGAAGCTGCTGCCGGTCAATGGCGATTCCCCGGCGCTCCATGCGGTACAGCACATCCACCAGAGGATGCTCCATCTCATAATAAAGCTTCTCCATGCCCTGCTTCTTCAGTTCTTCGTCCAGAACGGGCATAAGCTGCCAGATGGCTTCAGCGCAGGCGGCAGCATCTCCGTCGTCCACCGTGCTGCCCAGAAAATTGGTTGCCAGCTTGGACACGGGATAATCGGACTGAGAGGGATTCAGATCATATGCCGCCAGGGCCGTATCGAAGACGATACAGCCAAAATCCAATCCCATGTCCGTCAGGGTATGCATGGCGGTCTTTTTGTCATGGCAGATCAGCTTATCCCCGGGGATCCGTCCAATCATCTGGGCTTCCAACGGAGTCAGGGCACAGACACCGGACTCCCAGGCCACACCCAAAGTCCCATCCGGGGCCACATACACGGCGCAGCACTCCGCCTGCTTCGGCAGAGCGTCAGCCCTGGGCAGCCTGGAAACCGCAGCGGAAACCGCCTTTGGCGCTTCCAGCTCTGCCCCCCGGAGGCCGTACTTATCAATCAGCCGGACGAATTCCAGCTTCTGGAACAGCCGGTACAGCTCCGGCCGGTTGTAGGGCTGGACAATGGCATCCGCAGGCGCAAAATCGATGGGAGCCTCGGAAACGATGGTAGCCAGCTCGTAAGAAAGGTAAGCATTCTCCTTCCCCGCCACCAGCTTCTCCCGAAGCTTGGGCCGGATGGAGGGATCGTCGATATTGGCGTAAACCCCGTCCAACGTGCCGAATTTCAGCAGCAGATCCGTGGCGGTCTTGGGGCCCACACCGGCCACGCCGGGAATGTTGTCGGAGGAATCACCCATCAGGGCCTTCAGGTCAATGAGCCGCTTGGGCTCAAAGCCGTATTCGGATTGGAATTTCTCCCGGTCATAGAGGGTTGCGGTCGTCTGGCCGGGCTTGGAGATCACCAGCTTGATGTGGACATTCTCATCGATGAGCTGCAGGCTGTCCCGGTCACCGGTGACCACCACGCACTCCCAACCATTGTTGGAGCAGATCTTGCCCACAGTGCCGATGATATCGTCCGCTTCCCAGCCCTGGCATTCGTAGATG
This sequence comes from Oscillospiraceae bacterium, assembly GCA_017501695.1. GTDB lineage: Bacteria > Bacillota > Clostridia > Oscillospirales > Oscillospiraceae > Faecousia. Next base: position 10,942 of record JAFVWL010000057.1, read on the forward strand.
GGGATATTCATAGCCCGGAGTACGTCCTTCATCACCGGCATCTGCTGGGCCAGCTCCTCGGGCATTCCGTGCCGGGTAGCCTTGTAGCCGTCGTAGCGCAGATGGCGGAAGGTAGGTCCATGAAGGTCAAAGGCCACACACACCGCCTCCGGCTGTTCTTCCTTCTCCATCCGTTCCAGGATGTTCAGGAAACCGAAAATGGCGTGGGTATACAGGCCCTCCCGGGTGGTCAGGGGTTTCACACCGAAGAACGCCCGGTTGATGACGGAGTTGCCGTCCAGGATCAGAAGCTTCATACTCTTCTCCACTTGGCGCCCTGGGGGGTGTCAATGATCTCAATGCCCATGGCCTTCAGTTCATCCCGGATCCGGTCAGCCTCAGCCCAGTTCTTGGCCTTCTTGGCTTCGGTACGGGCAGCCACCAGAGCATCGATCTCCGGATCCGCATTGGCGGCTTCCTCCTCGGCCTGCTTCTTCAGCAGCGCCTGAGCTGCTTCCAGCAGATTCAGAGACAGAACCTGATCGAAATCCGCCAGGGCCGCCAGCTTGGTGGCATCGTTGCACTTGGCCTTCAGCACATCATAAACAGCGGTAATGGCCAGGGAGGTATTCAGGTCGCCATTCAGAGCGTTCAGGAATTTCTCCTTCAGCTTGTCAAAGGCCGCCTGGTCCACATCGCCCTCGTTCTTCAAGGTGGCGATCTTGGCGATCAGCTTGTCGTAAGCCACCACGGCATTATCCAGGTTCTCCCAGGTGAACACCAGGTTCCGGCGGTAATGGCTCTGGAGACAGAACAGGCGGTAAGCCATGGGATCGTAGCCCTTGCTCTCCAGCAGAGACACGGTCAGGAACTCGCCCTTGGACTTGGACATCTTGCCGGTGTCCGTATTCAGATGGTGGACATGGAACCAGTAGTTGCACCACTTGTGGCCCAGGTAGCTTTCGGACTGGGCGATCTCGTTGGTGTGGTGGGGGAAGGCATTGTCGATACCGCCGGCATGGATGTCCAGGTTCTCGCCCAGGTGCTTCATGGAAATGCAGGAGCACTCGATGTGCCAGCCGGGATAGCCCACGCCCCAGGGGGAATCCCACTTCAGGGCCTGGTCCTCGAACTTGGACTTGGTAAACCACAGAACGAAATCGTTCTTGTTCCTCTTGTTGGTATCCTCCTCCACGCCCTCCCGGACGCCCACGGCCAGGTCTTCCTCGTCGTGATCGTTGAAGACGTAATACTTCTCCAGGGTTGCGGTGTCAAAATACACGTTGCCGCCGGCGAAATAGGCCTTGCCGGTGTCCAGGAGCTTCTGGACCATCTCGATATATTCATCGATGCAGTTGGTGGCAGGCTCCACCACATCGGGCCGCTTGATATTCAGCTTGGCGCAGTCAGCGAAGAAGGCTTCGGTATAGAACCGGGCGATGTCCATGACGGACTTGTTCTCCCGCTTGGCACCCTTGAGCATCTTGTCCTCGCCGGTATCGGCATCGGAGGCCAGATGGCCCACATCGGTGATGTTCATGACCCGGCGTACGGGATAGCCCAGATAACGAAGCGCTTTTTCCAGCACATCCTCCATAATATAGGTCCGCAGGTTGCCAATATGGGCATAGTGATAGACCGTAGGACCGCAGGTGTACATCTTCACCAGGTTGGGATCATTGGGAACAAAGAGTTCTTTCTTGTGGGACAGAGAATTATAAAGATACATAAACATTTCCTCCATGTATTGTTTTTGAATCAAAGGGTTTGAGGATCAGCTTCCTCTTCCGCGGATCTCATAAAGAGTCTGGCCAAAATGGCAAATAAACCGGCTGGCGGAATGATCAACAATATTAACAATTTGGTACGAAAGCCCGCATCCCGCACCCGTCGGACGGTCATAGCGATACCAGGCAGAATAAACAGAGCAGAATAGAGCGAAAGCATATATCGGAGCGGTGTTTGAATGACCTCGTTATCCATTCCCAGGTTATACGCAACAATAATACCGCCGACGCTGACAGCCAGTTGATACAGGAAATTAAAACCCGCATGGGTAAAAACCGCTACCCAATAATCCCGTCGGTTGGTCCTTCCGGAAAAATCAGCGTACCGTTTCCAAGCGTCCAGATAGGCCCTCATAGTTGCCTCCTAATAAAAAATACCCCTTGTACCCAGGTACAAGAGGCGGTAGTAGCCGCGGTTCCACTCTCATTTATCACTCGCAAAAAGTTCGCTCCCGGACGCACCTTCACGGCACTCCTCCGCCGGGCTTCCAGCCGATGGCCCTGGCTCTCTGTGGGATCCGCATCCGTTACTCTTTCCGTTCATCGCGATATTTACTTAAGATAACTATACCATTTCCGGTTCCGAATGTCAAGAATTCGCCCCGGGTATTTTCCTGTTGGACCTTGCGGAACAGGTCGGTATGTGCTATATTATGTATACCAAACAGCATTGGAGAGCTGCTTATGAAAAGATTCTATGTATTGCTTATCTGCGTTCTTGTGATCCTGGCTCTGGCCGCGTTCCTGTCCGATGTGGATTTCACCGGTCCGCAGCCCACACAGCCGCCAACGGCGCCCCCTACGGATCCCCCCACGGATCCCCCCACCGCGCCGCCTACCACGCCCCCCACGGACAAGCCCACGGACCCGACGGATCCCCCCACGGTACCTACGGAAACCGATCCCGTGATTCAGGACCTTCCCATGAACGCCATCATCCTGACGGATCACACGGAAAGCTATACCGATGACGACGGCAGCATTCTGTTCAATTACACCTACCAGAACGTGATGCTGATGCTGGAGAACCAGGATATGATCGACACCGTCACCCTGGATCTGCTGAACCGCATCGACAGTACCCGCGCTTCCGCGGAGCACGTGCTGGACAGTTCCTATTCCGCAGGCACCAAGGGACCCTACTGGCTCACAGTCCGCTATGAACCCCAGCGCATCGACAGCGGTATCCTCAGCATGGCCGGTCAGGAGGTCAGCTACAGCGGCGGCAGCCACCCCAACATCTCCCCCATCAGCGTCACCTATGACCTGACCAAGGGCAAAGCCCTGAACCTGGGTGAGATTCTGACGGAAAGCACCACCGCCGATGTGCTCTGCCGGCTTGTGGTGGATGCCCTGAACTCCCAGACAGAGTTCTACATTTACGAGGATTTCTCCGCCACGGTGGAGGAACGGTTCTCCGGGTATATTCAGGAAGACGAGAACTGGTATCTGTCCCGGCAGGGGCTGTGCTTTGCCTTCGCGCCCTATGAGATCGCCCCCTATTCCTCCGGTGTGGTCACTGCGGTGATCCCATACAGCCAGCTCCTGGGTGTTCTGGAGGATGCTTACTTCCCCACGGAGCAGGTCTACGCCGAGGGTGAGCTGAATGCGGAGCTGTACCACGAAGCAGACCAGAGCCTGTACAGCACACTGGCAGAGGTGGTCCTGGATCATCAGGGCGCTGCCTTCCTGCTGACGGCCGACGATCTGATCTATGACGTGACCGTCACCCGGGGCTACTGGGACTACGCCGGCATCCGGTTCACCCCGGAGTATACGGTCTTCGCCGCGGACTGCATGACCCCCGGCACAGCGGTTATGATCCAGGCGGACATTCCCGACGTGATGTCCAATCTTCGCATTACCTACACCAGCGGCGACGAAACCGTCACCGTCTACCTGTTTATGAGCGGTGAGGATGGGTCCGCCCTTCTTCTCCCCGGCTGATGCAAAACGCCCCGGCGAAAGCCGGGGCGTTTCTGTTTACTTTTTCCGGAAAACCAGCAGCTTGCTGCCCACGTAGTTGATAATGACCACCAGGACGCTGAAAACGATTTTCAAAATATTGCCGTCCCATTGCATCAGATCCACGAACAGGAACAAAAGCGCCGTCTCCAGAAAGCCGGAGCCGACCCGGGTGCCGACAAACTTGACCAGCTCCGGCACCACCACGGAGGCGGACCAGTCGTGGCTCCGGAATACGAAGGGCTTATTGGTCAGGAAGGCGAAGGCCACAGATACCGCCCAGGCGATGATGTTGCTCACATAAGCATCCACCCCCAGCACATTGGTCAAGGGGTAATAGACCAGCCAGTTGACCACCGTAGTCAGTCCGCCGAAGAAGATGTAGGACAGGATATCCCAGTATTTTTCGATCAGTTCACGCAGTTTTTTCATTGGTATCTCCCGGACTCAGAAGCCCAGGTCCTCCCCCACCAGGATAAATTTGATCCGCCCCACGGGACGGCTGTGCCGGGTGATGACGATGTGGTTGCAGATGCAGGTCTCGGTCTTGCAGTCGGCGCAGATGCCGGTAACGCCGCAGGGATTGGGGCTGGAGAACCGCTGCTGGTTCATAGGCGCGGCCACCGTCCGGGCCCGCTGGATGGCGGATTCCAGATCGTCACAGACCTTGTTCATACCGGCGATGACCAGCACGGTCTTGGGACCGTAGATAATGGCAGCCACCCGGTTGCCCTGGCCGTCAATGTTGACCATTTCACCGTCCAGGCTCAGGCCGTTGGCACTGGTCAGGAACACATCGGCGAACATACTCTGCTTCGCCGCTTCCGCCTTTTCCTCCGGGGTCTTGCATTTTTCCCGGTCGATGGCCTTGTAATTGCCCTTGTTCAGGGCTTCGATCAGTCCGATTTCATGGGCGGACATGACACCGCCCCAGCCCACCGTGGCACCCTCGGGGATCAGCTCCAGCGCCTTGGCCAGGGCTTCTTCCTTATCGGCACAGTAATAGGCATCAAAATGGCGGCTTTTCAGATTCTTCACCAGGGTCTTGGCCCGCTTTTCATAATACAGCTTTTGAACATTGGACATGATTCATTCCTCCTTTTTCTTTCATTTTAATCGAAATACTTCAAATTGTAAAGAACAAAAGCGGGACGTAGATACGTCCCACTCAGACTGTCGAAAAACCTGTCATTGCGAACCAGTGCGCACACTGGTGTGGCAATCCGTTCTCCAAAATGTTTCATCTTTTCTGAAAGTGCGCCTAAAACCGCAGGTTTTAGGGGGTGCGGATTGCCACGTCGCCGCCTTTTGGGCGGCTCCTCGCAATGACATTCTTGTTTCGATACTTTTTTGACACGCTGAGCGGGACGCAAATGCGTCCCGCTAACTTTCATTCGTGCTCCCGGACTACCGATGCAATCTTCAGCATCACCGGGAACACCACTGTCGCGCCAATGCTGATAAAGGTATCCGCCAGGTGCGTAATTCCAGGTGTTAAGACAAACACTGCTGTTGTAACGCAAGATATCACAATAGATCCGATCATAACGGCATAGGCCGCGATCCACAAGGCTTTATGCTTCTTCCGTTTTGCAATCCAAATCAAAAAAATCTGAAGGAACAAAAGCCCGTGATACCAGGGAAACACCGTATCCGTAAGCAGATACAAGAGATTATCTAGCATACATCAATCCTCAATCAGGGGCATACCCAGATACCGTTCCAGAGCTGCCAGCCGCAGGCTGGTGCAGAACACATTCATGGCCTTCTCCAGCTCCTCGATGGGAGGCAGGCTGGGGGCGATGCGGATCATGGAATCATGAGGGTCCACACCGTAGGGATAGGTGGCACCGGCAGGGGTCAGCACCACGCCGCAGCGCTTGCACAGCTCCAGGGTCCGCTTGGCGGTGCCGGGCATGGCAGCCACGCAGACGAAATAGCCGCCCTTGGGATGATGCCAGTGGGCGATGCCCTTGTTGGTGAGCTGCGCACGGAGCATCTTCAGCACCATTTCAAACTTGGGTCCCATGATGGTGGCATGGCGCTTCATCAGCTCAATGGTATGGGCCTTATCCTTCAGGTACTTCACATGGCGAAGCTGATTGATCTTATCATAGGAAATGGTCTGGGCGGAGATCAGCTTGGTCATGTGGGCAATATTCTCCACAGAGGAAGCCATGACGGAAATACCCGCGCCGGGGAAGGTGATCTTGGAGGTGGAAGCGAACTCATAGACCATGTTGGGCTTGCCCGCCGCTTCACACAGGGAAATGATATCCGGGAAGGGCTCAAACTCCCCGTCAAATTCATGGACGCAGTAGGCGTTATCCCACATGATAACGAAGTCCGGTGCCGCCGGCTTCAGATTGGCGAACCGGTTCACGGTGATGTCGGAATAGGTATAGCCCTGGGGGTTGGAATACTTGGGCACACACCAGATGCCCTTGACCAGAGGATCCTGGACCAGTTCCTCCACGATGTCCATATCGGGGCCGTAGGGGGTCATAGGTACCGTGACCAGCTCAAAGCCGAAGCTTTCGGTGATCCGGAAATGCCGGTCATAGCCGGGGCTGGGGCACAGGAATTTCACCCGCTTCTCGTTGCACCAGGGCCGGGGGCTTTCCTTCAGGCCGTGGGTATAGGCCCAGGAGATCAGGCTGTGCATCAGGTGCAGACTGGCGTTGCCGCCCACAAAGGTCTGCTCGGGCTTGCAGCCCAGCACATCGGCCCAGTATTCCCGGGCGCACTTCAGGCCCGCCAGGTTGCCGTAGTTCCGGGCATCCTCGCCGTCAATAATACATTCGGCGGGGTCCGTCAGCACAGTGAGCATATCGCTGACCAGATCCAACTGGAGCTTGCTGGGCTTGCCACGGGACATATCCAGCTTCAGTCCCTGCTGCATCAGCTCGCCGTAGCGGGCGATCATTTTCTTCGCTTCAATCCGCAGTTCTTCTCTGCTTCGGGTTGCGTAAGATGCCATTTTTGCATCATCCTTTCAAGGAAATTTCATCCATCTGGGATTATTATACTCTTTTTGCCTAGAAATTGCAATATCTGAATTTCCGGAATTCATTTTAATAGCAGAATCCGGCAGTTTTTTGTATCACTGTACAAAATCCGTCAGAGCTGCTCCCGAAAATTCTACATTTTGCACCCCACCGGAAGACAAATATCCCCCAGCCGGTGACTGGGGGATGAAGCTCATATTTCCTGGCGGCCTTCCAGGGCACGGGACAAAGTCACTTCGTCGGCGTATTCCAACTGGCTGCCCACGGGAACGCCGTAGGCCAGCCGGGTCACCTTGACCTCCATGGGCCGCAGGAGCCGGGATATGTACATTGCCGTAGCCTCGCCCTCGGTATCCGGATTGGTGGCCATGATGATCTCCCGGACCTGAGAAGTCGCCACCCGGTGGAGCAGCTCCTTGATCCGAATGTCATCCTGGGTCACATGGTTCAGCGGTGAGATGACTCCGTGGAGCACATGGTACACACCGTTGAATTCCCGGGACCGCTCCATGGCGATCACATCCTTGGGCTCCGCCACCACGCAGATCTGACCGTGGTCCCGCAGGTCATTGTCACAGATGGGGCAAAGCTCCCGGTCCGTCAGATTCTGGCAAACGGGGCAGGTATGGACCGTCCGCTTGGCTTCCAGAATGGCTTCGGCAAAGGCCTCCGCCTCCTCCTGGGGCAGACCCAGCACATGAAAGGCCAGCCGTTGGGCAGTCTTGCTGCCAATACCCGGCAGCCGGGCAAACTGATCCGCCAGATCCTGCAACGCGGCGGGGAAATAGTTCATATCAGAACAATCCTCCCAGGTTCATGCCGCCGGTGAGCCGGGACATGGTGTTGGCAGCGTCCGCGTCGGCGGTGCGCATGGCCTCGTTGACGGCGGCCATGATCATGTCCTGGAGCATCTCCACATCGTCAGGGTCCACCGCCTCGGGATTGATCTCAATGCCCACCACCTGGTGCTTGCCGGTGACGGTGGCCTTGACCATTCCGCCGCCCGCGGCTGCGGTATAGTTCTTGGTCTCCAGCTCCTGCTGCATCCGCAGCATCTCCTGCTGCATCTTCTGGGCCTGCTTCATCATCGCGGCCTGATTCATTCCGCCGGGCATACCCCGGAATCCACCTTTTGCCATGTTGCATTCTCCTCTTATTGTTCTTTGATGTTGACGATATCACGGTTGGCTCTGCCGAAATTCAGCAGATTTTCCATTTTCGCGCTGGTTTTGGGCTTAGCCGTGGAGTCCACGGCGGTGACCCGGACATTCCGGCCCAGCTTGGCGGAGGCTTTCCGGGCGACCAGAGACAGGATCTCCGGCCTGTTCACCACTTCCAGAATAAAGCCATTGGCGCACTCCAGGATCAGGTTATCCCCCTGCAGTACACCCTGGACCGGGGCCTTGGGCGTGGGAGCAAACATTCCCATCACCGTGGGGGGCAGCTCCTTCCGGATCGCCACCACCAGGTCCATCCAGAAGCCCACGGGGGCTTCGTTGACCACAGGTGTCTGCTCCGGCTCCGCCGGGGGCGCGTCGGCGTCATCGGGCATGGGAGGACGGTCATCCTCCGGCTCCCAGGGGGGATTCTCCTGCTTTTTGGGAGCCGCTGCCACAAAATCTCCCGTTGCCAGCCGCTCCTCCATCCGGGTCATCCGGGCGTTCAGGGCTTCCGCGTCCAGACTCAGCTCCGGCTGGCACATATTGATGACGCACAGCTCCGCGTCCATCCGGCGGCTGGTGCTGCGGGTAAAGCCCGCCATGGTCTGCTGCAGCAGATTCATCATCCGCACCAGCTCTCCGGCGGAGAACCGGCCCGCCAGGGCCTTCACTTCCTCGTCAGAGGCCACACCGGACAGCATGGTGATTCCCTCCGCCGGAGCGGTCCGCAGGACCATCAGATCCCGGGTCAGGCAGGCCAGCTCGTCCAGCAGAGCACCCATATCCTTGCCCTCGGCATAAATACGGTTCATCATAGCCAGGGCGTTTTTTGTATCGTGATTTGCGATGTGGGCCATAAGCTGGCCACAGTCCCGGATGCCGGCGATGCCCAGGCACTGGTATACCCGCTCCGCCGTCAGTTCTCCGGTGGTGGCGCTGGCGCACTGGTCCAGCAGGCTCAAGCCATCCCGCATACCGCCATCAGCCAATCTGGCCAGAACCCGGGCAGCGGAATCATCCAGGTCAATATTCTCCTGATAGGCCACATACTGCAGCCGGGCGGCGATATCCTCCTGGGAGATACGCCGGAAGGAAAACCGCTGGCACCGGGACAGAATGGTCGCCGGGACCTTATGCAGCTCCGTGGTGGCCAGGATGAACAGCAAATGCTCCGGAGGCTCCTCAATGATCTTCAGCAGGGCGTTGAAAGCCGAGATGGAGAGCATATGGACCTCGTCAATGATATACACCCGCATCTTTACCTGGGAGGGGGTGTACACCGCGTCATCCCGCAGGTCCCGGACGTTATCCACGCCGTTGTTGGAGGCGGCGTCGATTTCCAGCACATCCAGGCAGGCACCGGAATCGATGGTCCGGCAGGCCTGGCAGCAGTTGCAGGGGTTGCCGTCCTGGGGGTTGGTGCAGTTGACCGCCTTGGCCAGAATCTTGGCGGAGCTGGTCTTGCCGGTGCCCCGGGAGCCGGTGAACAGGTAGGCATGGCTCAGCCGCCCGCTTTGAAGCTGGGTCTTCAGAGTCTGGGTCACCGCCATCTGCCCCACCACATCATCAAAGGTCTGAGGACGGTATTTACGATACAGGGCCTGATAAGTTGACATCGGCTCACCTCCTCGGTATGAGTTGAGAGTTGAAAGTTGAGAGTTGAGAGTTGCTATTGATCGAAAGCCTCTTTCAATCAGTTTTATTGGTTTTGACGCTGGAAATCAGAATTTTAACCAATTCATCGCAGTCCTTGTAGATTGATTCAAATTCAGCTGTTGACAGATACTCCGTAGCTTCCAGTAATCGGAGCCAGTATTCCGTTTCGGAAGCTTCCTTTAAAGCAATATTTAGTTTGGATTGAAAATCCGCACGGGACTGTGCGTGTTGCGCTTCCGCTACATTGGCTCCGATACTGGTTCCACATCGCAGCAGTTGCTTTGACAGGATATGCTCCTTTCTATCTGTACGCAGCAGCCTGCACAGCTTAACGATTCGCACCGCAAAAGAAAAGCTTTTGCTTTGAATATTTCCTGTCATCATAACTCTCCACTTTTAACTCTCAACTCTCAACTAAATAAAGTTCCGGCTTATAACAAGATCGCACACCCACATTTGAACAAGCTTAATACCCGGTTTCCGCGCAGTTAGCTCAGGAACGGCTACCTCGCGGCACACGGAGCGGTCCGCTTAATGCTGCTCGGTTCCCCGCCTGACATGGTTCACGGGACCCCGTTGCACAAGACCGATCCATCAACACCACTTACGCAGTCCATGACGGCACCAAGACGAGCCCGGGTGTGGGAATTCATCCCCGCTGTAGCGGATTGCGAGTAACAGGGCACCGCTATCTCCCCGACTAGTGCGACCTTGTTATAAGCCGGTCAGCTTTAACAAGGGTTATTCAGTTGAAAATCAGTTGAGCTTGGTTTCCACGAAGTCAGCCAGCTCCTGGAAGGTGGCGATCTTCTGATCCTCCAGCTCCAGCTCAATGCCCAGTTCGCTTTCCAGGTCCATGATCATCTCCACCACGTCCAGAGAATCGATACCCAGGCTCTCAAAGGTGGAATCGGGGGTAATGTCAGCGACATCGATATCAAGCTGCTTGGCGGCGTAATTGGCCAGTTTTTCAAACATAGTTGATCTCCTCCTAATGGGCAAGCATTGTCTTCATGTATTTTATAGCATCCGGGCCGTTTTGTCAATGGCGGTTTTTTCAAACCTGTCCGCTGACGGCACGGCCGGCGGCATAGGCCGTGGCCCAGGCGATCTGCAGGTTAAAGCCCCCGGTATAGGCATCGCAGTCGATGATCTCTCCGGCGAAGTAAAGCCCGGGGACCTTTTTGGACTGCATGGTTTTGGGGTCGATCTCCCCGGTTTTCACACCGCCGGAGGTGATGATAGCCTCCGCCACCGGGCGCTTGCCCGTGATTTCCAGAGAGAACCCCTTCAGCAGCTCCACCAGGGCCCGTCGCTGCTGCTTCTTCAGGGAATTGGCCTGGAGGGCGGGGTCGATATCCAGCCGCCGGAGAACCACGGGAATCATGCTCCGGGGCAGCAGGTCCGTCAGGGCGTTTTCCATGGAACGGTTCTGATACATTTCCAGATCCCGCAGGATCCGGTCGTCCAGCTTCCCCTCGTCCAGGGCAGGCTTCAGATCGATGACCAGCTTACAGCCCTCCCCTTTCAGGTGGCAGCTCGCGGAGAGCACCGTGGGTCCGGATACACCGAAATGGGTAAACAGCAGCTCACCGAAGTCCTTATACAGGACCTTGCCCTTGGCGTTCAGAAGCTTGACTCCCACGTTCCGCAGGCTCAGACCCTGCATATCCCCGGCATCAGCGCCGGCGGTTTCCAGGGGCACCAGGCTCCCCTCCCCGGGGACGATGGTATGGCCCAGCTCCGCCGCCATGCGGTAGCCGTCGCCGGTGGAGCCAGTGGCGGGATAGGACAGGCCGCCCGTAGCCAGGATCACCCACTTGCAGGGGATGGTCTCCCCTTCCGCGCGGACACCGGACACAGCGCCATTGTCCGTGACGATGCCCTTGACCCGGGCCGTCCGGAGGGTGACGCCGGATCTGCGCAGAACCTGCTTCAGGCAGTCCAGGACGGAGGCGGACCGGTCCGTCACCGGGAAGACCCGGTTGCCCCGCTCGGTTTTCAGATCGCAGCCGTTGGCTTCAAAAAATTCCATGATCCGCTCCGGCGGGAAGGCATCCATGGCGCTGTACAGGAACCGCCCGTTCCGGGGCACATTGCGCAGCACCTCCTGAGCGCCGCAGTTGTTGGTCACGTTGCACCGGCCCTTGCCGGTGATCAGCAGCTTCTTGCCCAGCCGGTCATTCTGCTCCAGCAGAAGCACCCGCTGACCGCCCTGGGCCGCGGTGATGGCGGCAAAGATTCCCGCGGGACCGCCGCCGATGACAATGCCGTCAAAACTCATACCGAATCATCCTGCTTTTCGTAGACGTTGTATTCCCCCCACACCTTTTCCAGCGCGTTGAAGGTCTTGCTCAGCTCCCGCTCCCGCTTGGAGGCCAGGGCAACGATCAGGGCGTTGACCACGCTCATGGGTGCCACCAGGCTGTCCACCAGGGACACCATATCGCTCTTGCACAGCAGCAGGCAGTCGCAGTTTCGGGCCAGGGGCGACAGCCGGGTATCCGTCAGGCCGATGACCGTGGCGCCCACGCTGCGGCAGTATTCCGCCCCCTTCACCGTGGCGGTGGAATACCGGGGGAAGCTGAAGGCGATGACCACGTCGTCGGATGTGATGTTGACCAGCTTTTCAAACATCTCGCTGGTGCCGGAGGCGGTGACGATGTTCACATCGTAAAACATATAGCCCAGGTAATGGCCCAGGAAGCTGGCCAGAGGCGCCACGGACCGCACACCCAGCAGGAAGATCCGCTTGGCCTTGAGGATGGCGTTCACCGCGTCCCGGAAGGCCATCCGGTCCAGCACGTCCCCGGTCTGCCGGAGCTTCTCCATATCGGAATGGAGGACCATGGACACCACATCCTGGTCCGCGAACCGGTCGTTGGCGACCTCGATGCGCTGGACGCTGGTGAGCCGGTTCAGGACCATTTCCTGCATGGCCTTCTGCATGGTGGGGTAGCCGTCATAGCCCAGCTCCACAGCGAAGCGGACCACGGTGGACTCGGAGACGCCCACGGTCTTGCCTAGGCGGCTGGCGGTCATAAAGGCGGCCTTGTCGTAGGCCTCGGTGATATATTTGGCAATGGCCCGCTGACCCTTGGAAAAGGTCGGAGCCTTGGTCTGCAAAAGCAGGAGAATGTCACTGTTCATATGTAATTCCTCCGTGACAGGAATTGCCCAAAGGGCTGGGTCCCTATCGTAGCAGAAATCCTGCGTTTTTGCAAGTCAAAAGTTGCAAAATTGCAAAATTATTTTTTCAGGGCCCGGACTTCCTCCGCCGTCAGGTGCCGCCATTTTCCCAGGGGCAGGTCCCCCAGGACCACGCTCCCCTCCCGGATCCGCTTGAGCCGGGTGACGGTCATTCCCGCCAGGGCGCACATCCGCCGGACCTGGCGGTTCCGGCCCTCATGGATGGTGATGTCCAGCAGGGCCCGGTCCTCCTGGGCCTGAATCAGCCGGACCTGGGGTACACGGATCGTGTAGCCGTCCAGCTCCACCGGGCGCTTCACCCGCTCCAGAGCCTCGGGCGTGAAGCTTTTCACCCAAACCCGGTAGGTTTTGTCCACTTCATGCTTGGGATGCATGAGAGAATTGGCGAATTCCCCGTCGTTGGTGAACAGAAGCAGGCCCTCGGAATCCATATCCAGCCGGCCCACGGGATACACCCGGGTGCCGCAGTCCGCCACAAGCTGGGCCGCGTTCTTCCGGCCCTTCTCGTCGGACAATGTGGTGACGAAGCCCCGGGGCTTGTGGAGCATCAGGTACACGAAGCCCTCCGGTTCCGGCAGGGGCCTGCCGTCCACCAGGATCACATCCACCGCCGGGTCCGCGGTCCGGCCCAGGGCAGCGGGTTCGCCGTTGCAAGTCACCCGCCCCGCCAGGATCATTTCCTCCGCCTTCCGCCGGGATGCCACACCCCGGGCGGAGAGTATTTTTTGAATTCTTTCCGTCATGGACATTCACCTCCAAAGAGTATCTCCCAAATGGAGCGCCGGGGCTCCGGAGCCTTCTCCACCGTGTCGCCGTAGACCACGGCTGCCTTCCCCACGGGGCTTCCGTCCACCAGGATGTGGACATAGCCCGCCTCCTGGCCCCGGACCACCGGGGCATACACAAAGCCCGGCGGGGGCAGCACCAGGCTGACCCGCTCCCCTTCCGCCAGGGGGTAGGAAAAATCCTCCTCCGCCACCACAGCCACCGTCTCCCCGGTGCCTCCCAGGACCTCCAGACGGCACAAAATCTGGCCGGCAGTGACCAGGACCTGAGGGGTAAAGGTGGAAAAGCCCCGCTCCAGCAGGGCCTTGTGATCCGCCCAGTCATTGGGGTCATGGATGGTGACACAGATCAGCCGCCGCCCATCCCGGAGGGCGCTGGACACCAGGATCCGCCCGGCGGCCTTGGTAAACCCGGTCTTGACCCCATCGGCCCCCTCCACCTGCCACAGGAGCTTATTGTGGTTGGTCAGATACCGGTTCGCGGTTTTCAGGCTCCTGGTGGACACGGTCCGGGCGAAAATGGGGTTATTCATGGCGTAGGCAGCCAGCACCGCCAGGTCCCGGGCAGTGGAATAATGGCCCGGGCTGTCCAGGCCGTTGGGATTTTCAAAATGGGTATTCTCCAGGCCAAGCTGCCGGGCCTTGTCGTTCATCAGCTCCACGAAGCCCTCCACGGTGCCGCCGCAGTAAATGGCCAGGGCCACGGCGGCATCGTTGCCGCTGGAAAGCATGAGGCCATAGAGCAGGTCCTGGATGGTCAGGACCTCCCCCTCCCGCAGGTACATGGAGGAGCCCTCGATGCCCACGGCCTCCTTGGGGATCCGCATCCGGTCCAGCACATTGCACTGCTCGCAGACCACCAGGGCGGTCATGATCTTGGTGGTGCTGGCCACCAGGCTCCGCCGGTCCGGATCCAGCTCGTAGAGCACCCGGCCCGTGGCGGCATCCATGACGATGGCATGGCGGGCAGACACAGCGTAAGCCTTCACAGGGAAAAACAGGATGGCAGCCATGCATACAGCCGCCATCCCTGTGATCATTCGTTTCATTTCCATCACCCGGAGATAGGTTCCCCGGATATAGCCCGATTATTCCTGGTTCTTGGGGATCCGTGTGTCCAGGAACGCGGCAATCTTGTCCAGGGTATCGGGGACCATCTCCACGATCCGGTCCGCCGTGGTATTGGCGGGAGCCGCCACGGGGATCATGCGAACAGAGCCCTCCTTGACCACCAGGAAAGCGATGGGGTTGATCTTCACACCGCCGCCGGCACCGCCGCCGAAGGGATTGTCGCCGTTCTTGCTGACGAAATCGGAGCCGCCGCCGCCAAAGCCCACGCTGACCTTGGACACGGGGATGATGGTCACGCCGTCGGGGGTGGTGATGGGATTGCCGATGACGGAATTCACGTCCACCATCTCACGGATCTTGGCAATGGTATTTTCCAGCATATTGGGAACATTCTGACTCATAAACTTCAACCGCCTTTACTTAGATTGGTTAATTTCTTGATTTTTTGACGCTTTTGCTTTCTTATCCCGGTCCCACAGGATCATCAGGAATTTCCACAGGATGCGCAAAGCGTAGCCAAAGACCAGGCCCAGGAGCCGGGCCAGGCTCAACGTAATGTCCACCCGGGCGTTGACCAGGGTCTCGGACCCCTCGAAGTCGCACTGGACCTGGATGTCCCGCTTTTTGATGGTGAACATCCGGTCAATGTAGAGCCAGAGGTTGCCCAGGGCGGCCCAGGTATTGCCATAGTTGATGGCCAGGTCCGCCGGATCCCCGCCGGCCATGGTCAGCTTCAGGTAGAGCACATCGATGTGCAGGGTCTTGTGGAAGAACTCTCCAACGAATTTCAGAACCAGCTCCACCAGGGGCAGGAAATCCAGGATGCTGCCGCCCTCCGGCTCGTCAGGCTCCGCCTTGGGGGGCTTGGGTGCCTCCGGCAGGGCCGGGGGCTGCTTCTTTTCCTCCGCCGGGGGCTGAGGCTCCGGCTCCGGGGCCGGCTTTTCTTCGGGCTTGTCCTGGGGCTTGGGCTCCGGCTTGGGTTCCTTCTTCTTCATAGGGAACACCGTGAACCGGATGGGTCCGGCGATGACCAGGACCCGGACGCCCTGGGCATCATAGAATACGCTGGCCCCCAGGGGCAGCAGCAGGAGCACCACCAGGATGCCCAGCAGGATCCACCAGATCATCAGCTCCCCCCTTCCGGCTGTTCCTCCGGGGCCGGAGGCTCCCCGAAATTGATCTTCTCAATGGGCGGCAGCTCCTCCAGGGAGCTGAGGCCAAAGGTCCGCAGGAAATCCGGGGTGGTTTGATATTGGATGGGACGGCCGGGGACATTGAGCCGTCCGGCCTCCTCAATGAGCTTCTTGTTCAGCAGGGCGGAGATGGAATAGGCGCTGTCCACGCCCCGGATCTGCTCCACCATGGCCTTGGTGGCGGGCTGGTAGTAGGCGATAATGGTCAAAGCCTCCAACTGGGAGGCGGAGAGCTTCGGGGGCTTCCGGGTCTCCAGGGCCTTGGTAACGTGGTCCGCCATCTCACCGGAGCTGACCATCTGGTAGCCCCCCTCCAGCTTCAGGATGCGGATACCCCGGCGCTCAAAGGCGTACAGGTCCGCCAGGGCGTCGGCGGCGGCCAGGATCTCATCCATGCCCGTTTCCAGGGCATGGGCCAGCCGGGCAGCCTCCACCCGCTCCCCGGCGGCAAAGAGGATGGCTTCAATGGCCCGCTGCAATTCAATTCGTTCCACGGTCATCCTCCTTCTTTGGGGTTTGGATCAGATGCACATTGGGATTGTCGCCGGAACCGTCGTCCTCCAAACGGACGGAGCCGCTTTTGCACAGCTCCAGCACGGAAATGAAGGTAGCCACGATCTCGGACCGGCTCCGGTTCCCGGCGAACAGGCTTTTCAGCCGCTGGATGCCCCGCAGCACCAGGCTGCGCAGGATCTCCCCGGCCTTTTTGGCCACAGGGTAGGGCTCCTTGCCCACGATGCCCTTGAAATTCACCGTAGGCGGCGGCAGGCGCCGCTGGCTCCGCTCCGCGATCTCATCCAGGGAACGGATCAGGTCCGCCGGCTCATGGCGGTAGCGGTAGGTCCTGTCCCGGCGCAGGGGCTCGGGCTGCTTGGTGAACAGGCACCGGCCGATCTCATTCCGGGGCTCCAGCACGGCAATGGCTATGCGGATCTGCTCGATGGCATCCTTGCGCTGGCGCTCGATCAGGCTCTGGCGCAGCAGGTCCAGCTCGCTTTCGGCCTCGGCGGCCTCGGCGGCGGACAGGAGCATCTTGGTCTTGATGAGCATCAGGTGGGAGGCCATGGTGATGAATTCACTGGCGATCTCCATATCCAGCCGCTTCATTTCGTCCAGGTAGGCCAGGTACTGCTCCAGAATGGCGGTGATGGACACGTCCGCGATCTCTATTTTATTTTTGCTCAGCAGCAGGAAGATCACGTCCAGAGGACCCTCAAAGTCCTCCATTTCCTCGGTCCGGGTCCGGACGATGCCCTCCAGCCGGTATTGGGGTTCGGTCATGGCAAACACATACTCCGCAAAATACTCATAATTTTGTTTATTATAGCACGGCTTCCGCCCCGGTGCAAGTAGTATCGTGAAAATAGCGTCAAGACAGTAAAAAAACCTTCCCGAAGGAAGGTTTTCAGCGTGTAAAAAAGTATCGAAAAAGAATGTCATTGCGAGGAGCCGCCCAAAAGGCGGCGACGTGGCAATCTCCTGGCGGAATGTGGGATTCGTCAAAATCCAAAGTTCATCGTAGATGTTCAATGTTAATTGGTCAGGCAGTGGACCAACTGCGGTGCTGGAGATTCCCACGGGCACTTCCGTACCCTCGGAATGACGTAGTTTTACGATAGTTTGAACGGACTTCCAATCGGAAGTCCGTTTTTCAGCGTGTCAAAAAAGTATCGAAAAAGAATGTCATTGCGAGGAGCCGCCCAAAAG
>JAFVWL010000058.1 GCA_017501695.1 Oscillospiraceae bacterium
GAAAACAACATCGCCTTCGGTGTCAGCGGCCTCAATCCCCAGGCGGTGACCAATGCTGCCCGTCTGGCGGACGTGGACAGCAACATCCGGGAGTTCAGTCTGGGCTACGGCACTGTGCTGGGCGAACGGGGCGTCACCGTTTCCGGCGGCCAGAAGCAGCGCATCTCCATCGCCCGGGCCCTGATGAAGGATGCTCCCATCCTGATCCTGGATGACAGCGTGTCCGCTGTGGATACCAAGACCGAGCGGACCATTCTGGAAAATCTGCGGGAGACCCGGGCGGGCAAGACCACCATCCTCATCGCCCACCGGATCTCCACCATCGAGAAGATGGACAAGATCCTCTTCATCGAAGATGGACGGCTGGCGGCTGTGGGCAGCCACGCCGAACTGTACGAGTCCTGCCCGGCCTACCGGAAGATGGTAGACCTGCAGCGGCTGGAAGAGGAAGGAGGCGACCACAATGGCTGAGATTTTCCGTGAGTTTTTGCCCGTCATCATCGTGGGCGCCATCATCGGCTCCTTTACCCTGGTCTTTGTGCTGGCCTTCCTGGCCCTGAAGAAGCAGAAGGAGGACATGACCGACCGGGACCGGAAAATGTCCGACGCGGAAATTGTCACCCGGCTGCTCCGCTACGCAAAGCCCTACTGGAAGAACTTCATCGCAGTGTTCTTCATCATGCTCTTCTCCATCGCCTACGATCTGGTGTCCCCGCTGCTCCTGGGCCATATCCAGAATACCATCAAGGCACCCTTTGAGCTGAACTACCTGTTCTCTATCGTGGCGGTGTACGCCGGAATTCTGGTGGTCAGTCTGATTTGTACGTATTTCCAGGCAATGATCCTTCAGCAGACGGGCCAGAAGATCCTGTCCCAGATCCGGCTGGATGTGTTCACCCATGTGGAGCAGCTCTCCCATGAGCAGCTCAACAACATCCCTGTGGGCAAGCTGGTGACCCGTGTCACCAACGACCCCAATGCCATCAGCTATATGTTCACCAACATCATCGTGACCCTGGCAAAGAACTCCATGGTCATCGTGGGCATTCTGGTGGCCATGCTGATGATCAACTACGCTCTGACCCTGATGGTGCTGTGCTTTGTGCCCTTTGTGGTGCTGTTTACCATCATCTTCCGGAATTTCTCCCGCCGGGTCCACCGGCAGGTGAGCAACGCCACCACGGACATCAACACTTACCTGTCCGAGAACCTGTCCGGCATGAAAATCACCCAGATCTTCAACCAGGAGCAGACCAAGCAGGAGGATTTCCTCCGCCGCAGCGACAACCTGCGCAAGGCCAAGCATAACCGGATGTTCGTCTTCGGCATTTTCCGGCCCATGGTGTATATGCTGTTCATCAGCGCCAACCTGTGCCTGTTCTACTTTGGTGCCAAGGGCTATATCCAGGAGACCGAATTCCTGGGCCAGACCATCGACAGTGCCGTGCTGGTCATCTTCTACGGCTACATCTCCCGGTTCTTTAACCCCATCCAGACCCTGGCGGAGCAGTTTGATATGCTCCAGCGGTCCTTTGCCTCGGCGGAGAAGATCTTCACCATCCTGGACATGGTCCCCGAGGTGGTGGACGAGCCCGATGCCATGGAACTGGATGAGATCAAGGGCGAGATCGAGTTCAAGGATGTGTGGTTTGCTTACAAGCCCGGCGAATGGGTGCTCCAGGGCGTGTCCTTCCACATCCAGCCGAAGCAGACCGTGGCCTTCGTAGGCTCCACCGGCTCCGGCAAGACTACGATCCTGAGCCTGATCTGCCGCAACTACGATATCCAGAAGGGCCAGATCCTCATCGACGGCATCGATATCAAGAAAATCAAGATCTCCTCTCTGCGCCGGCACTTTGGCCAGATGCTCCAGGATGTGTTCCTGTTCTCCGGCACCATCCGCAGCAACATCCTGCTGCGCAAGGACGGCGTATCCGATGACGAGGTCATGGAAGCCTGCCGGTACGTCAACGCGGATAAGTTCATCAACCGTCTGGAAAAGGGCCTGGACGAGCCCGTCCGGGAACGGGGCAACAACTTCTCCGCCGGTCAGCGGCAGCTCCTGAGCTTTGCCCGGACCATCATCCACAAGCCCAGCGTTATGATCCTGGACGAGGCCACCGCCAACATCGACACGGAGACGGAACTGCTGATCCAGGATTCCCTGGAGCGGATGAAGTCCATCGGCACCATGCTCATTGTGGCCCACCGGCTGAGTACCATCCAGCATTCCGATAACATCATCCTGCTGTCCAAGGGTAAGATCATCGAGCAGGGCAGCCACCAGGAGCTGCTGAAGCTCCATGGCCGCTACTACCAGCTCTATACCCTGCAATTCAATAAGGAACAGCTCCAGAAGGGCTGAAAACGCAAGACGCCGCCGGTACCCCGGCGGCGTCTCAGCGTGTCAAAAAAGCCCCATGAACAAAACGTCATTGCGAACCAGTCCGCAGACTGGTGTGGCAATCCCGTAAATTAAGGAGAAAATGCACGATTTTTAACAAGAAATGTTTGAAAATCCACGGGATTCCCACGCCAGTGTGAGCACTGGCTCGGAATGACGTGGTTTTTCGACAGTCTGCAACGCCGCCGCCGGAACACCTTCCCCCTGGGGGGGGGGGAAGGTGGCCCCGCAGGGGCCGGATGAGGGGAAAAAGCTGCCGATCAGCACAACGCAGGATAATACGAAATAACCAAAAGCGTGTCATTCCGAGGCCGAAGGCCGTGGGAATCTCCCGTACCGTCCTATGAAAACCGTCACCCAATTAACATCGAACATTTACGATGAAATTTGGGCAATCGTTAAATTCAACCATCCTCCGGGAGATTGCCACGCCGCTTCGCGGCTCGCAATGACAGGGATGTGGGCGGTGCAGGTTATCAGGTGCCGATGGTGGCTTTTTACGCGAGAATCGCCGGAGTGTATTTGCCCAGTGGAGAAATGTTTTCGGGAAATCCCGGTTTGCCTATTCCCTTTTGCGGCAAAATGTGATAAACTACTAAAATCAAAAGCAAAACCAAGGAGGATTCCTTTATGAAGAACACGATTTTCAAGGGCATGGCCACCGCACTGGTGACTCCCATGAACGAGCACGGCGTGGACTATGAGGCCTTTGGCCGGCTCATCGATTTCCAGATCGATCAGGGCATCAACGCTCTGGTGGCTGTGGGCACCACCGGCGAGAACGCCACCCTGGAGCCCTGGGAGCAGAAGGAGGTCATCCGCTTCACCGTGGAGCGGGCGGCGGGCCGGGTGAAGGTCATCGCCGGCACCGGCACCAACAACACCGCCCATGTGCTGACCAATACCAAGGCCGCCTGTGAGGTGGGCGCTGACGCCGTCCTGGTGGTGACCCCCTACTATAACAAGGCCACCCAGAAGGGCCTGATCCAGCATTTCACCACCGTGGCCGACGCTTCCACCGTGCCGGTGATCCTGTACAACGTCCCCGGCCGCACCGGCTGCGCCCTGCAGCCCAAGACCGTGGCGGCGCTGGCGGAGCATCCCAACATTGTGGGCCTGAAGGAGGCCACGGGCAATATGGCCCAGACCGTGGAGATCATGCGCCTGTGCGGCGATAAGATCGATGTGTACTCCGGCGAGGACGGCATTGTGGTGCCCATGATGTCCATGGGCGCGGCGGGCTGCATCAGCGTCCTGTCCAATGTGGTTCCTGCCATGGCTGTGGAGATGACCGATGCCTGCCTGGCCGGTGACTATCCCAAGGCCGCGGCCCTGCAGTGCAAGATGACCCCCCTGATCAACGCTCTCTTCAGCGAGGTTAACCCCATCCCCGCCAAGGCCGCCGTGGCCGCTCTGGGCTTCGGTGAGAATTACCTGCGTCTGCCCCTGACCCCCATGGAGGAAGCAACCAAGGCTGTCCTGCTGGCGGAGATGAGAAAGCTGGGGCTTGCGGTATGAGAGCCATCGTATGCGGCGCCAACGGCGCCATGGGCCGTCTGATCCAGGCCGCGCTGGGCCCCGACCGGGTGGCGGGGCTGGTGAGCCTGGACGGCGAAAACGGTGTGGCCCGGACCTTTGAGGAGCTGGGCCCCTGTGCTGCCGATGTGATTATTGATTTTTCCCATCACAGTGCCGCACCGGCGGTGCTGGAGTATGCGGTGGCCCAGAAGCTTCCTGTGGTCATCGGCACCACCGGACACACCCCGGAGGAAAAACAGGCAATTCAGGCCGCGGCTGCCCACATTAGCGTGTTCTTCTCCGGTAATATGAGCCTGGGCATCGCGGTGCTGTGCCGTCTGGCCAGGCAGGCCGCGGCCATGTTCCCGGAGGCGGATATTGAAATCGTGGAGACCCATCATATCCGCAAGGTGGATGCTCCCAGCGGTACCGCCAAAATGCTTTTTGAGGCGGTAAAGGAGGTCCGGCCCCAGGCCTGGGCCAACTGCGGCCGCAGCGGCGAGGGCAGGCGGGACAAGAATGAGATCGGCATTTCCGCCCTGCGGATGGGCAACGTGGTGGGCATCCATGAGGTCCACATCTGCACCCCCAGCCAGACCCTGACCCTGCGGCACGAAGCTGCCAATCGGGCTATGTTCGCCGATGGCGCTGTAGCCGCCGCGGAATTCCTGGTGGGCAAGGCAGCGGGGCTTTACAACATGGAGCATTTCCTGGGCAAGGAATGATTCTGAAAAACATAACGTGTCACTGCGCGCCAGTGCGCACACTGGTGCGGCAAGCCCCTTCATGTTTTCAGAATGTCCACGGGATTGCCACGTCGCCGCCTTTGGGCGGCTCCTCGCAATGAGCAATTAAGGGAGCTGAAAAGGAGAAAGCTATGAACGTATGGTACATGAGCGGGGCGGGCAACGACTTTATGGTGGTGGACGCCCGGGGCCTGAAGCCGGACTTCAGCGCTCTGACAATAGAATTATGTAAACTCACCGGTGCCGACGGCTTCATGGCTGTGGACCACTCGGACAAGGCGGATTTCAAGCTCCATTTCTACAATTCCGACGGCTCCCGGGGAGAGATGTGCGGCAACGGTGCCCGGTGTATCTGCAAGTACGCCTATGACCATGGCATCGCCGGGGAGTCCATGACCGTGGAGACCGACGCGGGCCTGGTCCACGGCTGGCGGCTTGGGGAGAACCTGTACCGGGTGAGGCTGAACAACCCCGGGGTCCTGGATCTGAACCGCCGTCCCGACGCGGCCTATGTGGAGCTGGGTATGCCCGGTGTGCCCCATTCCGTCACGGAAATTCCGGACCTGGAGTGGAGCTTTGCCGATGCCCTCCGGCACAAGGCCCTGGTCCTGCGGTTCGCCCCGGAGTTTCCCAAGGGAGTCAATGTGAATTTCTACACCTGGCTGGACGAAACCACCGTCCGGGTCCTGACCTATGAGCGGGGTGTGGAGGACTATACCCTGGCCTGCGGCACGGGCTGCGGCTCCATTGCCTCGGTGCTGTGGACCCGGGGCCGGCTTCCCGGCGGACGGCTCACAGCCCATAATCAGGGCGGCACTCTGACCGTCACCGTGGACGGCACGGACGGCAGGATAAACTCCATCCTCCTGGAAGGCCCTGCGGAACTGGTCCGGGAATACGAACTATGAAATGCAAAATGAATGAAAAAACCCTGTCCTCCTGAGCGAGCGACAGCGAGTCGAAGGATTTTCACACTTTCGATACCCTTGTGGGAAAATCAGTGGGTAGATCCCCCGACTCCACTTCGTTCCACTCGGGATGACAGCATTATGTTTTGACGGACGAAAAGAACTTTCCACTGTCCACTTTCAACTCTCAACTAAAAAAACACGCCCTTCCGGGCGTGTTTTTGCTTTTTACTTCTCCAGGGCCATGACCTTGTCGATGCGGCGCTGGTGCCGGGCATCACCGGAGAACTCGGTGCCCAGCCAAATGTCGGCGATCTCCAGGGCCAGGTTCTCTCCCACCACACCGGCACCCAGGGCCATCATGTTGGTGTCGTTGTGGAGCCGGGTCATCTTGGCGGACCAGGGATCGGACAGCAGGGCGCAGCGGATGCCGTGAATCTTGTTGGCGGAAATGGACACGCCAATGCCGGTGGTGCACAGGACGATGCCCTTCTCGCACTCACCGTTTGCCACAGCCTGGGCGGCAGCGGCGGCGAATTCGGGGTAGTCGCAGGAGTCGGGGGTGTAGGTGCCGAAGTCCTTCACCTCGAAGCCCTTGGCCTCCAGATGGGATACCAGCTTGTTCTTCAGGGTCAGGGCACCGTGGTCACAGCCGATGGCGATTTTCATATTGTATATCTCCTTTGTAGTTGGTTTACATAATATATCCACCGTTCACAGGCAGCACCTGTCCGGTGACAAATTCCGCGTCAGCCAGGTAGGCCATGGCCTTTGCCACATCCTCCGGCCTGCCGTTGCGGCCCACGGGAGCTTCCTCCGCCATGTCCGCCAGGACCTCCGGGTCCACGGTGGCACACATATCCGTCAGGATCACCCCGGGTGCCACGCAGTTGACCCGGATGCCGCTGGGGCCCAGCTCCTTGGCCAGAGCTTTGGTCAGGGCGATGACGGCACCCTTGGTGGCGGAGTAGGCGGCTTCACAGGAAGCACCCACCTGGCCCCACATGGAGCTGACGGTGATGACGCAGCCCCGGTGCTTCCGCAGGAAGGCCGGCATGGCGGCATTGACGCAGTGATAGATGCCCTTGACATTGACAGCGAAGAGCCGGTCCCAGGCAGCTTCTTCCATCATGCTCATAAGGCCGAAGTGCATGATGCCCGCGTTGCAGATTAGCACATCCACCTCTGGAATGGAAGCAAAGGCGGCACGGACGGCCTGCCCGTCAGCTACATCGCAGCAGATGGCGGTGGCACCGGTTTTTTCCGCCAGAGCCTGGGCGGCGGCGTGTTCTTTTTCGTACAGGAAGTATACCCGGTCACCCCGGGCGGTAAACAGCTCCACCGCCGCGGCCCCAATACCCCGGGACCCGCCGGTGATGACGACAGTTGACATTTGGATACCTCTTGATTAAGCCGGAAAATCGGGCTGCCACGTAAGCAGCAGCCCGGGGGGATTATCTTCTTCTGCCTCTGGAACGGTCGGAATACTGCTTGATGGAGGCGATCTTGCTGTCGGATTCGGTCATGAAGGCCTTCAGCTTCTCCTCAAAGAGCTGATCCGCGGTCTTGGGCGCGGGGGGAGGGGTGGGGGTCCGGGGTGCGCGGTTCTGGGGCTGGCTCTGGTTCTGGATGGGGGCGCCGCCTTCCCGGCGGGGTGCGCTGCCCTGACGGAAATTGTTGGGCCGCTGGCCGTTCTCCCGCTGGGGCTTGGGCTCCAGACGCTTGATGGAGAGATTGATCTTGCCGTTTTCCGTGCTGATGACCATGACCTTCACATCCTGGCCCTCGGTCAGGTGCTGGCGGATGTCGCTGACGTAAGAGTTGGCGACTTCAGAGATATGTACCATTCCGGTCTTGTTCTCCGGCAGGGAGATGAACGCGCCGAAATTGGTGATCGATTTGACCTTGCCTTCTAAGATTGCTCCAACGGTTAATTCCATAAAAAGTTTCGTTTCCTCCAAAAATTATTGCTGGGGTTCGATGATAACGGTGTCCGGGTCCACAAGACCCAGCTCCTCCTCGGCGATGCGCTGGATGCCCTGAACGGTGCCCAATTCATCGATGTACTGCTCCAGGTCCTGGTTTTCCTGCTCCAGGGCGTCGGCCTGCTGCAGGAGCTGAGCGGTCCGGTTTTCGCTTTCCAGAATGGCGCCCCGCAGGGTCAGCAGGGTGACGGTGGAGAGCACCACGGCGCACAGGGCCACCACCTTGACCAGCGGGTGGCTGCGGCAAATGACGATCTTTGTCCGGCGAAGGTTGTTCAGGAACTTTTGCATAGGGTTTGCCTCCGGTTCCCGCCGAATGGCGGCGGTTATTCCATCCTATTGTAACCCATTTTTTCGCAGATGCAAATAGTTTTTTTGCATTTTTTCCTAAAAAATTAAAAAATTTTTTAACAGGTCCGAAAATTCGGCGGATCAGGCCCCAGAAGCCGGCGAAAACCGCGGAGGAAAGCCTGCCCAGGGTCAGCTCCCACAGGACCCACCCCAGAAAAACGGCGGCGGTGTAGCCCAGCCGCAGGTCACCCCGGCAGACGGCGAAGCTCTGGACCAGCCAGGCGTAGCACAGCCCCGCAAGCACAAGCAGGTCCGTCAGGTGGGGATGCCGCCGGGCCGGAACCTTCCACAGATCCTGCCAGAGCCCCACCCCAGCCCCCAGGGCAAAGCCCGCCAGGAACCGTATCGCGGCAGTGGCCGGGGCCGTCATCCCAGCAGCCGCCGCAGCCAGCCTCCGGCAGGCCGGGGCTCCTCGTACTGCAGGGCGGAAACGGTGCCCTCGATGGCGATGGTCCCCTCCGGAGACAGGGTCTTCAGCTTCAGCTCCCGGCCCTGGACCGTCAGGGTTCCCATGTCCGTCCGCAGGATCACGGTGTTGTCATCAAACCCGGCTACCTCTTCCACACCGGTCATGGTCAGCCGGCTCCGCTGGCTCAGGGTCAGGCTGTGGGGCACCGCCAGCCGTGTTTCACCCATGTCCATCCCTCCTTTGCTGCCTAACTTTATGCGCCGGCGGACCGCAATAGAACTCCGGGGAATTTTCCGCCTGGGGACCGGCCGGGAGGCTGGTCCCTACAACCGCACTCCGAACACGTCATTGCGAGGCCCAACGGGCCGCACCCCAGGGTGGTCTCTCTTGCCCTTCGGGCAATTCACCTCCTGGCAATCTCCAGCACCGATGAACGAAAAAACCGGACTAATTAACATCGAGCATTTACGATAAACTTTGATCAACAGGTTTCGTAACTATCCACCGGGAGATTCCCACGGGCACTTCGTGCCCTCGGAATGACACAGTAGTCGGAAGCCGGGTGCGGTCATCGGTACAGCACCGACATCGACAGGTTGGCGGCGGGTCTGGGAAGCCCCGCCCTACGATTACTGGCGGCGGTACCGCCCTCCCTGCAAAGCCACTACTAATGTGAAAAAATGGAAGGAAAATCTTGAAAAATCAACATCCGGCGGTATAATAGTAGCATAAAGAGAAATGAGGGGGGTAAGTGTATGCTGGAACAGGAACAGGCCTGGCGGGGCTGTTTTCTGGGCTTCGCTGTGGGGGATGCCATGGGCTACGCCGTGGATCCGCTGACCTGGGAGGAAATCCTCCGGGACTACGGTCCCGACGGTATCCGGGGCTATGACCTGGCCAACGGCTGCGCCGATGTGACCTCCTATACCCAGCTTCTGGCCCATACGGCCTGCGGCCTGCTGATGGGCATGACCCGGGGCCAGCGGCTGGGCCGGATGGCCCCCTATGTCCGCTACGCGGAAGCGGCCCTGCGGGAGTGGAGCCACAATCAGCATACCCGGCGGCAGCCGGAGCGGACCCTGTGCTGGATCAGCGAGGCGGAGGAGCTGCGCCGCCGCCGGTGCCTGGAGACCCGGCTGCTGGACACCCTGAGCCGGGAGAAGTTGGGAGAACCCGGGGCTCCGGCCAATTCCTTCGACAGTCCCGGTGCCCTGGGCACCGCGGTGACCGTGGGCGCTTTTTACGCCCCGGAACGGATGAAGCCCCAGGAAATCGGGGACCTGGCTGTGAAGACCGTGGCCCTGACCCATGGGGATCCCATGGCCTTTCTGGCGGGTGCCGTGACAGCCTACGCTGTGGCGGGCATTCTGCAGGATCCGGAAACACCCCTGCGGGACCAGTTTCTCCAGGCCACGGATGTGGCGGCAGGCCAGTTCGGCCGCCGGTTCCCCCAGGCGGAGAATCTGCGAAAGCTTCTGCACCGGGCCATCATGCTCGCCAGCAACAAGCTGCTGCCGCCCCGGGATGCTCTGGAGCATCTGGGCTGCGGCACCGCCGCCGAGTGCCTGGCGGGGGCTATGTACGTGAGCCTGTCCGCGGGGGACGATTTTGACCGGGCTATGATCCTGGCGGTGAACCATTCCGGCCGCAGCGCCGCCGTGGGCGCTTTGACCGGGGCCTTCCTGGGCGCCCGGCTGGGGGACGGGGCCATTCCGCAGTTCTTCCTGGAGGGTCTGGACTGCGTTCAGGTGCTGACGGAGCTGGCGGAGGACCTGCATCAGGGCTGCCCCATGGGCCGCAGCGCCGGATTCTTCGACGACACCTGGGACCAGAAGTATATCCAGGGCCGCCGGGTGGACCAGGCCGGCTGGGCAGAAGAATAAATTGAGATTTGGGCACCTCTAAAAACTCCCCTTTTGGGCTTTGGGCGAATCTTTCGCCCCATAAATGCGTTTTGAAAACGCCACAATACACAAAGTATTCTGCCGTTTTCAAAACTTTTTCTGAGCCGAAATCTTCTGCCCAAATCACC
>JAFVWL010000059.1 GCA_017501695.1 Oscillospiraceae bacterium
AAAGGCCTTTTTGCTAATCGCAATTAGCAAAAAGGCCGCACATTTTTTCTCCTTTGTCAAGCATTATTTCTAAAATTGTTACGAAAAAGCTGGATCCCTCATTTCTGTGAGATCCAGCTTTTCTTAACTTAATGACATTGAGCGAATGCTGCGGTTTTTTGGAGAATTATTTGCCGCACAGGCTGGCGTAGCGCTGAATGAAAACTTTGCTCTGCTTCAGACTGTCTACGCCGGAGGCCAGCCGCAGCCGAATGGTGGGCTGCTTGGCAGAGGCTACCAGGCTGACCCGGTTTTTGTAGTCGGATTCCGCCGCCAGGGCGGAGAAGGATTCGAAATTCAGGTCCACAAGGGTGAACATCACGTCCGACGCCTTCTGCTTGATGTCCTTGATACCCACGGTCCGGGCGTTGGCACGGAGCAGGGCGATTTCAATGAGATTCAACACGCCCTTAGGCGGATCGCCGTAGCGATCGATGATTTCGTCCAGCAGATCGTCGGCATCGGCCTGGTTGCGGATGGCCGCCATCCGGCGGTACAGGTCCATCCGTTCCTCGCCCCTGGACACGTAATCCTTATCCACATTGGCGGTGACATTGAGGTCGGCGGTACACTCGATCTCTCTGGGTGCCTCGCCCCGTTCCTCCAGCACAGCCTCGTCCAGAAGCTTCAGGTACATATCGTAACCCACACTCATCATATGGCCGGATTGCTCCGCACCCAGGAGATTGCCCGCGCCCCGGATCTCCAGGTCACGCATGGCGATTTTGAAGCCGGATCCGAACTCCGCGAAATCCCGGATTGCGGACAGCCGCTTGTCGGCGATTTCTGTCAGGTTTTTATCAGGCTTATATGTGAAGTAGGCGTAGGCGTGGCGGGTGGAGCGGCCAACCCGGCCCCGGAGCTGGTGGAGCTGGGACAGACCAAACCGGTCCGCGTTTTCGATGATCAGAGTATTGGCATTGGGGATGTCCAGGCCGGTTTCGATGATGGTGGTGCATACCAGCACCTGGATCTCTCCGTCTGCCATGGCCTGCATCACATCGCCCAGAGCATCCTCGCCCATCTTGCCGTGTGCAACAGCCACAGAAAGGCCGGGGATCCGCCGTTTCAGGGCACCTGCGCACTGGTCGATGGTCTCCACCCGGTTATGCAGGTAGTAGACCTGACCTCCTCGCTCCACCTCCCGACGAATGGCATCGTCGATAATGGGGTTGCTGTGCTCCATGACATAGGTCTGGACCGGATAGCGGTCGGCCGGAGGTTCTTCAATGGTGGACATATCCCGGATGCCGGACAGAGCCATGTTCAATGTCCGGGGGATGGGGGTGGCAGACAGAGTCAGCACATCCACGCCCTGGGACATCTCTTTCAGCCTTTCCTTATGACTAACGCCGAAGCGTTGTTCTTCGTCGATGATCAGCAGGCCCAAATCCTTGAACTGGACACTTTTTTGCAGCAGCTTGTGGGTGCCGATGATCAGGTCCACCTGACCGGCACGGAGATTCTGCAGGGTTCTGTTCTGCTGTTTTGGGGTCCGGAACCGGCTGAGCACATCGATGTTCACCGGGAAGCCCCGGAACCGGGCAACAGCCGTTTGATAATGCTGCTGGGCCAGAACCGTGGTGGGCACCAGAATGGCCACCTGCTTGCCATCCATAATGGCCTTCATCACCGCCCGCAGAGCCACTTCAGTCTTACCGAATCCTACGTCGCCGCAGAGGAGCCGGTCCATGGGAGTGGGGGATTCCATATCGCCCTTGATTTCCGCGATGCACCGGAGTTGGTCGTCGGTTTCGGGGTAGGGGAAATTGTCTTCAAATTCCCTCTGCCAGGGGGAGTCGGCGGCAAAGGCGAAGCCCGGC
Organism: Oscillospiraceae bacterium; assembly: GCA_017501695.1. Classification (GTDB taxonomy): domain Bacteria; phylum Bacillota; class Clostridia; order Oscillospirales; family Oscillospiraceae; genus Faecousia. The sequence continues at coordinate 1,863 of JAFVWL010000059.1, forward strand.
TGCCGTTTTCGGGCCGCGTAGAGCTTGATTAGCTCCCCAGCCATATCCTTGGCAGCCTTGCGCGCCTTGGCCTTGGTTTTTTGCCAGGCGTCGGAGCCAATCTTGTTCAGCCGGACCGTGGCGTCTTCACCGCCGCTGCCGATGTATTTGCTCACCATGTCAAGCTGCGTAGCGGGGACAAACAAGGTATCGCTGCCCTGATAGGCGATTTTAATATAGTCCTTGACCGCACCGTCCACCTTGATCTGTTCCATGGCCACGAAACGGCCGATGCCGTAGTTCTCGTGGACCACCAGGTCGCCGGGATTCAGGTCCGTAAAGGAATTCAGCTTTTGCCGGTTGGTGGCGGATTTTTTCTGTTTTTTCTTGGGCTCCCGCTTGGTGATGAGCTGGCCCTCGGTGAGAACAGCCAGCTTGGCAGTGGGATATTCCATGCCAAAGGGCAGAGTGCCTTCCGCCAGGAGAATCTGCCCGGCTTTGGGCATGGTGTCCAGGGGAATGCACAGGAAAGCGGAGAGGTTCCGCTCCCGAAGCTGCTCCTGCAGCAGCTCCGCCCGGCGGCGGGTACCGCAGAGAACCAGGGTAGCGTAGTCCAGCCGCTGGTAGTGGGCCAGGTCGTTGGCGGCGGTATCCATGCTGCCGCCGTAGCCTGGAAGCTGCTTAGCCGTCATGGGAATCAACTGCTTGGGCGGGTTTTCCTCGGGATAAGAGGTGCCGCCGAAGGAATCCAGATAGACCACCGTCCGTCCGGACAGGCTTTGACAGAAGTCCTCCCACTGGCACACATAGTCGCAAAGCTCTCCGGCCACCAGTCCGCCCTGAAGCAGGCTGTCCAACTGCATTCCCATTTCCTCGGTCCGGGTCCGGGCAGTCCGGTGGAGACTTCCCTGGTCACACAGAACCACCAGAGCATCGGAAGGCACATAGTCCATGGCGGTAGCCATCTCGGGGTAGATCAGAGCCATATACCGGTCCGAAGCCGGATTGCTCAGGCCGTTTTCATACTTTTCAAGATCCCGTTCCAGGGTCTTGATGAGCGGTTCGTTAAGATTTTTTCTCCGCCGCTGCCGGGTGATCATTCGGTTCAGGTCGGCACAGAGACCATCCATGCCGCCGGGATGGAGCCGGGGCTGGGTTTCACCCACCGGGAGGATCACTACCTCTTCCACATTCTCCACACGACGCTGAGTGTCAGGGTCAAAATAGCCCATGGTATCCAGCTCGTCGCCGAAGAATTCCGCCCGGAAGGGCCGGTCGGCGGCAGGGGAGTACACATCCAGGATTCCACCCCGGACGGCGAATTGACCGGGACCCTCCACCATGCCGCAGCGGCTGTAGCCCGCTCCGGTGAGCCGGGTCAGTAGCTCTTCCATTTGGTATTCCCGACCCACGGTGAGCCGGAAGGCAGCGTTCAGCAGCACCTGCCGGGGCATGGTCCGCTGGTTCATGGCTTCCCAACTCATAATTTGCAGGCCGGTGGCACCGGAAGCCAGGTCAAAGAACTGCCGCAGCCGCTTCTGTTCCCAACCGCGGGAAACCACTGCGGTATCGTACAGGGTCAGTTCCCGGCTGGGCAGCACCGGTGCGGTTTCTCCCAGGAAGGCCTTCAGCTCCTCCTGGAGCCGCTTCGCTGCCATGTCGTCCTGGCAAAGGATCACCAGGGGACGGCGAATATCCTGCCGCAGGGCAGCAATGAGATGGCTCCGGTTGATCTGGCCGATGCCGGTGACGGCAGCGGAACGGCCCTGTTCCGCGGCAGTGCGAAGCAGGGTGTATTCCGGTATGGAGTTCAGGATGGACAGGAGTTTTTCCATGGTTTTTCCTCCACGTGACAAAGCGGAAAGGGGGATTTTGACCCCCTTTCCGTGGTTTTTTGACAAATATCGAATTGCAATCAGGGCGTGGACCCGTTGAACCGGTTGGCAGCTTCCGGCACACCGTGGTCAATTACACACAGCGCCGCGTCGGCGGCCCGGTCCAGTGCGGAAATCAGATCCTTTTCCTCCTTGGCGGAGAAGCCGGACAGAACCCAGTCCGCCAGATCATACTCGGGATTGGGCTTGCCGCCCACACCGATCTTGACCCGGGGGAAGGCTTGACTGCCCACCTCAGCAATAATGGATTTGATGCCATTGTGTCCGCCGGCAGAGCCGTCGGGGCGGATCCGCAGCCGTCCCGGTGCCAGGGAAATATCGTCAAACAGGACGATGATCCGGGCCGGGGGAATGTTGAAGTAAGCGCTGAGCTGTAGCACACTTCGGCCGGACAGATTCATATAGGTCATGGGCTTGAGCAGATACAGCTTTTTTCCGTTGTAGCTGACCTGGCCGTACAGACCCTGGAACTTGCCCTTATCGATCTTGCAGCCCAGCTTCCCTGCCAGCACATCTATAGCCCGGAAGCCGCAGTTATGCCGGGAGCGCTCGTACTCCTTGCCGGGATTGCCCAGGCCCACAATGAGCCAGCTTTCACCAGTTTTTCCGAACACAGCTTAGAACAGGTCGGCGATGGAGGTGCCGCCGTGGATGTGCTCGATGGCACGGGCGAAGACGGGGGCCACATCCAGGAACTTGATCTTACCGCTGGGAGTGTTGCCAACCTGGGGGATGGTGTTCAGGAACAGCATCTCCTTGATGACACTGTCTTCGATGCGGTCATAAGCGGGGCCGGACAGAACACCGTGAGTAGCACAGGCGTAGACTTCCTTGGCACCGCCAACTTCCACCAGAGCCTTGGCAGCGTTGACCAGGGAACCGGCGGTATCCACCATGTCGTCATACAGAATGCAGGTCTTGCCCCGGACATCACCGATGACGTTCATAACCTCGGAGACATTGGCCTTCTGACGGCGCTTGTCCACGATGGCCAGGTTCATATGGACCTTCTGAGCGAAGTTCCGGGCACGGGCCACGGAGCCCACGTCAGGGGAGACCACGACGAACTCGTCGTGATTGCAGGTGTCCTCGGGGAACTTGTTCATGTAGTACTCCACGAAGGAGGGAGCGCCCAGCAGGTGGTCCAGGGGGATATCAAAGAAGCCCTGGATCTGGTTGGCATGCAGGTCCATAGTCAGGACCCGATCAGCACCGGCCACGGTGATCATGTTGGCCACCAGCTTGGCGGAGATGGGATCGCGGCTCTTGGCCTTGCGGTCCTGGCGGGCGTAGCCGAAGTAGGGGATCACGGCGGTGATGCGGCCGGCGGAAGCGCGGCGGCAGGCGTCGATCATAACCAGCAGCTCCATCAGATGGTCATTGACAGGCTTGCAGGTGGACTGGATCAGGAACACGTCCGCGCCACGGACGGTCTCCTCCAGAGAAACAGAGGCTTCGCCGTCGGCAAAGGTGCGGACGGTGGCCTTACCCATAGGAACATTGAGCTGCTCGCAGATGGTCTTCGCGAATTCGGGGTTGGAGTTGCCGCAGAAAATCTCGATCTTATCTCCGTAAGCAATCATCGATGAATACCTTCCTTTAATTCTATTATGTATTATGCCCCGGAATCCCATTCCCGGGCTATTGTAAAGCAATTATACCACCCCCCGCCCGCAAATGCAACTGGCATAGCGGTTAATTTGTATCGAAAATTAGTAAGAAAAATGGTAGTATATGCCAAAGCGATTTTCAAAATGAGGATAAAACGAAATTTTGTTTGAATTCGTACTTGTAGCTTTCGGAAACCTGTGGTATAATAACTTGAATGACTGAAAAAGCAGGTGAATGCTGTGAACGATACCATCCGAATCAAAGGTGCCCGGGAGAACAACCTGAAAAATGTGGACCTGACCATCCCCAGAGACAAATTGGTGGTCTTTACGGGCCTGTCCGGCTCCGGCAAATCCAGCCTGGCCTTTGACACAATTTACGCCGAGGGCCAGCGGCGGTATGTGGAGAGCCTTTCTTCCTACGCCCGCCAGTTCCTGGGCCAGATGGACAAGCCCGATGTGGATTCCATCGACGGCCTGTCTCCCGCTATTTCCATCGACCAGAAGACCACTTCCAAAAATCCCCGCTCCACTGTGGGTACGGTGACGGAGATCTACGATTACCTGCGGCTTCTGTGGGCCCGGGTGGGCATTCCCCACTGCCCCAAATGCGGCAGGGAGATCAGCCGCCAGACCATCGACCAGATTGTGGACCGGGTGGAGGCTCTGGGAGAAGGGACCAAGTTCATCGTTCTGTCCCCCGTGATCCGGGGCAAGAAGGGCGAGCACCAGAAGGTCTTTGAGGATGCCCGGAAGCAGGGCTTCGCCCGGGTCCGGGTGGACGGGATCCTGTACGATCTGAACGAGCAGATCAAGTGTGAGAAGAACAAAAAGCATAATATCGAGCTGGTTGTGGACCGGCTGGTGATCCGGGAAGGCCAGCGCCGCCGGCTGACGGATTCCATCGAAACCGCCTGCGCCCATTCCGGCGGCCTGGTGACCGTTGAACTGCCCACGACCAACGAGGAGCTGAGCTTCTCCCAGAACTATGCCTGCGAGGACTGCGGCATCAGTCTGTCGGAGCTAGAGCCCCGGATGTTCTCCTTCAATAACCCCTCCGGTGCCTGCCCGAGCTGTACCGGTCTGGGCTTCCAGCTCGTTGCCGACGAGGACCTGGTGATCCCGGATAAGGAGAAATCCATCTTCGACGGTGCCATTCAGGCCTCCGGCTGGCAGAGCGCCCGGACCGATTCCATTTTCCGGATGTATTTTGAGGCTTTGGCCCAGAAGTACCACTTCTCCCTGACCGCTCCGGTCAGAACCCTGCCCCGGGATGTCATGGACATCATTCTCTACGGCACCAAGGGCGAAAAACTGCGGATGACCTACAACCGGGGCAACGGCATGGGCGTTCTGGAACAGCCCTTTGAGGGCATCCTGAACAACATTTCCCGCCGTTACCGGGAGACCCAGTCCGACGCGGCCCGGAAGGAGCTGGAGGAATGTATGTCCACCGCTCCCTGTCCCGGCTGTCATGGGGACCGCCTTTCGGATATTGCCCGGGCGGTGACTGTGGGCGGCATTGGCATTATGGATTTCTGCCGCATGAGCGTCCGGCAGGAGCTGGAATTTATGAATAACCTCCGGCTGGAGGGCAATATGGCTGTAGTGGCGGAGCAGATCGTCAAGGAGATCCGCTCCCGGCTTCAGTTCCTTTGCGATGTGGGTTTGCAGTACCTGACCCTGTCCCGGGCCTCCGGAACTCTGTCCGGCGGTGAAAGCCAGCGGATCCGCCTGGCGACCCAGATCGGTTCTTCCCTCATGGGGGTGCTGTATATTCTGGATGAGCCCTCCATCGGACTGCACCAGCGGGATAATGACAAGCTTCTGGGAACCCTGAAGCACCTGAGGGATATTGGCAACACTTTGATCGTGGTTGAACACGATGAGGACACCATGCGGGCGGCGGATTTTATCGTGGATGTGGGGCCCGGTGCGGGCTGCCATGGCGGTGAGATCGTGGCAGCAGGTTCTCTGGATGAAATTCTGGCAACCCCCCGGTCCGTCACGGGCCAGTATCTTTCCGGCGTCAAAAAGATCCCGGTGCCTGCCCGCCGAAGAAGCGGCAGTGGCAAGACCCTGGAGATTCAGGGCGCGGAGGAAAACAATCTGAAAAATGTGGATGTGACCATCCCCCTGGGCACCCTGACCTGCGTGACCGGCGTATCCGGCTCCGGCAAGTCCAGCCTGGTGGGGGAGGTCCTGAATAAGACCCTTCTGGGTAAGCTGAACCATGCCCGCACCCGGCCCGGCAAATGCCGGTGTGTGGAGGGCCTGGAGCATCTGGATAAGGTCATCGATATCGACCAGAGCCCCATTGGCCGTACTCCCCGGTCCAATCCCGCCACCTATACGGGCTTGTTCAACGACATCCGGGATCTGTTCGCCTCCACAGCGGACGCAAAAATGCGGGGCTACGGTCCCGGACGGTTCAGCTTCAATGTCAAAGGCGGCCGGTGCGAGGCCTGTTCCGGCGACGGCCTTGTGAAGATCGAGATGCACTTCCTGGCGGATGTGTACGTGCCCTGTGAGGTCTGCAAGGGTGCCCGGTACAACCGGGAGACCCTGGAGGTTCATTACAAGGGGAAGAACATCTCCCAGGTTCTGGATATGACCGCGGAGGAAGCGGTGGAATTCTTCGAGAATCTGCCCAAAATCCGCAGGAAGGCCCAGACTCTGGTGGAGGTGGGCCTGGGCTATGTGAAGCTGGGCCAGTCCAGCACCACTTTGTCCGGCGGCGAAGCTCAGCGGGTGAAGCTGGCTACGGAGCTGGCCAGAGTTTCTACAGGCCGGACCATCTATGTTCTGGACGAGCCCACTACGGGCCTTCATGCCGCCGATGTCCACAAGCTTATTGAGGTGCTGCAGCAGCTTGTGGACGCGGGAAATACCGTGCTGGTCATTGAGCATAATCTGGATGTGATCAAAACCGCGGATCATATCATCGACCTGGGCCCTGAAGGCGGCGACGAGGGCGGCTACGTGGTGGCTGTCGGTACGCCGGAGGAGGTCGCCGCGGTGGAAGGCAGCTATACGGGCCAGTACCTGAAGCGCTGCCTGTGACAATGAAATAACCCGGCCTGGAAACCAGGCCGGGAGGCTTCAATTGATTCTTTCCGATTGATAAAGATGGGCCGGCAGGGTGTCGGACAGCTCGATCAGTCCATGATCCCGGTCTCCGGCATAATCGATTCGGAAGGCCGGGCTTTGGAGATTGGTGCTATCCGGGATTCGGATCTCCATGGACAGTGTGATCCGGGCACCCCGTCCCTCGGGATGCTCCATGAGTACCGTGCCCCCGTGGGCCGCGGCGGCGCTGCGGATCAGCACCATGCCCAGACCGATGCCGTGCCGCCCGTCCTCGATACCGGGCTGGCGAAGATATCGGGCGTGGACGCTGGGGCGGAGCTTGGGGTCCACACCGGTGCCGCTGTCCTGAACCGTAAGGTAGAGCTTGCGGCCACGGCGGCACAGGCTTGCCTCCACGGTTCCGCCCTTGGGCGTGAATTTGATGGCGTTGGAGAGCATATTGTAAACGGCACGTTCCAGCATTTCCACGTTGACCAGGGTGAAGACCTGTTCTTCCAGATTCCGGAAGGACAGGGTGATCCCGGCCTGACCGATCAGATCCCCGGCACCCTGGAACAGCTCTCCCAAAAGCCCGGAGACTTCCCGGACCTCCATGGCTGCTGGGACATCCTGGGAATAGTGGGCAGCGTCAGCCATGTTGCTGACTATACGAAGGAGCTGGAACAGTCCCCGGTTGATCCGGGCTGCCTGAGACTGGGCGGCAGGATCGTCGCCAATGGACGGAAACAGCCGGTCCGTCACGGTGAGCACATTGCTCAAAGGTCCCCGGAGTTCCTGGGCTGCCAGCGCCAGGGCGTTTAGCTCCGCCTGGTCCGCGTCCTGTTCCAGGGCGATGATATCGTAGTCTGCCTGCCTGGTGACGGAAGCGCCGAAGCGCTGACCGTTGATTTCCAGAGATGCGTAAAGACAGCCTTCCCGGAGGTCCCGGTATTCCTCCTCCTGTCCGTGCAGCATTCCCGCTACCGGGGTTCCTTCCTGAATGAGAAACCGCTGGGCTTCCCGGTTGACTCCGGCCACCAGTCCATCCCGGACGCAAAAGGCGGGACGGACCATCAGGTCCAGCATCCCCATGATATTCTGCAACTGTTCCATGCCGATCCTCCCCGGTTCCTATGATGCGCAGATTTTCAGGAAATTTTCGCCGCATTCTTCGACGAAAATCGTCTTCTGTTTCTATTTTACAGAATTCCCCAAAAAAAGCAAGACAAATCACGTAAGAGGTGGAAAATATGTCGATTCACGAAGGGCACCGCCAGCGTCTGAAGGACCGCTTCCGGGCGGAGGGCCTGGATCATTTTGACCAGCGCCATGTGCTGGAGCTGCTGTTGTTCTATTGCGTTCCCCGGCAGGATACGGCACCCCTGGCCCAAAGACTGTTGGATCATTTCGGTTCCGTTGCCCAGGTCCTGGAAGCACCCCTGGAGGAGTTGGAGAAAATTCCCGGCGTGGGTCCCAACGTATCCACCCTCATTGCCCTGACCAACGAGCTGGGTCGGTACTACCTGGTGAACCGGACTGCAAATACCACGGTCCTGACCACCATCAACGAATGCGGCGATTACCTGATGCACCGGTTCCGGGGCCGCAGAAATGAGACAGTGTTCCTGCTGTGCCTGGATGCCAAATGCAAGGTCCTGAGCTGCCGGGAGGTGGGGGAGGGCAGTGTGAACAGCGCAAATGTGCCCATCCGCCGGATCGTGGAGATGGCCATGGGCGTCAACGCTACCTCCGTGATCCTGGCCCATAATCACCCCAGCGGTGTGGCCGTCCCCTCCGACGAAGATGTTTTGACCACCATCCGATTGGCAAAGGCCTTGAAAACCGTAGAGATCTACCTGGCGGACCATATCATCGTATCGGATGATGACTTTGTATCCATGTACCAGTCCGGCCGGTACTGCCCCCAGGAGATCCAGGTCCTGTAACGAAAGGAGCGATTATGGACAAATTCCAGTTGGTATCCGAATACCGTCCCTCCGGAGATCAGCCGGAGGCTATTGCCGGTCTGGTCAACGGCGTGAATTGGGGTCTGCGGGAGCAGACGCTCCTGGGTGTCACCGGCTCCGGCAAGACCTTTACCATGGCCTCGGTCATTGAAAAGCTGAACCGTCCCACCCTGGTCCTGGCACATAACAAGACCCTGGCGGCCCAGCTCTGCTCCGAGTTCCGGGAATTCTTCCCCAACAATGCCGTGGAGTATTTCATTTCCTACTACGACTACTATCAGCCCGAGGCCTATATCGCCCACACGGACACCTATATTGAAAAGGACGCCTCCGTCAACGAGGAGATCGACCGGCTCCGCCACAGCGCTACCTCGGCTCTGTTTGAGCGGCGGGATGTGATCGTAGTGTCCTCGGTGAGCTGTTTGTACGGCCTGGGCGACCCCATTGACTATAAGAGCATGGTTATCTCCCTCCGGGTGGGCAACGAATACCCCCTGGACGATGTGCTTCGAAAGCTGGCGGAGATCCGCTATGAGCGAAACGACCTGGACTTTTCCCGGAACAAGTTCCGGCTCCGGGGGGATACTTTGGAGATTTACCCCGCCTATTGGTCCGGACGGGCCATCCGGGTGGAGTTTTTTGGGGATGAGGTGGACCGGATCTCCGAGATCAATGCTGTCTCCGGTATGGTGGAGCGGTACATCGACCACGTGGCTATCTATCCTGCTTCCCATTATGTGGCCTCAAAGGAAAAACTCCACAGGGCCATGCAGGAGATCCAGCGGGAATGTGACGAGCAGGTGGCCTGGTTCCGGGCCCGGGACAAGCTTATCGAAGCCCAGCGCATCGCCCAGCGGACCAACTATGACCTGGAGATGCTGACGGAGATCGGTTTCTGCAACGGTATTGAAAACTACTCCCGGGTGATCCAGGGCCGTGCTCCGGGAACGCCGCCTACCACGCTGCTGGACTATTTCCCCGAGGATTTTCTCATGTTCATCGACGAGAGCCACGTGACGCTGCCTCAGTGCCGGGCTATGTACGCCGGGGACCGGAGCCGGAAGGATGCTTTGGTGAATTACGGCTTCCGTCTGCCTTCTGCCTATGACAACCGCCCCCTGAATTTCCAGGAATTTGACAGTAAGATCAACCAGGTCATCTATGTTTCCGCTACCCCGGCGGAGTACGAGCGGACCCGGTCCGGTCAGACTGTGGAGCAGGTGATCCGGCCCACGGGTCTGCTGGATCCCGTGGTGGAGGTCCGCCCCATCGACGGACAGATCGACGATCTGATTGGAGAGATCAACACCCGGTCCGCCAAAAACGAGCGGGTCCTGGTTACTACCCTGACCAAGAAAATGGCCGAGGACCTGACGGTGTACCTCCAGAAGGCGGGCATCAAGGTCCGGTATATGCATTCGGACATCGGCGCCATGGAGCGGATGGAGATCATCCGGGATCTGCGAATGGCGAAATTTGACGTGCTGGTGGGCATCAATTTGCTCCGGGAGGGCCTGGACCTGCCGGAGGTGAGCCTGGTGGCCATTCTGGACGCGGACAAGGAGGGCTTCCTTCGCAGCGAGACCAGCCTGATCCAGACCATTGGCCGTGCAGCCCGGAACGCGGAGGGCAGGGTCATCATGTACGCGGATAACGTGACCCATTCTATGCGGCTGGCCATGGATGAGACAGCCCGCCGCCGGGAAATTCAGGATTCCTACAACCGTGCCCACGGCATCGTGCCCAAAACCGTCATCAAGTCTGTTCGGGACTTGATCGAAATTTCCTCTCCCACCGCTGAGCGGAAGGGCAGAACCGGTGTGAAGATGACCAGGGCCGAAAAGGAAAAGGAAATCGCCCGGCTGGAAAAGCAGATGAAGGAAGCCGCCCGGATGATGGAATACGAATATGCCGCCGTACTCCGGGATCAGATCATCGAGCTCCGTGGCAACGGCCTGAAATGATGAAACCGCCCTGCCTGTTGGCAGGGCGGTTCGTGTACTCAGATGTATTCCACCGTGATATCGCCGAAGCTGGCGTTGGCGATGAGCTGGATGGTTCCCGCGGGTACAGCATCCGGCTTTCCGGTGATTTCAATATCGGCAAATGCCGTGGAGCTGCTGCACAGGACCTGATATCTGCTGGGGACCCAGATGGTCAGGTCACCGAAGCTGGTGTTGACCTCCAGCCGGCAGTCCGGAGCTACCGCCTCCACGCCGGACAGGTCCACCTCGTAATCGCCGAAGCTGGTGTTGATCATGCCGCCCCGGAGCAGGGGCGTGGCGACCCGCTGATTTTGATCGGCGAAGGCCGCGTCATAGCGGAGCATGCCATCGGCCACGGAATAATCAGCTCTGGGGGTGTGGTCCCTGTGACCGTCGCCCGTGGTGAAAGCGAACCGGGGCTTTTTGGGCCTGCGCAGAGCGTCCGCCAGAAGCCCAATGCCGATGAGCAGAATGATGCAGGCGACGATCACCCCGTTATCCAGCCGGATGGGCATAGGCAGAAGTCCGTTGATCAGGAAAAATCCGCCGAACAGGATGCAGCCCACCCGGAGGAAGGAGAACCGGCGATAGGGGATAAGCCCGGAAATGCCAAAGACCAGCAGAGCCGTGGGCCAGACAATATCCCACAGGCCGACCTCCAGCTCCAGCAGGGAAGAGAGCAGATACAGCCCTCCCACCACCAGAACTCCGACGGCAAACCAGATCCCGGCTTTCCGGGAATTGTCATAACGGAATTCCCAGTTGGGATTGGCATCTCCGGCCGGATCATCCTGTGCCGTGTCCACCGTGGCTTCCCGGGCCGGTTCCTCCGGCGCGACCCCCAGCAGAACGTCTGTGCTGGTATTAAAAATCTCTGCCAGCTTCGGCAGCATGGTAATGTCCGGGCAGGATTGGTCATTCTCCCATTTGCTCACGGCCTGGGCGGTGACTCCCAGCCGCTCCGCGAGCTGATCCTGGGTCAGGCCCAGATTTTTCCGGTATGTGACGATCCGTTTTCCCAATGTTTGCTCCATGTGGTAACCTCCTCGGAAATTGTAGCTCTATCATGCCATAAATCCGGGCAAAAAGCTATCAATTATTCTTTTAATCTCCAAAAATTTTTCCGCAACCGCAGGTTGAAAGTTGCTCAACAGTCAGTTGAGTCCGGATTTTGGCTTGCAATACGGCCTTGTTTGCGGTATGATAGGATAAAAGGAGGCGGTCCTATGGAACTGTACATCAAGCAGCGGGTCTTTGCCTGGGGCGACAAGTACGACATTTACGACGAATCCGGCCAACCCAAATACACTGTGGAGTCCGAACTGTTCACCTTTGGACACCAGATCCATGTCTACGATGCCCGGACCGGCAGGGAGATAGGCTCTGTCCACGAGCACCTGTTCTCTTTCCTGAAGACTTTCGACATCGTGATCGGCGATCAGGTCCGGGGTACCGTCCAACGGGAATTCAGTTTCTTTGTGCCCCGCTATACTGTGGACTACCGGGGATGGGATGTGGAAGGAGATTTCTTCGGCTGGGATTACCGGGTGACCCGTGGCGATTACACCGTTTTGTCCATCGAAAAGGAACTGCTGACCTGGGGCGATACCTATACGCTGCGCTTTGCCAGTCCGGAGGATGAAATCCCCGGCCTGCTGCTGGTCATTGCCATCGACGCGGCAAACTGCGATCATTGAGGAGACTGTATGGAAAAAATTACTAGCTTTACCATCGACCATATCAAGCTGCAGCCGGGACTGTACGTATCCCGGAAGGACAGAATCGGCGCGGAAACGGTCACCACCTTCGACCTGCGGCTCACCAGCCCCAACGACGAGCCGGTGATGAATACCGCTGAAGTCCATACCGTGGAGCATCTGGCGGCTACCTATCTGCGAAATGATCCTGTCTGGAAGGAACGGGTTCTGTACTTTGGCCCCATGGGCTGCCGTACCGGGTTTTATCTGCTGCTGGCGGGGGACCTGACCAGCCGGGATGCCCTGGGCCTGGTCACCGATTGCTTCCGGTTCATCCGGGATTTCCGGGGAGAGGTCCCCGGTGCCTCGGCGAAGGACTGCGGCAATTACCTGGATATGAATCTGCCCATGGCCAATTACTGGGGCGCCCGGTATGCCGCCCTGCTGGAAACCATCACGGATGACCGTCTGGTCTATCCCGAATAAGGAGGAACCTATGAAGAAGCTTGGAATCATCGGTGCCATGCAGGTGGAAGTGGAGACCCTGGTGGCAAACTTGAAAGAAAAAAACTGCCGCACGGTGGCGGGCAGCGACTATTATGAAGGCACCCTGGAGGGGCTGCCTGTGGTGGTGGTCCAGTGCGGCATCGGCAAGGTTAACGCCGCCCTGTGCGCCCAGATCCTGTGCAGCGAATTCGCTGTGACCCACCTGGTCAATACCGGCGTTGCCGGGTCCCTGGACAGGGATCTGGACATCGGCGATCTGCTGGTGAGCCGGGACGCGGTGCACCACGATTTCGACTGCGGTCCTGTGGGCTATCCCCGGTGCCAGGTTCCCGGCCTGGATGTGCTGGCTTTCCCGGCTGACGAGCAGCTCATGGCCCTGGCCTTCACCGCGGCGGAGTCCGTCAATCCCGGCCATACCAAGGTGGGCCGGGTGGCCAGCGGTGACCAGTTCATCAGCCGCAGGGATGTGAAGGCGGAAATTATCGCCAATACCCAGGCCTGCTGCACGGAGATGGAGGGCGCGGCCATCGCCCATGTGGCCTACCGGAACCGGATCCCCTTTGTAGTTCTGCGGGCAATTTCCGACAAGGCCGACGACAGCGCGGAAATGGATTACCCCACCTTCGAGGCCATCGCAGCCCGCCGCTGCGCCGCGGTAACCATGGAACTGGCAAAAGCTCTTTGTGAATAACAGCAACCGGGACGGCTGGGCCGTCCCGGTTGTCTCTATTTGGGGATATAACTCATGGCTGCCGCTACCAAGTCCTTAAAACCCTCCCGATGCCGCAGGGCGTGTTCCCACGCGCCTTGAAAGCCTGGGTCCGGTCCTCGAAGGAGAGAAGCGTGTCTGTGGAGATCCTCAGGGCCCGGGCCAGGGGCACAAGCTGAGCGGTGTCAGGCATTCCGCTGCCGGTCTCCCATTTGGAAACGGCCTGCACCGTTACCCCTACCTGCTGGGCAAGCTGGGCCTGGGTCAGCTCCAGCTTCCTTCGGTGGTAGCGGATGCTTTCATGGATGTTCATAAAGCGACACTCCCTTCTTTGTTATCTTATCACCGCTTCCCGGAATTGTAAATCAACTTATCTCAGACTGTGTTCTACGGTCCGTGGAAATGGGCACCATCTTACGATGGTGCCCAAAAATATTACGTTGCATAGATCATATCGATGCCCTTTTGAAGAACTTCTGCGTTCAGGGCTCCCTGGCCATAGGCAACCAGATTGCCTTCCGCATCAATGAAAAAGGTCATTGGGATGGAATAGGTGCCGTAGGTAGCGGAGGCTTCTCCTTGGGTGTCGTAATACACGGGGAAGGTGTAGCCCTCATCGGCGATCAGTTTCTTCGCGTCAGCCATGGTCTCCCGGCCGCTGGTGGTGCAGTTGACCATGAGGAAGTGGATGTTCTGGCCGTATTTCTCATAGGCCTCCTGGAAGTCCGGCATTTCCGATTTGCAGGGTCCGCACCAACTGGCCCAGAAATTCAGGACCACAGGCTTTCCACGGAAGTCCGAGAGCTTGTGCGTCTCACCGTCAGAACCGTAGACTGTGAAATCCGGTGCCGGCTGCAGCTCGCGCCCAGTGTCTTCCGGTCCCGTGGTGTCCTGGGATGCCAGTTGGTTGGTGTCCACGGTATCCTTCAGGCTGTTGTACAGCACTGCCGCTCCAGCCACCAGAGCCACGAGCAGTATAGCCAGCAAGATCAGTTTACTGTTTTTGTTCATAGGCCCTCCTTTAGCTCAACAGGGTCAGCAACCGGTTCATCAGTCCGGTGGCCATGAGAACGCCGATAAGGACCAGCATACTGCCGCTGACCTTGTTGATAATGTCGTAATGACTTTTGATCCAGTTGATGGCGGTTTTCAGGTGATCAATCAGCATGGCGCTGATGACAAAGGGAATGCCAAGGCCCAGGGAATAGGCCAGAAGCATCAGGACCCCCTGAACCATGCTTCCTTGCTGGGACGCCAGCATCAGGGCAGAACCCAGAAACGCGCCGACGCAGGGGGTCCAACCCACGGAAAAGATGATGCCGAAGAGCACTGCGGAGCCAAAGCCCATGTTGGCGGTATCTACCTGGGCCCGGGAGCCCCGGAACAGGTCCAGCTTCAGCAGACCCATATAGTTCAGACCGAAGGCGATGACGATCAGGCCGGAAATGATATTCACAAGGGTCTGCTGCTCCCGCAAAAAGGCCCCGATGGTGGATACCAGGGCACCCATGGCCATGAAGACCACCGTGAATCCCAGGACAAAGCCCAGCGCGTTGGTCAATGTCATTAAGTTAGTGACATAACCTGGAGGGCAAACCAAAGAGAAACGAGAGTATCCAAGACAGGCGACTGTTTTGGATACTCTTTTTTGCAATTTGGGCATGACAAGAACGCGGATTGAAAAATCCGCTTGAAA
>JAFVWL010000007.1 GCA_017501695.1 Oscillospiraceae bacterium
ACTCCCCCAGTCAAAAATCGGTTCCGAAGAGCCGATTTTTGCCAGCCCCCTCTTGAAAAGCGGGGGCCGAGGCGGCTTCGCCGCCGGGCGACCGCAAGGGTCGCCCCCTACGCGGACATATTACGCGAAACTACAATTTACCATTCTGATTCAAACTTCAAAGAAGCTCTTAACGGTTGACATAACTCCGTCGTTCACCTGTGCCAGCATGAGAAACTCCCCGGTTTGGCTATAGGCCCGGTAGGTGCCGTCCGTCACCCCTAAGGTAAAGGAATTGCCGTTGCGGCACCGCTTCTCCTGATTGGCGGTCAGCTCCACCGCCGGATAATTCCGGAACATGGAATCCACAGGCCGCAGATACTGCTCCGGGTTCTCCGACTCCAGCAGTTCCTGCAGAGGAACTGCCTCCTCGATGGTGTACTCCCCTGCCCGGACCCGCCGCAGGGCTGCCATACAGCCGCCGCAGCCCAGGGCTTCGCCAATGTCCTTGCAAAGGGTGCGGATATAGGTGCCCTTGGAGCAGCGAACCCGGAGACGGATGCCCTCGGCCTCCATGCCCAGCAGGGTCAGCTCGTGGATGGTAATGGGCCGGGGCTGGCGCTCCACGGTCTTGCCCTTCCGGGCCAGGTCCACCAGCTTCTGCCCGTTGATTTTCAGTGCGGAGTACATGGGCGGCACCTGCAGGATTTCTCCACGGAACTTTTGCAGCACCGCCTCCAGCATTTCCCCGGTGACGAAGGCCTCCTGTTCGGTCAGCACGGTTCCGGAAATGTCCTCCGTATCCGTAGTAAGCCCTAACCGCAGCACCGTTTCGTAGGTTTTTTCCGCGTGTTCAAAAAATTCCACGCCCCGGGTTGCCCGGCCCACGAACACCGGCAGCACACCGGTGGCCATGGGATCCAGGGTTCCGCCATGGCCGATACGCCGGGTCTGGAACACCCGGCGCAGCCGGGCGGTCACATCCTGACTGGTCCACCCCTGGGGTTTGTCGATAATTACGATTCCGTTCATATCTTTCACCACACAGACCGTCATTGCGAGCCAGTGCGAACACTGGCGTGGCAATCCCGTGGGCATCCCGGAAACCTTACGAGATTGCCACGTCGCTACGCTCCTCGCAATGACGTGTTGTATTTACATTTCCGGCATTGCTTCCGCCACGGCCTTGGCCGCTTCAGCCAGGGGCATGGAAATGGTACAGCCCGCGGCCCCCTTGTGTCCACCGCCGCCGAAATGGGCGCAGACCCGGTCCGCGTCATAGCCCGGCAGGGCCCGGACGGAGACCTTCACACGGCCGCCGCCGATCTCCCGGAGGGTGGCGGCGATCTTCACGCCCTCAATGGACCGGGGGAAGCCGGAAATACCGTCCATATCATCCTCGGTGACCCCGATGCGCCGCTCCACTTCCAGAGGAATGGCGCAGACGGCGATCTGGCCCCCGGCCAGGAACCGGGTATTTTCCGTGATCCAGCTCTGGATCTTCAGCTTCCGGAAGGAATTGGTGTCGAAGATCTCCCGGTTGATGGCTGCCAGATCCCCGCCGGCCTCGGCACAGGCCGCGGCAGTGCGGAAGCTGGCCGGGGTGGTATTGGGGAACCGGAAGCAGCCGGTATCCGTAGCTACAGCGGTGTACAGAGCCTCCGCCATGGGCTTGTCCAGGCTGATCCCCATCAGTTCCAAAAGTCCCCACAGGATCTCGCCGCAGGCGGCAGCCTCCGGCTCCACCAGCTCAAAGGCCGTGAAGGATTCCCGGGTGCCGTGGTGATCGATCCGCAGGGCGATCTTTTCTGCCAGGGGCAGAAAATCCTCCGGCAGCCGCTGGACGGCTGCGGTATCCACCGCCACCAGCACATCCCCCTCCTGGGGCCAGGCCTTGGTCAGGCCCGCCAGCAGAGGGGCGTATTTGAGGGTGACCTCCCGGTTGTGGAGCACATGGGCGGTCTTGCCCAATTGCCGCAGCCCTAAGCACAGGGCGGCGGCGGTGCCCACGGTGTCACCGTCCGGGCGGCAGTGGGTCAGGATCACGAACCGGTCCCGGTCCGTCAGCCACCGGGCAGTCTCAGACCTCGTCAGACTGCTCATCGTGCTTGACCTCCAGAGAGTTGATCAGCTTCAGCATTTTCGCGCCGTAGGTGATGGAGTCATCCAGCTCCCACACCAGCTCGGGGGTGTAGCGCAGGTTCAGGGTCCGGCCCAGCTCCCGGCGCAGGTAGCCGCCGGCAGACTTCAGGCCCTTCAGGGCGTCCTGGGCCTTGTCCTCCTGGAGGAAGCTGACGTAGATCTTGGCGTAGCGCAGGTCGGGGGTGGTTTCCACCCGGGTAATGGAGATCATCAGGTCCGCCACCCGGGGGTCCTTGACCTTCCGCAGCAGGCTGGAAAGCTCCTTCTGGATCTCCTCATTGATAATCGCGATTCGATTGGATGCCATAATTCATCCTCCATTTCATAGTCTCGGTGTCATTGCGAGGAGGGCGAAGCCCGACGCGGCAATCCCGTCAGATTTCCGGAATATCCACGGGATCGCCACGCCAGTTTGAGAACTGGCTCGCGATGACGTGCGTATCAAAAAGCCAGCCTGCCGCAGCAGCGGCGGCTGGCTTTTCTGTTTGTTACTGCTTGATCTCTTCCATGACGAAGCACTCGAAGATATCGCCTTCCTTGATATCGTTGAACTTGGCCACGGTCATGCCGCACTCAAAGCCGGCGGTGACTTCCTTGGCCTGGTCCTTGAACCGCTGCAGAGAGCCGATCTCGCCCTCGTGGATGACGATGTTGTCCCGCAGAACACGGACCTGGGCATCCCGGGTGACCTTGCCGTCCTTGACCATACAGCCGGCAACGGTGCCGATGGCGGAGACCTTGTAGGTCATGCGGACCTCGGCATGGCCGATGATGACCTCCTGGTACTTGGGTGCCAGCATGCCCTTCATGGCGGCCTCGATCTCGTCGATGGCATCGTAGATAACCCGGTAGAACCGCATATCCACGTTGGCCCGGTGGGCACTGGCCTGAGCAGCCTGGTCGGCCCGGACGTTGAAGCCAACGATGATGGCACCGGAGGTGGAAGCCAGCAGAATATCGGACTCGTTGACGGCGCCGACGGCGGCGTGGATGACCTTGACCCGGACCTCCTCGTTGGAGATCTTCTCCAGAGAGGCCTTCACAGCCTCGGCGGAGCCCTGGACGTCGGCCTTGACGATCAGGGGCAGTTCCTTCATCTCGCCTTCCTTCAGCTTGGCGAACAGATTGTCCAGGGTGACCTTCTGGGTCAGCTTGGCCAGAGCGTCCTTCTGGGCCTGCTTGCGCTGCTCCACCAGTTCACGGGCCATACGCTCGTCAGTAACGGCGTTGAACTCGTCGCCGGGGGCGGGCACCTCAGCCAGGCCGGTGATCTCCACAGGCACGGAGGGCCCGGCGGTCTTGACGGTGCGGCCCTTGTCGTTAGTCATAACACGGACACGGCCCACGGCGGTACCGGCAATGACGATGTCACCCTGCTTCAGGGTGCCGTTCTGGACCAGCAGGGTCGCCACGGGACCACGGGTCTTGTCCAGACGGGCCTCGATGACCACGCCCTTGGCCCGGCGGTTGGGGTTGGCCTTCAGCTCCAGGACCTCGGCGGACAGCAGGACCATTTCCAGCAGCTCATCCAGGCCCTTGCCGGTCTTGGCGGAGATGGGCACGATGATGGTATCGCCGCCCCATTCCTCGGGGATCAGCTCGTACTTGGTCAGCTGCTCCTTGATCTTATCGGGGTTGGCGGTGGGCTTATCCATCTTGTTGATGGCCACGATCAGAGGCACATTGGCGGCCTTGGCATGGTTGATGGACTCCACGGTCTGGGGCATGATGCCGTCGTCGGCAGCGACCACCAGAATGGCAATATCGGTGGAATTGGCACCCCGGGCGCGCATGGAGGTAAAGGCCGCGTGGCCGGGGGTATCCAGGAAGGTGATCATCTGGCCGTCCACATCCACGGTGTAGGCGCCGATGTGCTGGGTGATGCCGCCGGCCTCGCCCTTGGTGACGGAGGTCTTCCGGATGGCATCCAGCGTAGAGGTCTTGCCGTGGTCGACATGGCCCATGACCACAACAACGGGAGCACGGGTCAGGAGCTCTTCAGCGGTATCCACATGGTCGTCGATGATCCGCTCCTCGATGGTAACGGTAACTTCCTTCTCCACCTTGCAGCCCAGCTCAGTAGCCACGAACTCGGCGGTGTCGAAGTCGATGGTCTGGTTGATGGCGGCGATGACGCCGTTGCGCATGAGGCACTTGATGACCTCGGCGGCAGTCTTCTTCATGCGGCTGGCCAGCTCGCCCACGGTGATCTCCTCGGGGATCTTCACGGTGACAGGAGCCTTCCGGGCCACTTCCATCTGGAGCCGGCGCATCTTCTCCTGCTCTTCATTCTTAGACTTATTGCCCTTGAAGCTGCCCTTCTGCTGCTGCTTCTGCTGCTTGCCCTTGCCGCCGCCAATGCGCTGCTTGCCGCCCTGGAAATTCTGGACCCGCTCGGAAACCAGGTTATCCACATCGGCAAAGCGGTTGGAGTTGACCTGGACGGCGGAGGTATCCACCACCCGGCGCTCCCGCTTCCGCTCCGGCTCCTTGGGCTTGTTGTCCTGGGCCTTGGGGGCTTCCTGCTTATGCTGGGGCTGGGGCTGATTGGGCTTATTGGATGCCTGGGGCTGGGCCTTGGGAGCCTCCTGCTTGGGAGTCTCCTGCTTGGGGGCCTCGGCCTTGGGAGCGGCAGGCTTCACGGCGAAGACCACCTCCAGGCTCTTGATCTGATTTCTCTGGGTCATGCTGTCGAACACAATGTTCAGTTCCTCCGCGGTGAGGACCTGGGTGTTGGACTTGGGCTTTTCTGCGTGTTTCTCCAGGATCTGGACGATCTCCTTGGGGGCGACGCCGAAATCCGCCGCCACTTCCTTCACGCGATACTTCACAAAACTCATATACGCACCTCCATAATGGGACAGGCCACGACGCGTCATTCCGAGCCAGTGCGCACACTGGCGTGGGAATCCCATGGATATTCCGGACTGTTCGGATGCTCGACGGGATTGCCACACCAGTCTGAGGACTGGTTCGCAATAACGTGCCTTATCGGCCTGCATTATTGGTTAACTTACGGCAACCTCTAAAAACTCTTTTTTGATGATTTGGGCGAGGGGTTTGTGCCCAAATTAAGTTTTGGAAAGTTCGGAATACTTTGTGTATTGCGGACTTTTCAAAACGAAAAGTTGGGTACAAAGACCCGGTCAAATCGCAAA
>JAFVWL010000008.1 GCA_017501695.1 Oscillospiraceae bacterium
CAAACCGGTAGACAATTGCTTCATCGAGACATTCTGGAAGTCCATGAAGGTGGAGCTGGGAAAAACCAGCCTGCTGACAGAGCAGACCTACCGCATGGTAATCGAATATTACGTATACTACTACAATAATCTGCGCCCCCCACAGCAGCTTGGGATATATGCCCCCGCTTGCTGCATAACTGTCATTTATTTTTCGGATTTTCTGTCCAAATTATTGCGCCACTTTTGCCGCTCCAAAGGCGGCGACGCGGCAATCCCGTATGGAGACGTAGCATTTGTCGTTGATGAAAATATGACGTGGATCCAGGTGGGTGAACAGATTTTTATATCGGAAGCTCCCGGAAACCTGAAGGAGATTGCCACGGCCCTTTGGGCCTCGCAATGACGTGCTTTAATAGTATATACTATAATTTGACTAAACCCCGCCCAACCCGGCCATACTATTCCCAACCACGAAAAAAGGAGCGACAAGGTATGGTAGAAAAGGATACGGTACGGCTGCTGCGGGAGTGCGATGCCGGGGTGAAGATGGGCATTTCCTCCATCGACGATGTGCTGGACAATGTACGGGGAGAGTCCATGAAGCGCAGCCTGAAAACCTGCAAGACGGCCCATGAAAAGCTGGAAAAGGAGATCCGCTGCGCCCTGGACCGGTTCCAGGATGACGGCAAGGCTCCGGACCCCCTGGCCAAGGGCATGAGCTGGATGAAGACCAATATGCGCCTGGCGGTGAACGAGTCCGATGCAACCGTGGCGGACCTGATGACCGACGGCTGCAACATGGGGGTCAAATCCCTGAGCAAGTACCTGAATCAGTACAAGGCCGCCGATGAGGACTCCAAACGCATCGCCCGGGAGCTGATCAAGCTGGAAGCGGACCTGGCCACAGAGCTGCGAAGCTGCCTGTAAACAAAAAACGGCGTGTCATCCGAAAGGACGACACGCCGAAGCTTATTCCTTGATATACACAAAGCCCAGTGCGTTGGGGCCCACATGGGAACCGATGGCAGCGCCAACGTTGATGATCCGCTCGTCAGGAACATCGTAGCCCATGGCCCGGATCCGCTCCGCCATCTTTACGCCACCCTCCCGGTTGCCGGTGTACATGGCATAGATGGGGAAGTCGGGGGAGGGGGGATTGGCGGCGATCTTCTTGCACAGAATGTCCAGGCCCTTGCGCATACCCATGGCCTTGGCGGGCACTTCAATGCTGCCGTCCTCGGCAACCCGGATAATGGGCTTGATCTGGGCCATGCTGCCCAGGGTATACACAGTCCGGGAGATCCGGCCGCCCAGGTACAGATACTCCAGGGTATCCATGCAGGCAAACAGTATGATGCGGCCCCGCATGGCTTCCACGGCGTAGGCGATTTCCGCGGCGGACTTGCCTTCGTCCCGGAGCTTCACCGCGTATTCCACCAGCATCCGCTGGCCGCCGGTAGCGTTCAGGGAGTCCACCACATGGCACCGGTCATATTCTGCCATGTCCCGGATGGCCAGGGCGGTCTGGTAAGTACCGCTGATGGCGGAGGAGATGGTGATGTGCACCGCGTCGTCCCCGGCCTTCTTGGCATCCTCGTAAATATCCAGCACCGTCTGGATGGGTGCCTGGGAGGTCTTGGGGAATTCCTTGGTCTGTTCCAGCAGAGTGTAGAATTTTTCCTTGGACAGATTGATGTTCTCCTGATAGGCTTCCTCGCCGATCTGCACTGTCAGCGGGATGCAGACAATGTTCAGTCGCTCCAATTCAGCGGGTTCAAAATCCGCCGCGGAGTCCGTGATGATTCGTACCATAACAGTTCTCCATTTGCTAAGGATGCGGTGCATCCTATGAATTTTCTTTCGGTATTACAGTAATATATCACAGATCAATGCAAAAGTAAAGCAAAATCAATCTACCAAAGAAAACCGGCGGCAGTTAGGTACTGCCGCCGGCCTTTTTAGGTTTTAGATTCGGTAAATCAAGCCAGGATGGGCTTCAGGGCAGCGGCCAGAACATCCTTCTGCGCCTGAGCCTCCGCCAGATCCTTGCCCAGGGTGGTGAAGTAGGTCTTGATCTTGGGCTCGGTGCCGGAGGGACGGACGATGACAGTGGCGCCGCCTTCCAGGCCGTAGACCAGCACGTTGGCGCTGGGCAGGCCGGTCTCTTCGGTCTTGGTGTAATCGGTGACCTTCACGACCTTGTAGCCGCCGATCTCCACAGGGGGCTGCTCCCGCAGGCCAGCCATGATGCCGGCCATCTTGTCCATGCCGGACAGGCCGGGGAACTCGAAGGAGTCCACCTTGTTCAGGTAGCGGCCGTACTTGGCATAGATGGCTTCCAGACGCTCCTTGATGGAGGAGCCGATGGAGCGGTAGTAAGCGGCCATTTCGCAGATCAGCATGGAGCCGACCACGGCGTCCTTATCACGGACATAGGGACCGGCCAGGTAGCCGTAGGATTCTTCAAAGCCCAGGATGAAGCGCTCCACCTCGCCGGCGGACTCCAGACGGGCGATCTGATCGCCGATCCACTTGAAGCCGGTGAGCACGTTGCGCATCTCCACGCCATAGTTGGCGGCGACGGCGTCGGCCAGGGGAGTGGAGACCAGGGACTTGACGGACACAGCGTTCTTGGGCATGGTGCCCTTCTCGATGCGGCCCTCGCAGATGTAGTCCAGCAGCAGGACGCCCACCTCGTTGCCGGAAACCAGCTCGTAGGTGCCGTCGGGACACTTCATGGCGATGCCCACACGGTCAGCGTCGGGGTCGGTGGCCAGCATCAGATCAGCACCGGTCTCGGTGGCCAGCTTCAGGCCCAGCTCCAGAGCCTCGAAGATCTCGGGGTTGGGGTAGGGGCAGGTGGGGAAGTTGCCGTCGGGATACTTCTGC
>JAFVWL010000060.1 GCA_017501695.1 Oscillospiraceae bacterium
CCCCTTTTGGGCTTTGGGCGAATCTTTCGCCCCATAAATGCGTTTTGAAAACGCCACAATACACAAAGTATTCTGCCGTTTTCAAAACTTTTTCTGAGCCGAAATCTTCTGCCCAAATCACCAAAAAATAGTTTTTAGAGTTTGCCTTGAATTTACGATAGAAGAAATCAATTCGGAGGTATTTCTAACATGGCTAAGAGAACTGACATTAAGAAAATTCTGATCATTGGCTCCGGCCCCATCGTCATCGGCCAGGCCGCGGAATTCGACTACGCCGGCACCCAGGCTTGCCTGGCTCTGAAGGAAGAGGGCTATGAGGTTGTCCTGTGCAACTCCAACCCTGCCACCATTATGACCGACACGACTGTGGCGGATAAGGTGTACATGGAGCCCCTGACCCTGGAGTACATTGCCAAGATCATCCGTTACGAGCGTCCCGACGCCATCGTTCCCGGTATCGGCGGCCAGACCGGCCTGAACCTGGCTATGCAGCTGGAGAAGAAGGGCGTTCTGAAGGAGTGCCGGGTCCAGCTTCTGGGCACCCCCAGCGCTTCCATCGAGCGGGCAGAGGACCGGGAGCTGTTCAAGGAAATGTGCCAGTCCATCGGCGAGCCCGTCATTCCTTCTGAGATCACTTACTCCATCGACGAGGCCAAGGAAGCCGCCAAGCGCATCGGCTATCCCGTGGTCCTGCGTCCTGCCTTCACTCTGGGCGGTACCGGCGGCGGTTTCGCTTATAACGAGGATGACCTGGTGGAGATCGGCCTGAACGCATTCAAGCTGAGCCCTGTGCATCAGGTTCTGATCGAGAAGTCCGTCAAGGGCTTCAAGGAGATCGAATTCGAGGTTATGCGTGACTCCAATGACCATGCCATCACCATCTGCGGCATGGAGAACATCGATCCCGTAGGTGTCCACACCGGTGACTCCCTGGTGGTTGCTCCCATCATGACCCTGAGCAAGGAAGACGAGAAGATGCTCAACGATTCCGCTATCAAGATCATCCGGGAGCTGAAGATCGAGGGCGGCTGCAACGTCCAGTTTGCTTTGAACCCCGATTCCTCCGAATACTATCTTATCGAGGTCAATCCCCGTGTTTCCCGTTCCTCCGCTCTGGCATCCAAGGCTTCCGGCTATCCCATTGCCCGGGTCACCGCCAAGATCGCTGTGGGCATGGCCCTGGAGGATATCAAGATCGCCAACACCACCGCGGCTTTCGAGCCCCGGCTGGATTATGTGATCGCCAAGCTGCCCCGGTTCCCCTTCGACAAGTTCAATACCGCTTCCAATGTTCTGGGTACCCAGATGAAGGCCACCGGCGAGGTCATGGGCATCGGCTCCAACCTGGAAGAAGCCCTGCTGAAGGGTGCCCGTTGCCTGGAGATTGGCTGCTGCCACTTCCATCTGCCCAAGTTCGACCACAAGACCAACGAGGAACTGCTGGACTACATCCGGGAGTTCCGGGATGACAATATCTTCGCCATCGCAGAGCTCCTGCGCCGCGGCACCACTGTGGCTGAAATCCATGAGATCACCAAGATCACTGCGTACTTCCTGGAGGCTGTGGAGCGGATCGTGGCCATGGAGAAGAAGCTGTCTGCCCATGTGGGCGACCTGGAGGTATTCAAGGCCGCCAAGAAGATGGGCTTTGGCGACAAGTTCATCGGCAAACTGTGGGGCATGAAGGAAATCGAGGTTTACAACCTGCGCAAGGCCAACAATATCTACCCTGTGTTCAAGATGGTGGATACCTGCCATACGGGCGCCTATATTCCTTACTTCTATTCCTCTTACTCTGACGAGAACGCTTCCGTTCTGACAGGTAAGAAGAAAATCGTGGTTCTTGGCGCCGGCCCCATCCGGATCGGCCAGGGTGTGGAATTCGACTATTCCACGGTCCACGCCGTCATGACCATCAAGAATGCCGGTTACGAGGCCATCATCATTAACAACAACCCCGAAACCGTCTCCACCGACTACACCACTGCCGATAAGCTGTACTTCGAGCCCCTGACTCCCGAGGATGTGATGAACATCATCGACTTTGAGAAGCCCGTGGGTGTTATCGCTTCCCTGGGCGGTCAGACTGCCATCAACCTGGCCCAGCCTCTGACGGACCGGGGCGTGAAGATCATCGGTACCGACTGTGCCGCCATTGACAAGGCAGAGGACCGGAACGCTTTCGAAAACCTGTTGAACGAGCTGAACATTCCCCGGGCAAAGGGCCGTGCTGTGACCAAGCTGGAGGACGGCGTTGCCGCCGCCGCGGAGATCGGCTATCCTGTGCTGGTCCGTCCCTCCTTTGTTCTGGGCGGCCGGGCGATGCAGATCGTGGCCAATGAGGAACAGCTCCGCCACTACCTGCGTACCGCCGTTGAAATCGACGAGGACAAGCCCGTTCTGGTCGACAAGTATATCCAGGGCCGTGAGGTGGAGATCGATGCCATCTGCGACGGTCGGGATGTGTTCGTCCCCGGCATCATGGAGCTGGTGGAACGCACCGGCGTCCACTCCGGTGACTCCATGAGCGTCTATCCTTCCTTCTCCATCAGCAACAAGGTCAAGGGCATTATTCTGCAGTATGCCAAGAAGCTGGGTCTGGGCATCGGCATCGTTGGCCTGTTCAACATCCAGTTCATTGTGGACAAGGATGACAACGTGTTCATCATCGAGGTCAACCCCCGTTCATCCCGTACTGTTCCCTTCCTGTCCAAGGCAACCGGTTACTCCCTGGCAGATATCGCCACTGAGGTCATTCTGGGCAAGAGTCTGAAGGAGCAGGGCATTTTCGATATCTATCCCACCGAAAAGGATCGTTGGTATGTCAAGGCCCCTGTCTTCTCCTTCAACAAGCTCCGGGGTATGGATGTATACCTGAGCCCTGAGATGAAGTCCACCGGCGAAGCCATCGGCTACGACCGTACCCTGAACCGTGCCCTGTATAAGGCCCTCCAGGCCTCCGGTATGCATCTGCAGAACTACGGCACCGTCCTGGCTACTATTGCCGATCAGGACAAGAACGAGGCCCTGCCTCTGATCCGCCGGTTCTACAAGCTGGGCTTCAACATTGAGGCCACCGAGGGTACCGCCAAGTTCCTGAAGGCCAACGGCATCCGTACCCACATCCTGGGTAAGATCAGCGACGGCAGCGAGGAGATCCCCAATGCTCTGCGCCAGGGTCACATCGCCTATGTCATCAACACCAAGGATCCCGGTGCCCCCGAGCAGGACGGCTTTGAGATCCGCCGAATCGCTACCGAGCACAATGTGACCATCTTCACCGCTCTGGATACGGTGAAGGTTCTGCTGGATGTTCTGGAGGAGACCACTCTGACCATTTCCACCATTGATGCCTGATTTCCGTTCCGGGAAAGGAGCAAACCATGAAGCAAAGCTTTTTTCGGATCCTCAGCAATACGGCGCTGACGGATACCGTTTACAAGATGGTGATGGCGGGTGATACCTCCGCCATCACCGCTTCCGGTCAGTTTGTGAACATTCAACTGACCGGCAAGTTCCTGCGCCGTCCCATTTCTGTCTGCGATTATGACAGCGAGACCCTGACCATCGTTTACAAGGTGGTGGGTCACGGTACTGCCCAGATGGCCGCTATGACCCCAGGGGAGGAGCTGGACGTTCTTACCGGCCTGGGAAACGGCTATGATTTGACTGTTTCCGGTGACCACCCGGTACTCCTGGGCGGCGGTGTGGGCGTTCCGCCTATGTACAACCTGGCAAAGAAGCTGGTGGCTCAGGGTAAGAAGGTGTCTGTGATCCTGGGCTTCAATACCAAGGCTGAGATCTTTTATGAGGAAGAATTCAAGGCCCTGGGCTGCCAGGTCACCGTGACCACCGTGGATGGCAGCTACGGCAAGAAGGGCTTCGTCACCGACGCCCTTCCCGAAAACTATACGTATTTCTACACCTGCGGCCCGGAGCCCATGCTCAAGGCTGTGTACCGTGCTGCCAACACCTCCGGTCAGATGAGCTTTGAGGAGCGTATGGGCTGCGGCTTCGGCGCCTGCATGGGCTGTTCCTGCAAGACCCTGACAGGTTATAAACGCATCTGCAAGGAAGGCCCTGTTATGCGGAAGGAGGAGATTCTGTGGGAAAGCTGAACGTGAATCTGTGCGGTATCGAACTGGAGAATCCTGTGATCCCCGCTTCCGGCACCTTTGGCTTCGGCTACGAATTTGCCGAGCTGTACGACATTAACGAGCTGGGTACCTTCTCCTTTAAGGGTACAACCAAGGATCCCCGGTTTGGCAATCCCACCCCCCGGATTGCGGAGTGCACCAGCGGCATGATCAATGCTGTGGGTCTGCAGAACCCCGGTGTGGAGAAGGTCATCGCTGAGGAACTGCCCAAGCTGAAACAATGCTTCCACAAGCCGGTGATGGCCAATGTCTCCGGCTTTTCCGTGGCGGACTACGCTTACACCTGTGAAAAGCTGGACAAAGAGGAGCAGGTTGGCTGGCTGGAAGTCAACGTTTCCTGCCCCAATGTTCACGGCGGCGGCATGAGCTTCGGCACTGACCCCAAGGCCGCGGCGGAAGTAACCGCGGCGGTGAAGAAGGTCACCACCAAGCCTGTTATCATCAAGCTGAGTCCCAATGTCACCGATATCGTAGCCATCGCCAAGGCCTGTGAGGATGCGGGTGCCGATGGCATCAGCCTGATCAATACCATGCTGGGTATGCGCATCGATCTGATGCGCCGCAAACCCATCATTGCCAACAAGATGGGCGGCTTCTCCGGCCCCGCCATTTTCCCTGTGGCGGTGCGGATGGTCTACCAGGTTTCCAACGCCGTGAAGATCCCCGTGGTGGGCATGGGCGGTGTCAGCAGCGCGGAGGATGTGATCGAGATGATGCTGGCCGGTGCCACCGCTGTGGAAGTGGGCGCGGCCAATCTGGTCAATCCCTATGCCTGCCGGGATATCATCCGGGATCTGCCCCGGGTGATGGAAAAATACAGAATCAACACATTAAGTGAAATTATAGGAGGCGCGAAATAATATGGGTAAGGACGTAATCGTAGCTTGTGACTTTGCCAGCGCGGAGCAGACCTTTGCATTCCTGGACAAGTTCACCGGCAGAAAGCCCTTTGTGAAGATCGGCATGGAGCTGTATTATGCCGAGGGTCCCAGCATCGTTCGTGAGATCAAGGCCCGGGGCCATAAGATTTTCCTGGACCTGAAGCTCCACGATATCCCCAATACCGTTAAGAAGTCCATGGCAGTCCTGAGCCGCCTGGATGTGGACATTACCAACCTCCATGCCGCCGGCACCAAGAATATGATGAAGGCTGCTCTGGAAGGACTGACCCGTCCCGATGGCACCCGTCCTCTGCTGATCGCTGTGACCCAGCTCACTTCCACCGACCAGGAGAGCATGGAAAACGATCTGCTGATCCATGAGCCCATCGATCAGGTGGTCATGCACTACGCCAAGTGCGCCGCCGAAGCGGGTCTGGATGGCGTGGTCTGCTCTCCCCTGGAAGCCGGCAAGGTCCATGATACCTGCGGCAATGGTTTCCTGACCATTACTCCCGGCGTTCGTTTCGCTGACGGCGATGTCGGTGACCAGAAGCGGGTCATGACCCCCGCCGCGGCTAAGGAAATCGGCTCTGATTACATCGTGGTGGGCCGCCCCATCACCGCTGCTGCCGACCCTGTGGCTGCTTATGAACGCTGTGTGGCAGAGTTCTGCGACTGATGCGGTCGTATAACTGCATTATATTTGATTTAGATGGCACCCTGACGGATCCCGGTGAGGGAATCACCAGGTCCGTTGCCTATGCTCTGGGGAAGTACGGCTATGCCGTGGAGAATCTGCGGTCGCTGAACAGCTTCATCGGTCCGCCTCTGCGGGAGTCCTTCCAGGATTACTGTGGTTTTGATGCGGATACCGCCTGTGAGGCCATTATGTATTACCGGGAACGGTTTCTGGATGTAGGGTGGAGGGAAAATGCGCCCTATGAAGGAATCCTTGGATTGCTTCGGGCCCTGACAGAAAAGGGCAAGACCCTGATTGTCGCGACCTCCAAGCCGGAACCCTTCGCAGTACGGATTCTGGAGCATTTCGGATTTGCGAAATATTTCTCCCTGATCTGCGGTGCTTCCCTGAACGAGCTGGATGACCACAGCAAAGCTTATATCATCGCCCAAGCCCTGAGCCGGGCGGGTAACATAGACCCCCGGGATGCCGTGATGGTAGGGGACCGGGCACAGGATATTGCGGGTGCCCATGCTAACGGCATGAAAGCCATTGGTGTACTCTACGGTTATGGCAGCAGGAAAGAGCTTACCACCGTCGCGGCGGATCGTTTGGCAGAAACGGTGGAGGATCTGAAGGCGCTTTTGATTTAGAAGAAAAGGATTGATTTCTATGACTCCAGACGAAATTATGCAGCTGATTCAAAGCCTGATCTGGCTGCTGGCCGGTGTCGGTATCTTTATTGTTGGCATGAATTTCATGAGCGGAGCCCTGGAAAAATGTGCCGGCTCCGGTATGAAGCGGATGCTTGGCAAGATATGCGGTAACAGCATTTCCGGTGTTACCATCGGTGTTGGTGTGACCGCTCTGATCCAGAGCTCTTCCGCCACCTCGGTCATGGTGATTGGTTTGGTCAATGCCGGTGTGATGACTCTGATGCAGGCCACACCCATTATTATGGGCGCCAACATTGGTACCACCGTAACCGGTATTCTGGTTGCGCTGAAAAATGATTTTTTCAACATGACCATGTATTTCCTGGCTTTTGCCGGTGTGATGATGGGCTTTGTGAAGAAGGAAAAAGTCCAGATTGCCGGAAACCTGTGCAGCGGTCTAGGCCTGATTTTTGTGGGCCTCAATATTATGAGCAGTCAGGATGCTTTTGGCAATGCTCTGGTGAAGGAACTGTTTACAGAGATTTTCAGCGTCATTGGCTTCCCGCTTTTGCTGATTTTGGTCGGTGCGGTATTTACCGCCCTGCTCCAGAGCTCCTCCGCCGCCACCGGTGTTGTGATCACCATGGTAGGCACGGGCGTTTTGAGCCTGGATCTGGCACTGTTTATCGTTCTCGGTGCCAATATTGGTACCTGTGTGACGGCTTTGCTTGCTTCTCTCGGTGCCAGCACCAATTCCAAACGGGTTGCTCTGATCCATTTTACCTTTAACACGGTAGGCACCACATTCTTTGCGGCTCTGATTTGGATTTTCCAGGAACCCACCGTAACCCTGCTGACTACTATTTTCCCCGGAAACGACCCCATGTCTCTGCAGATGCGCGTTTCCTTGTTCCATGTGATCTTTAATGTGACTACCACCTTGATGCTGTTGCCTTTTGTGAAGCAGCTTGTATCCTTCTCCCAGATGGTGATCCCGGATAAGGAAGAAGTGAAACCTGCTCGGACCCTTCGCTATGTGGACGAGCATCTGCTTGCGATGCCTGCCGCCGCTATGGTACAGGCCAAGCTTGAGATCGACTATATGCTGTCTTTGGCTGAGGAGAATACGCGGCTTTCCCTGGAGGCTGTTCGCTCCGGATCTTCTTCCAATGAGGCGATGATCCGTGAAAATGAGGAGAACATCGACTTTATCAACAGCGCTCTGACCGCGTTCCTCATCAAACTCTCGGATACCCAGATCAGCGCCCAGGATAAAGCTACCATTGGCGCTTATTTCCATGTGCTCAATGACCTGGAGCGGATTGGTGACCACGCTCAGAATTTCTACGAGCTGAGTCAGGAAATGGTTCAGAAAAATCTGGCCTATTCCCAGACTGCCCAGGATGAGATCTCTTCCATGTGCGATAAGATCCTGGAAATGTTCGCGGTTGCCCGTGACGCGTTTGTGAATCTGGACCGTAGTCTTTTGGATCAGTTGACCGGGTTCGAGAATCAAGTGGATGACATGAAGGATCTGCTTACGGCCAATCATTTTGCCCGCCTGTCTTCCAACAGCTGCTGTGTGACCCACAGCCCCTACTTCACGTCTACTGTTATGGGCCTGGAACGTGTGGGCGACCATCTTGTAAATGTGGGCTACAGCATTAAGAATCCCACCGGCTCTCAGAAGGAAAATGTCTGATTTACAGGACCTAACTGTCTAATCTTACTACATCATAAGGAGTTTATAATATGGAAAGCTACAAGAGAGAATTTATCCAGTTCCTGCAGGATGCAGGTGTTCTGAAGTTTGGTGATTTCACTGCCAAGTCCGGTCGGAAGATCCCTTATTTCGTCAATGCCGGCATGATCAAGACCGGCGATCAGATCACCAAGATGGGCGAGTTCTATGCCAAAGCGTATTTTGACAAGCTGGGCAAGAAGCAGGCCGTTCTTTACGGCCCTGCCTACAAGGGCATCTCCCTGTCTATCTCCGCCGCTGTGGCACTGAGCAAGAACGGCCTGAACGTGCCCTTCTTCTTCAACCGTAAGGAAGTGAAGGACCACGGCGAGGGCGGCACCTTCGTGGGTTATGTGCCCCAGGCCGGTGAAGAGATCGTTATCATCGAGGATGTGATCACTGCCGGCACTGCCATCCGGGAGTCTATGGAGATCCTGAAGCACCTGGAAGGCACCAAGGTCATCGCCACCTTCATCATGGTGGACCGGAAGGAAAAGGGCCAGGGCGAGAAGGGCGCCATGCAGGAGATCGAGGAGCAGTTCGGCTTCCCTGTGTACTCCGTGGTGGATGTCTATGACATCATCGAGTTCCTGGAAGAGGATCCCGCCAACGAGGAGAATGTGACCCGGATCAAGAACTATCTGGCCGTGAACGGAGCGAAGTAAGATGAGAAGTTTGATCGATATTCTGGACCTGTCCACCCGGGAGCTGGATGAGCTGATCTCCGTTGCCCTGGATATTGCCGATCATCCCGAGAAATACTGGGACAAGTGTGCCCATAAGAAACTGGCAACTCTGTTCTTCGAGCCCTCCACCCGGACCCGGTTGAGCTTTGAGGCTGCTATGCTGGAACTGGGCGGCAGCGTTCTGGGCTTCAGTGAGGCCAATTCCTCTTCCGCCGCCAAGGGCGAGAGCGTTGCCGACACCGCCAAGACCGTCAGCAACTATGCCGATATTATCGCCATGCGCCACCCCAAAGAGGGCGCACCCCAGGTTGCCGCCGCCGCAGCCACCATCCCTGTGATCAATGCCGGTGACGGCGGTCATTTCCATCCCACCCAGACTCTGGCGGATCTGCTGACCATTCACCGTGAAATGGGCCGGCTGAACAACCTGACCATCGGTTTGTGCGGCGACCTGAAGTATGGTCGTACGGTTCACTCTCTGATTGCCGCCATGAGCCGCTACGAGGGAATTCGGTTTGTTCTGATTTCTCCCGAGGAGCTGAAGCTTCCCAGCTATGTGCGTTACAACTCCCTGGATCCCAAGGGAATTCCTTATACGGAGGTAACCAGCCTGGAGCAGGCCATGCCCGAGCTGGATGTGCTGTACATGACCCGCATTCAGCGGGAGCGCTTTGATGATCCTGCTGAGTATGACCGGCTGAAGAACAGCTACGTGCTGGATACCGCAAAGATGGCGTTGGCCAAGGAGAAAATGGCCGTTCTCCATCCGCTGCCCCGGGTCAATGAGATCTCCGTGGCTGTGGACGACGATCCCCGGGCTGCCTATTTCCGACAGACCCTCAACGGAAAGTATATGCGCATGGCCCTGATCCTGAAGCTGCTGGAAGAGGCCAAGGCCGATCCTGCCCGCCGGGAGCGGGAGGAAGCGGATGTGATCGAGGATGTGCTGTACTGCGAGAATCCCCGCTGCATCAGCGCAACGGAGCAGGAGCTGCGCCACAAATTCAAGTGCGTGAACCGGGAAAAGAAGATCTACCGCTGTGTGTACTGTGAATCCAAAAAGACCCTGATGTGATTAAAATTATCACGGAATCTTTTGGAAAAACTTGTACAAAAAAGTAGATTTGTCCTGAGACAATCGTATCCAAATAGTCGAAAATCTTGAATCTCATACATGACTTCTTGACACAAAATTCGGGTCATGGTACAATTGATTTGTATTTTTGATACAGTTTCCTGTGACTGACGGAATGAAGGTGGAACTCCACCGGGGAGCGGGAATTGACTGAAAGCCGACCGTCTGGGCGCATTTAACTGTAGGGTTAAGTGCGCCCAGTTGTCTATTTCTGGAGGTGCTTTATGAAAAAAGTTGGTATCATTATGGGCTCCGATTCGGATCTGCCCATTGTAAAGAAGGCCACGGATATGCTCAAGACCTTGGAAATCCCCTTTGAGGTCCACGTGTATTCCGCCCACCGGACTCCGGTGGAAGCCCGTGATTTTGCAGTTAACGCCCGGGCAAACGGCTTTGGTGCCATTCTGGCCTTTGCAGGCATGGCGGCCCATTTGGCCGGCGCCATCGCCGCCAATACCACCCTGCCTGTCATTGGCGTACCCTGCAAGGGCGGCTGTGTGGATGGGCTGGATGCCCTGCTCTCCACAGTCCAGATGCCCACCGGCATTCCTGTGGCTACTGTGGCCATTAACGGGGGTGCCAATGCGGCTTTGCTGGCTGCCCAGATTATTGCTGTGTCCGACGCGGAGCTTGCGGCAAAGCTGGACGCGAAACGTGTCAATGATGCCAAGGCTGTCCTGGAAAAGGATGCCGGTATTATGGATAGATTGTAAACCCGTAATTTTAAAAATTAAAGGAGACAATTCATTATGGAAAACCTGAAGCTGCTGTATACTGGTAAGACCAAGAATGTTTACGCCCTGCCCAACGGCAACTGCCTGCTGCTGTTCAAGGATGACTGCACCGGCAAGGACGGTGTGTTTGATCCCGGCGAAAACTCCGTGGGCCTGACCATCGATGGCGTGGGTGACGTGAACCTGCGTATGTCCATTTACTTCTTCGAGAAGATCAATGCCGCCGGTATCCGCACCCACTATGTCAGTGCTGACCTGGCCAACACTACCATGGAAGTCCTGCCTGCCAAGGTCTTTGGCAAGGGCCTGGAGGTCATTTGCCGTTACAAGGCCGTGGGCTCCTTCTACCGCCGTTATTCCGACTACTGCACCCTGGGTCAGGACCTGCCCGCTTACGTGGAGACTACCTTCAAGAATGACGAGAAGGGTGATCCCCTGGTCACCAAGGACGGCCTGGTGGACCTGGGCGTTATGACCGCCGAGCAGTACGATTCTCTGAAGGCTCAGACCCAGGCCATCACCAAGATCGTGGCGGATGACCTGAAGGAAAAGGGTCTGGACCTGTACGATATCAAGTTTGAGTTCGGCTACGATCCTGACGGAAATGTGATGCTCATTGACGAGATCGCTTCCGGCAACATGCGGGTCTATAAGGACGGCCAGTATGTGGATCCTCTGACCCTGAACAAACTGTTTTTCGCTTGATTGATTTCACCGCAACGTAGGCGGGGGGGAGCACCCCTCTCCTGCGTTGTTGTGTTGTCAACGCACCATTATTGAACAAGGAGGCTCTTGCGTATGGGTGGTTTTTTTGGCGCGGTTTCCCGAAAAAACTGTAAATACGATGTGTTCTTTGGTACGGATTACCACTCCCATTTAGGTACAAAACGGGGTGGCATGACTTTTTATGAAGAGGATCGTGGCTTTCAGCGCCAGATCCATAATATTGAAAACACTCCCTTCCGCACAAAGTTTGAAAGCGATCTTGGCAAATTGGGCGGCACTTCCGGAATTGGCTGTATTTCGGATACGGATCCTCAGCCCTTGCTGGTGCGGTCCCATCTTGGCCTGTTTGCTCTGGCAACTGTGGGTATTATCAACAATGCGGAGGAATTGGTGGAAAAGACCTTCAACGGTCCCGGCAACCAGTTTATGGCTATGTCCTCCGGCAAGGTCAATTCCACGGAGCTGACCGCGGCCCTGATCAACCGCTGCAGCAATCTGGTGGACGGCATCCGCTATGCCCAGCAGATCATCGATGGCTCCAGCACCATCTTGCTGATGACCAAGGATGGAATCATCGCGGCCCGGGACCGGCTGGGACGTCTTCCCATTGTGATCGGTCAGAAGGAAGACGGCTATTGCGCCTGCATGGAATCCTTCGCCTGCCTGAAGCTGGGCTACAAGCCCTGCTATAATCTGGGCCCCGGTGAGATCGTGAAGATCACCGCCGACGGATATGAGCAGCTTTCCGCTCCCGGCGAAAAAATGCGGATCTGCGCCTTCCTGTGGACCTACTACGGTTATCCCAATTCCAATTATGAAGGAATCAACGTAGAGGTCATGCGCTGCAACAACGGACGGATCATGGCCCGGGAAGAGCAGCGCAACGGCACCATGCCCGATGTGGATTATGTGGCAGGTGTGCCGGATTCCGGTGTGCCCCATGCCATCGGCTATTCCAACGAGACCCACTCCACATTTGCCCGCCCCTTTATCAAGTATACTCCCACCTGGGCCCGTTCCTTCACCCCCTCCAACCAGGAAATCCGGAATCTGGTGGCGGAGATGAAGCAGATCCCGGTGCCGGAGCTGATCGAGGGTAAGAAGCTGCTGCTGGTGGACGACTCTATTGTCCGCGGAACCCAGTTGCGGGAAACCGTGGATTTTCTGTATAAATCCGGCGCAAAGGAAGTGCATATGCGTTCTGCCTGCCCGCCAATTATGTACGGCTGTAAATTCCTGAATTTCTCCCGTTCCAACTCCGAAATGGAATTGATTGCCCGGAAAACCATCCAGAAGCTGGAGGGTGACGAGGGCCAGAACCATATTGAGGAATATGCCGACGGCAATACCCCCCGGGGTAAGGCCATGCGCAACGCGATCTGCCAGGAGATGGGCTTTGATTCTCTGGGCTACCAGTCTCTGGACGGTCTGCTGGAAGCCATTGGCCTGGACCGGGATCAGGTCTGCACCTATTGCTGGACCGGTAAGGAATAAACGAATTAATAATTATTGAAATAAACAAAGGAGCGAGCGATTCATGGATCACAAGAATTCCTATTCTGCCAGCTACGCTGCCGCCGGTGTGGATATCACCGCCGGTTACCGCGCAGTGGAGCTGATGAAGAAGCACGTTGCCCGTACCCGTAATGAAGGCTGCCTGGATGATGTGGGTGGCTTCGGCGGCTGCTTTGGCCTGCCCATTGCCGGCATGGAGGAGCCTGTTCTGGTCTCCGGCACCGACGGCTGTGGCACCAAGGTGAAGCTGGCTATTCTCATGGACAAGCATGACACCATCGGCATTGACGCCGTGGCTATGTGTGTCAACGATATTATTTGTGTTGGTGCCAAACCCCTGTTCTTCCTGGACTATATCGCCTGCGGCAAGAACATCCCCGAGAAGATCGCTGAGATCGTGGGCGGTGTGGCTGAGGGTTGCGTTCAGTCCGGTGCTGCCCTCATCGGCGGTGAAACTGCCGAGCACCCCGGCATGATGCCCGTGGAAGACTACGACCTGGCCGGTTTTGCCGTGGGTATCGTGGACAAGAAGAAGATTCTGGACAACTCCCGGATGGCTGAGGGCGATGTGGTCATCGCGCTGCCCTCCACCGGCATCCATTCCAATGGCTTCAGCCTGTGCCGTAAGGTTTTCGACATTGACAACAACAACCCCGAGCTGTATGTGGCCCGGGAGGAGCTGGGCGGCAAGACCATTGCCGAGACTCTGCTGACCCCCACCAAGATCTATGTCAAGCCCGTGCTGGCGCTGCTGGAAAAGGTGGATGTGAAGGGTATCAGCCACATCACCGGCGGCGGTTTCTATGAAAACATTCCCCGTTCCATCCCCGATGGCCTCTGCGCTAAGATCGACAAGGCTGCCATCAAGATCCTACCCATCTTCGATGTGATCGCCAAGTGGGGCAACATCCCCGAGCGGGATATGTTCAACACCTACAACATGGGCGTGGGCATGAGCATCGTGGTTCCTGCCGAGCAGGTAGACCTGGCTCTGGAGATTCTGAAGGCCCGCGGCGAAGATGCCTATGTGATCGGCCAGATCATCAAGGGCGAAGAAAAGGTGATCCTGTAATGGGTAAGCGGATCGCGGTTCTGGTTTCCGGCGGCGGAACCAATTTGCAGGCCCTGATCGACGCTCAGGGCAGGGGAGAGCTGGGCGGCGGTGAGATCGCCGCGGTGATCTCCTCCAAGGCCGGTGCCTATGCCCTGGAGCGTGCGAAGAATGCCGGAATTCCCGGCTATGTGCTTCCCCGGAAGGAATTCCCCTCCAACCAGGCCATGACTGTGGCCCTGGTGGATATGCTGAAGGATATGAATATTGATCTGGTAGTTCTGGCAGGCTGCATGATCATCTTCACCCAGGAACTGGTGGACGCTTATCCCAATGCCATTATGAATGTACATCCGGCGTTGATCCCCTCCTTCTGCGGCCAGGGCTTCTACGGCCTGCGGGTCCATGAGGAAGCCCTGAAGTACGGTGTAAAGCTCTCCGGTGCCACGGTCCATTTCGTCAGCGCGGAATGCGACGGCGGTCCCATCATCGCGCAGAAGGCTGTGGAGATTCGGGAAGACGATACTCCCGAATCCCTCCAGCGCCGGATCATGGAAGAAGCGGAATGGAAGCTGCTGCCCATGGCGGTACGGCTGTTCTGCCAGGACCGGCTTTCTGTGGATGGCCGGATCGTGAAAATTAAGGAGAATTGAAATATGAACGTCTACGAGATCAAGTCCATGGCTGAGCGCCTGGACGGCAATACTTATCCCGGCCGGGGCATCGTCCTGGGCATCACCCCCGACGGTAAGAAGGCTGTGGCGGCCTACTTTATCATGGGCCGCAGCGTCAACTCCCGCAACCGTGTGTTCATCCAGGAACCCGACGGCATCCGTACCGAGGCCCACGACCCTGCGCTGATGAAGGATCCCCACCTGATCATTTACCATCCCGTCCGGGAAATCGGCAACGGCCTGATCGTCACCAACGGTGACCAGACCGATACCGTCTGGGAGTATCTGGCTAAGGGTGAGAGCTGGGAAGCTGCTCTGCGGACCCGGATGTTTGAGGATGACGGTCCCAACTGGACCCCCCGTATTTCCGGCATCCAGGCCGGTGACGGCTCCTATAAGATGTCCATTCTGAAGGCTGCCGATCCCGAGGGTCATGCCTGTGCCCGGTTCTTCTGGGAGTATCCTGCCACTGCCGGTCTGGGTCATTTCCTGCATACTTATGTTTGCGACGGCAATCCCGTGATCCCTACCTTCCAGGGTGAGCCTGAGCGGGTTTCCATTCCTGCTGACATCGACACCTTCACTGAGGAACTGTGGACCAATCTGAACGAGAACAATAAGATCTCTCTGTTTGTTCGCTATACCGATCTGGAGACCCGTGAATACCAGCAGCGTATTATCAACAAGCACAACTGATAAGGAGAAACGATCAATGAAGACTTTTGAACTCAAGTATGGCTGCAACCCCAACCAGAAGCCTGCTTCCCTGTATATGCACGATGGCAGCGAGCTGCCCATCGAGATCCTGAACGGCCGTCCCGGCTACATCAACTTTATGGATGCCCTGAACTCCTGGCAGCTGGTCAAGGAGCTGAAGGAAGCCACCGGCATGGCCTGTGCCACTTCCTTCAAGCACGTTTCTCCCACCTCTGCCGCTGTCGGCAAGCCCCTGCCCCTGGACCTGAAGAAGGCCTGCTTTGTGGAAGATGTGGAAGGCCTGGATGAGAACCCCCTGGCCTGCGCTTACGTCCGTGCCCGCGGCACCGACCGCCTGTGCTCCTTCGGTGACTGGGTGGCTCTGTCCGATGTTTGTGACGAGATGACTGCCAAGTTGATCGCTCCCGAGGTTTCCGACGGTGTCATCGCTCCCGGCTACACCGAGGAAGCTCTGGCCATTCTGAAGGCCAAGCGGAAGGGCTCCTATAACGTGGTCAAGATCGATCCCAACTATGTCCCCGATGTCCAGGAGCGGAAGCAGATCTTCGGCATCACCTTCGAGCAGGGCCGCAATAACTTCAAGATCGGCGAGCACCTGCTGGAGAACATCGTCACTGTCAACAAGGACCTGCCTGAGTCTGCCAAGATCGACCTGATCGTGTCTCTGATCACCCTGAAGTACACCCAGTCCAACTCCGTTTGCTTTGCTTATGACGGCCAGGCAATCGGCGTGGGTGCCGGTCAGCAGAGCCGTGTCCACTGTGTCCGTCTGGCTGGCGGCAAGGCTGATACCTGGTTCCTGCGTCAGCATCCCAAGACCCTGAACCTGCCCTTCCGGCCTGACCTGGGCCGTCCCGGCCGCGACAACGTCATCGACGGCTACATCAACGGCAACGAAGAGGATGTTTGCGCCGAGGGTATCTGGCAGAACTACTTCACCGTCCGTCCCGAACCCCTGACCGCAGAAGAGAAGCGGGCATGGCTGGATTCCCGGGATGCTGTGGCACTGGGTTCCGACGCTTTCTTCCCCTTCGCTGACTCTGTCAAGCGCGGTGTTGCTTCCGGCGTCAAGTACATTGCCGAGCCCGGCGGCTCTATTCGTGACGACCTGGTTATCGCTGAGTGCGATAAGAACGATATTGTCATGGCCTTCACCGGCATGCGCCTGTTCCACCACTGATTTCAATTAGGGATTTGAAATGAGGAATTAGGAATTGAAGCAGAATGAAATTGTGGTTAAGAGCAAGGCTTTTGCAAAACGCATTGTATTCGCCTGTCAATATCTGAGTCGTGAGAGAAATGAATATGTGCTGTCAAACCAGCTTCTTCGCAGCGGTACCAGTATTGGAGCGAATGTTTCGGAGGCGCAGTACGGTATATCACGCAGAGATTTTTTGAACAAGCTGTATATTGCCTTGAAGGAATGCGCGGAAACAAAATACTGGCTCGAATTGCTGCTTGAATGCAATTACTTAACTGCTCCGGAACATCGCTCTTTACTTGATGATTGTGAGGAGCTTCGCAAAATGCTGTCTTCGATAACAAAATCCACCCGAGAAACCATTGTTTTGAAAAGGAATCAGGATGCTGGATATACTCCTAACTCCTAATCCCTAATTCCTAATTACAGAGGAGTAATATATGAAATTGCTTATTGTAGGCGGTGGTGGCCGGGAACACGCCATCATTAAGAGCCTGAAAAAGAATCCCGAGGTTACTGAGATTTTTGCTGCGCCCGGTAACGGCGGCATTGCCGCCGATGCCACCTGTGTGGCCATCGGTGCCACGGAGATTGAGAAGATCGAGGAATTCGCCGTGGGCAACGGTATTGATTATGCCGTGGTAGCTCCCGACGATCCCCTGGTTTTGGGCTGCGTGGATGCCCTGGAAGCCAAGGGCATTCCCTGTTTCGGCCCCCGGGCCAACGCTGCCATCATTGAGGGCAGCAAGGTCTTCTCCAAAAATCTGATGAAGAAATATGGCATTCCTACTGCCGCCTATGAAGTTTTCGAAGACATGAACGCGGCGCTGGAATACCTGAAGACCGCGCCCATCCCCACGGTCATCAAGGCCGACGGCCTGGCTTTGGGCAAGGGCGTCATCATTGCCATGACCCGGGAAGAGGCCTTCACAGCGGTCCGGGACATGATGGAGGGTGGCATTTTCGGCAAGTCCGGCAGCCGGGTGGTTATCGAGGAGTTTCTGGAAGGCCCCGAGGTTTCCGTTCTGGCCTTCACCGACGGCAAGGTGGTTAAGCCTATGGTTTCCTCCATGGACCACAAGCGCATCGGTGACAACGATACCGGCCTGAACACCGGCGGCATGGGCACTGTTGCCCCTAACCCCTATTATACCGATGCCGTGGCGCAACGCTGCATGGAAGAGATCTTCCTGCCCACCATCGCCGCCATGAACGCCGAAGGCCGTACCTTCCGGGGATGCCTGTACTTCGGTCTGATGGTCACCAAGGACGGTCCCAAGGTTATCGAATATAACTGCCGCTTCGGCGACCCCGAGACGCAGGTGGTGCTGCCCCTGCTGGAAAGCGACCTGCTGACGGTTATGCAGGCTACCACCAACGGCACCCTGGCGGAGACCGAAGTGAAGTTTGCCCAGAAGCATGCCTGCTGCGTGATCCTGGCTTCCAACGGCTATCCTACCGCATACAAAAAGGGCTTCCCCATCACCATGACCGAGGAAGCCGCGGCCCATACCTATGTGGCCGGCGGCAAGCTCCAGGATGGTGTCCTGGTCACCTCCGGCGGCCGTGTCACCGGCACCACCGCTATAGCGGATTCTCTGGGGGATGCCGTGAAGGAGGCCTACCGCCTGTCTGATGGCGTCCGTTTTGAGGGTGCCTATCGCCGCAGCGACATCGGCCGCAGAGCCCTGCAGGCCCTGAAATAAGCTATACACGCTGATATAGAAAGAAATGGAGGACAACCCCATGGTTTATCGCGTATATGTTGAAAAGAAGCCCGGCCAGACCCATGAGGCCGACAGCCTGCTGCGGGAGATTAAGGATTTTCTGCAGATCGGCAGCCTTGCCGGTGTCCGGGTTCTGAACCGTTATGATGCGGAGAACATTGACGAAGCCCTGTTCAATGCTTCCGTCAATACCGTCTTCTCCGAGCCCCAGGTGGACAACGTGACCTACGATGTGCCCCAGGGTGGTATCGTCTTTGCTGTGGAGCCCCTGCCCGGTCAGTACGACCAGCGGGCCGACTCCGCCGCCCAGTGCATCCAGATCATCTCCCAGGGAAACCGTCCCACCATCCGCACCGCCAAGGTCTACGTCCTGTCCGGCGACCTGACCGAGGCCCAGGTTTCTGCTATCAAGAAACACGTCATCAACGCTGTGGAAAGCCGTGAGGCTTCCCTGGAACTGCCCGAGACTCTGGCTGTGGACTACGCTGCCCCTGATACCGTGGCTACCGTTACCGGTTTCACCGCGCTGGACGAGCAGGGCTTGACGGAACTGCTGGACAAGCTGGGTCTTGCGATGGACCTGGATGACCTGAAATTCCTGCAGGCCTATTTCCGGGACGAAGAGAAGCGGGACCCCACCATTACCGAGATTCGGGTGGTCGATACCTACTGGTCCGACCACTGCCGTCACACCACCTTCTCCACCCACCTGGACAATATCCAGATCCATGATCCTGCCGTGCAGGCTGCCTATGAGCGTTATCTCGCTGCCCGTGTGGAGGTCTATGGGGAAGAGAAGGCTGCCAAGCGGCCCCAGACTCTGATGGACATCGCCACCATCGGTGCCAAGACCCTGAAGAAGCGGGGCCTGCTGCCGGAGCTGGACGAGAGCGAGGAGATCAACGCCTGCTCCATCCATGTCACCGCCACCGTCAACGGTGAGGAGCAGGACTGGCTGCTGATGTTCAAGAATGAGACCCACAACCATCCCACCGAGATCGAGCCCTTCGGCGGTGCCGCTACCTGTATCGGCGGCTGCATCCGTGACCCCCTGTCCGGCCGTGCCTATGTCCATCAGGCTATGCGTGTCACCGGTGCCGGTGACCCCCGGAAGTCCCTGGCGGAAACCCTGCCCGGTAAGCTGCCCCAGCGAAAGATCTGCCAAACTGCTGCTGCCGGTTATTCTTCTTACGGCAACCAGATCGGCCTGGCTACGGGGCATGTTGCCGAGCTGTACCATGAGGGCTATGTTGCCAAGCGTCTGGAGTGCGGTGCCGTTGTGGCTGCCGCTCCGGCCTATAATGTCCGCCGGGAGCGTCCCGCTGCCGGTGATGTGGTGATTCTGCTGGGTGGCCGTACCGGCCGCGACGGCATTGGCGGTGCCACCGGCTCCTCCAAGAGTCATAATCTGAAATCCCTGTCCACCATGGCGTCTGAGGTCCAGAAGGGTAATGCTCCCGAGGAGCGGAAGATTCAGCGGCTGTTCCGGAATCCTGAAGTAACCCGCCTGATCAAGCGGTGCAACGACTTCGGTGCCGGCGGTGTGTCCGTTGCCATCGGTGAGCTGGCCGACGGCCTACAGATCGACCTGGACGCGGTCCGCAAGAAGTATGAGGGCCTGGATGGCACCGAGCTGGCCATCTCCGAGTCCCAGGAGCGTATGGCCGTTGTGGTTGCCGCTGAGGATGCCGAAGCCTTCATCGCCCATGCCCAGACTGAGAACCTGGAAGCCTATAAGGTGGCCGTGGTCACCGAGGAAGCCCGGATGGTCATGCACTGGAAGGGCAATCAGATCGCCAACCTGTCCCGTGCTTTCCTGAACACCAACGGTGCCGTGAAGCATACCAATGTGGCCGTTGTGGAAAAGGATCTGAGCGTTCTGAGCAAGCCTCTGTACGCTTCTCTGCGTGAAATGGCTTCCGATCTGAAGACTGCCAGCCAGAGAGGTCTGGTGGAGCGGTTTGATGCCACCATCGGTGCCGGCTCTGTGCTGATGCCCTTCGGCGGCAAGAAGCAGCTGACACCTGCCCAGGCCATGGCCGCAGTGCTGCCTGTACTTCCCGGTGAAACCACCGATCAGGCCAGCCTGTTCGCATGGGGCTGCGATCCCGATCATCTGAGCGTGGATCCCTATACCGGTGCCCACGCTTCCATTTACAATTCCGTTGCCAAGCTGGTTGCCGCCGGTGCGGACTACAAGCTGGCTTATCTGACCCTCCAGGAGTTCTTTGAGAAGCTGAAGACGGAGCCTGCCCGCTGGGGCAAGCCCTTCGCGGCACTGCTGGGTGCCCTGGATGCCCAGCTGGAGCTTGGCACCGCCGCCATCGGCGGCAAGGACTCCATGTCCGGCACATTCCTGGATAAGGATGTTCCTCCCACGCTGATCTCCTTCGCCATTGCTCCCATTGACAAGAACCAGGTCCTGACTCCCGAGTTCAAGGAAGCCGGTCATCCCGTCTATCTGTTCGGACCCACCGATGAGTCCGCTGAGAGCCTGAAGCGTGCCTGGGAAGCCTTCCACGAGCTGGCCCTTCAGGGCAAGGTGAAGGCCGGCTGGGCTGTGGAGCACGGTGTGGCTGAGGCTATCATGAAGATGTCCTTCGGCAATCACATCGGCTTCAAGGCCTGTGCCGATATGGGCGAAAACTGGCATCTGCCCTTCTATGGCTTCCTGGTTGCCGAGTTGACCGAGGACGTGGAGCTTCCCGGTGTGATGAAGATCGGTGAAACCACCGCCGACGGTGTCATCAACCTGGGCGGCGAGTCCGCTTCCATTGATGAGCTCTATGAGCTGAACGCCGCCGTTCTGGAGGATGTGTATCCCACCAAGACTGTGGAGACCGAGAAAAAGCAGCCTGTCTTCTCCTTCGAGCGGAAGATCGACCTGGCTCCCGCTGTGAAGGTGGCCAAGCCCAAGGTTCTGATCCCCGTGTTCCCCGGCACCAACTGCGAATTCGACTCCGCCCGGGCTGTCATGGCTGCCGGCGGCGAGGCTGAGATCGTGGTCATCCGCAACCTGACCGCTGAGGATGTGGCCCGGAGCGTGGAGACCGTTGCCGGCCAGATCGCTGACAGCCAGATGATCTTCATCCCCGGCGGCTTCTCCGGCGGCGACGAGCCCGATGGCTCCGCCAAGTTCATTACCGCCTTCTTCCGCAACCCCGCCATCAAGGAGCAGGTTACCAAGCTGCTCAATGATCGGGATGGCCTGATGTGCGGTATCTGCAACGGCTTCCAGGCTCTGATCAAGCTGGGCCTGGTGCCCTACGGACAGATCATTGATACCGACGAGAACTGCCCGACCCTGACCTTTAACACCATCGGCCGCCACCAGAGCCGGATCGTCCGTACCCGGATCGCATCCAACAAGAGCCCCTGGCTGAGCCTGATGAACGTGGGCGATGTGGTGAATGTGCCCATTTCCCATGGCGAGGGA
The DNA here is from genome assembly GCA_017501695.1 of Oscillospiraceae bacterium. Taxonomy (GTDB): domain Bacteria; phylum Bacillota; class Clostridia; order Oscillospirales; family Oscillospiraceae; genus Faecousia. The sequence continues at coordinate 21,717 of JAFVWL010000060.1, forward strand.
CGCTTCTTCGCCTCCGAGGAACTGGCAATGAAGCTGGCTGAGAACGGCCAGATCGCCACCCAGTATGTGGACCTGAAGGACGAACCCACTATGGACGCTGCCTTCAACCCCAACGGCTCCCTGTTTGCCATCGAGGGTATCACCTCTCCCGATGGCCGTGTCTTCGGCAAGATGGGCCACAGCGAGCGTGTGGGTGCCGGCCTGTATCGGAATGTCCCCGGCAATTACGACATCCGGATGTTCGAATCCGCCGTCAAGTATTTTAAGTGATTTTCGTGATATTGAGCCCTCTTCGGAGGGCTCAATTATTTTATGAATGGGGTTTCTTTTTCGACAAAATGTGGTATAATACCAGCTATATCCGAAAAAGGAAGGTACCCCCCGTTATGAAGCCGACTAATAATCGTTGGATGATTCCAATCATCATCTTTCTCAGCCTTGTGCTCCTTGGCTTGGTTGGATTTTTGTTTTTGCTGAATGTCAATGTGTACACGGTTCAGGTCATGCTGTCCGGTGATCCGGTGGTCACTGTGGAATACGGTGACAGTTTCCGGGATCCCGGTGCTTCCGCCGTGTATTTCGGAACGATCTTCCAGCAGGAACCCCTGGATGTTCCGGTGACCGCGGAAGGAATTGTGGATGTCTCCAAAATCGGTGACTATGTAGTTCACTATTACGCGGAATACGAAGGAGTTTCCGGCTCCGAAACCCGGACTGTCCGGGTGGTGGATACGGTGGCTCCCGAAATTGCTCTGCTGGGAGAGGAAACAGTGACCCTTCCGGTGGGTGAGGAATTTCAGGATCCCGGCTGTGCCGCGTCCGATAATTATAACGGTGAGCTGTCTGATTCTGTAACTGTCACCGGGGAGTTGGACCCCGCGGCTCCCGGCACCTATATACTGACATATCAAGTGGCTGACGAATCCGGGAACACGGCCCAGGTGACCCGCAGTGTGATTTATGTGGATGTGACTGCCCCTGTGATCACGCTGCTGGGAGACACGGAAATGGAACTGGACAACGGTTCTTCCTATGAGGAACCCGGTTTTACCGCGGTTGACGATTGCGATGGCGATATTACACAGCAGGTGACTTTGGAGGGCGCGGTGAATACGGACGAGGCCGGCACCTATACGCTGACTTATACGGTTGCGGATGCGGCAGGCAATTCCACAACCGTTGTCAGAACCGTAACCGTCAAGGATATGGTTCCTCCGGAACTGACATTGTATGGCGATTCTGTGGTCCGTCTGGTCATCGGCAACGCTTACAGCGATCCCGGTTATTCCGCCCTGGATAACTGCGACGGAGATTTGACAGGACAGGTGGAGGTTGTAAGCGAGGTAAATATGTATCTGCCAGGAACCTATACCGTCACTTACTCCGTGACGGATGCTTCCGGTAATACAGCTACCGCGTCGCGCACGGTGGTCATGGAGGATATTCAGGCAAGGGTTTCCGGCGGTGTGATCTATCTGACCTACGATGACGGCCCCAGCAGCTATACCTCCCGCTTGCTGGAGATCCTGGACCGCTACGGCGTGAAGGCGACCTTCTTCGTGGTCAATACGGGCTATGCAAGTGTGATGACGGAAGTCGCCAATGCCGGTCATGCCATTGGAATCCATTCCACCACCCATGACTTTTACGAGATCTACGCCAGTGAGGAAGCCTATTTTAATGACCTCTACAGAATGCAGAACATTATCGCGTCCTATACCGGCCTGTCTCCGGTGCTGATCCGCTTCCCCGGCGGCAGCTCCAATACCATCAGCTATTTTAATCCCGGCATCATGTCCCGGTTGAGCAAGCTGGTGGAGGAAAAGGGCTTCCGGTATTTTGATTGGAACGTGGACAGCCGGGATGCCGGCGGTGTGACCCATGGCTGGGCGGAAGTGGCCTATAATGTGATCCGGGGTGTCAGCAATCGGTCCAGCTCTGTGGTTCTGATGCATGATTCCCACGGTACCTGCCTGAAGGCCACGGAGCGCATTATCCAATGGGGCCTTGCCAACGGATACACCTTCGCGGTGCTGAATTTTAACAGCCCCGGTGCTCACCACGGTATCAACAACTAAAATGAGCACCGCTGATGTTAGTCAGCGGTGCTCAGACTGTCGAAAAACCACGTCATTCCGAGCCAGTGCTCACACTGGCGTGGGAATCCCGTGGATTTTCAAACATTTATTGTTAAAAATCGTGCATTTTCCCATTAATTTACGAGATTGCCACACCAGTCTGCGGACTGGTTCGCAATGACGTATTGTTCGGGGGACTTTTTTGACACGCTGAGCACCGCTGATGTTAATCAGCGGTGCTTTTGTCAACAATATCACAAACGGTCAACGTGTCCTTATCCACCGTGAAGCGAATATCGAAGCCGGCGAAGGTAAGACCGTAGATCCGGTCGGGCTTGCGCTGGTAACTGGGCCGGGGATCGTGGCTGAGAACGCCTATGGCAGCGGCCCGCTTGTCCTCAGGAAGCTGTTCCAGCAGGGGAGTGGGAAAGTCTACCTTGAGCAAGAATTCACCTGCTGTGTCCGTAAAGCCTCCTGTGGCTTCCGGATGGCAGTCGCCGTAGGGGATGTAGGGCTTGATGTCAAAAATGGGAGTGCCGTCCATGAGATCGGCCCCGCCCACATGAAGCACGGTGCCGAATTCCGCCGTATGCTCCACCCCCAGCAGCTTCACACTGGACAGGCCCAGATTGTTGGGCCGGAAAGGGGATCGGGTGGCGAAGACACCCATGCGGGTATTTCCGCCCAGCCGGGGGGGCCGGACCGTGGGGGACCAGCCGGAGCGGACCGCTTCGGAGAATTGCCAGATGATCCACAGGTGGGAGAAATCCTCAATCCCCCGGAGGGCGTCAGGATTCCGAAATTCCGGCTCAAAGACGATGGTGGACCGAAGCTCTTCCACAAGGCCGCTCTGCCGGGGAATGCCGAATTTGGTGGCGAAGTCGCTGCGCATCCTGGCGATAACCTGAATATGCACATTATCCATATCAGGCCCTCCGGTTCCGGAAACAGAAGGAAACGGCGAAGATCAGAGCCAGGCCCAGGGAAATGGCCGCGCCGGCGGAGGCACCCAGATAATAGGACAGGGTCAATCCGCCAATGCCGGAGAGCAGGGCGAAGACCACGGACAGCAGATGATACTGCCGGAGATTTTTCGCCACATTCCGTGCGGCTGCCCCGGGCAGCACCAGCAGGCTGTTGAGGATCAGCAAACCCACCCAGGAGATGGCCAGGGTCACCACAACGGCGATCATGACGGTGAACAGGGTCTGGATCAGCTCCGTCTTCATACCCCGGGAGGAAGCGAGCTGGGGATGGATAGCGGTCAGGGTAAGCCGATTGGAACAGATTACCCAGAATACCGCCACAGCTACCAGCACCAGAGCCAGCATCCCAATCTCCCCAGGGGTGACGGAGAGAATGTCACCGATCAGATATTTGTTGTACTTGGTGAAGCTGCCGCCGCCCAGGGTGGCTGCAAAAATACCCAGGGCCACAGCGGTGCTGGAAAATACACCGATCAAAGTGTCCGCCGCGTGGTTGCTGCGGCTGCGGACCCAGGAGAAAAGCACCGCGAACAGGACAGAAAAGATCACCGCTACCCAAACCGGCGCGGCAGCGCCGCAGATGGCACCGATGGCGATGCCCGTAAAGGCGGAATGGCCCAGGGCATCGGAGAAAAAGCTCATGCGTCCCGTGACGATCATGGTGGACAGCAGGCCAAACAGGGGGGCCATAAGCAGCACTGCCAGCAGGGCGTTCTTCATAAAGTCCCAGTGGAGCATCTCAAAGGGGAGCGTATCCCAGATCCAATACCAAAGCTCCATGTCACACACCGCCCTTTCTGTGGAATACCTGCCGGAATTCCGGGGAGTCCAGAACATCCTCCGGCTGGCCCTGCTTCAGCACCCGGTGATCGATGAGCACCACCTGGTCCGCGTATCGGGGCAGCATGGCAAAATCGTGGGTGGTCATGAGAATGGACAGGTCATAGGTTCTGCGGATTTCGTCCAGCATCTCCATCAGGGTCTCCATACCCTCCACATCCACGCCGGACAGGGGTTCGTCCAGGATCAGAATGTTGGGCAGAGGCTCCAGGGCCAGGGCCAGCAGCACCCGCTGGAGCTCGCCGCCGGACAGAGTACCCACCCGCTTGTCGATCAGGTCCTTGCCATGGACCCGGTCCAGACATTCCAGAACCAACTCCCGATGCTCCCGGGTGATGCCCAGAAAGGCCGGGAATCTGCTCTGACAGCAGGCAAACAGATCCGCCACGGTCACCGGATCTCCCGGATCAAAGGCAGGGGATTGGGGCACGTAGCCGATCCGGGGCATTTTCCGGTGGCGCATACCCGGGGCGGAGAAGGTGATCACACCTTCGTAATCCCGCTGGCCCAGGATGGCCTTGAGAATGGTGCTCTTGCCCGCGCCGTTGGGGCCGATGAGGGCTACCATCTCACCGCAGTGGACATGCATGGTCACGTCCTTCAATATAGAGTCGGATCCGATTTTTACGGATACCTGATTCAGCTTCAGACAGCAGGAATCGCCGCAGGCTCCGCCGTGTAGTTGTCGTTTCATCCCAGAGCCTCCTTAATGGTGTCGATGTTGCGGTACATGGCATCGAAATAGCTGTCTCCGGCCATGGCCATGTCCAGGGTGTAGATGGGAATGCCCGTCTCCGCGGCGATGATCTGAGCCGCGGCGTCGGAGCCGTTGGTTTCAATGAAAATGGCGGGGATCTGATGCTCCCGGACCAGACCAATCAGCCGGATCAGCTCCGATGCCGGAGCCTCACTGCCGGATTCTTCTTCCACAGCTTCCAGAATGGTCAGGTCAAAGCATTCCGCGAAGTAGGCGAAGCCGTCGTGGAAGGTGATCAGCTCCCGGCCGGAAAGCTGTGCGAGGGTTTCCTGCCCGTAAGCCCGGAGCCGCTCCAGGTCGTCCAGCAGGGAAGTGAGGTTGGCTTCAAAGACAGCTCTGTGCCGGGGATACAGGGTGCACAGCTCCCGGCAGATGTTTTCCGCCATCACTGCCGCGTTGGCTGGGGAGAGCCAGATGTGGGGATCGTTTTCGTGATGATGACCGTGGTCATCGTGTTCATGGTCGTGGTCGTGCCCGTCCTCCGGGCAGATCAGCGGGATCCCGGCGGAGGCATCCGCCACATGGCTGGCAGCCGGCAGCGCGTCTTCCAGAAATTCTTCCAGTCCGGCGCCGGACAGGATCACTGCCTCCGCGGATTCAATGGACCGCATCTGGGACACCTGCAGGGTGTAGTCATGGAGGCACGATACGCTTTCCGTCACCAGGCGGGTCACGGTGATGTCCGTCCCCTGGCACAGCCGGGTCGTAAACTCATACACCGGCAATGTCGTCGCCGCAACATTCGCCGTCTCGGAAGAAGCACATCCACCTATCAGAATGCATATTAAGATTAGAAGCGCAGCGACTCTCTTCATAACTTTCAACTCTCCACTTTCAACTTTCAACTCACATTATATCATGTTTGTCAAGAAAAAAGAGACTGCCGCGGCAGTCTCTTTGTATGTATCGCGAATTAGTGGGTATCCAGCCACTCCTTGACCTTGGTCTTAGCCAGACGCAGGATATCCTCGGTGGGGTAGATAGAGGCCTCGCCGCCGCCGACATGCAGGAAATACAGGCCGCCGGGGGTCTGGTACAGATCCTCCTCATAGCCGGTGGGATCGCCCAGCTCGCCGTGAGAGTAAGCCTTGATCAGAGTAGCGGTCTCGGTGTCGTACTCCTTCTTGCAGATGATCTTCTTCATATGGATGAACCTCCTTTCCATAGGCTAATAACGAAGGTAATTATACACTTTTCTGTTAAAAAATCAAGAGGTTTTTTCTAAAATTCATAACTATTTCATTTCTCTTGTTCAGACTCTGGATGAAAATGGAATTTGGAACAGCTTGGACTGTACAAAATGCCTAAAATTTCCATCAGGGCTGGGCGTAGAAAACGCCATCGGTGGCGTGAAGCTCCACTTCCGTAACAAACCGGCCCTCGTAAAGCTCGTTCCACTGGGCGCAGGTGCCGTTGAACAGGATAAACTTCAGCTTGTCGCAGGAGTCCAGAGCTCCCTCTCCCATGAGCTCCAGTTCCCCGGGGATATAAATGGCCTCCAGAGCGCTGCAGTCGGCAAAGGTATAGACACCGATCAGGTCCACGGATTCGGGAATATAGATGCCCCGGAGCTTGTGGCAACTGCTGAAGGCATAGTCCCCGATGCGGATCACCGTATCCGGCAGGATCACGGTGGAGATCAGATCACAGCCGCTGAAAGCATGGTTTCCGATGGCGGTAACGGTCTGGCCGTCAATGACGCTGGGGATGGTCAGCTCCGCGTCACCGGTGTAGTATTCGGCATGGAATTCCAGAACTCCGTTCTTTACGGAGAACCAGGGGGTATCGGACTGGACCGCCGGGGCGGGCTGGAAGGTGGTCATAAAATAGACCAGCAGGCCCACACAGGCGATGATGCCCAGCATCAGCACCGGAGGCCACAGCCGTCCCTTGGGTTCCGCGGGCGCGGGCTCGGGCTCCGTCAGGAGCTCTTGTTCCGGTTCTGGCCCAGACTCGGGCTCTGCCGTCTCCGGCAGGGCTTCCGGTTCTGCGGGGACTTCCGGCAGGGATTCCGGTTCTGCGGGAGCTTCCGGCAGGGGTTCCGGTTCCGGCATGGGGACCGGGATTTCTTCCGGGATATCGTTGGATTCGGTCAGAATTTCAGGCAGGACGCTGCCGCAGCGGAAGCAGAAACGGTGGCTCTCTTCGCAGGCAGTGCCGCAATGGGGACAAAACATAGGATCACCTCTTGTGGATTATCATACCACATGAGAAAAAATGTTGCAACCGGAGAATCCGGTTGCGGCGGAAATAATTCTGTGATATGATGGAGTCGAGGTGGGATTATGAAGGATTTTCCGGTCTTTACAACGGAATACGGCGTGGCAAGTCTGATTTTGCGGGAGATTCCCTACCAGCAGACGGCCTATATCCACATCCGGGACTCCCTGGAACCGGAAAAGCTTCTGGAGGAATGTTTGTCCTTTTGCCGGATGTGCGGGGCGGAGACGGTGCTGGCCAGGGGCCATGACTACCTGGAGAAGTATCCGCTGTACACGGCATTGTGGGAGCTGCGGTGCGCTGTTTCGGACCTGCCGGAAACGGATGCCTGCCTGTTCCCGGTCCAGGAACATACCCTGGAGGAATTCCGGAGCATTTATAACAGCAAGATCGTCCGGGTGCCCTGCGGGGCCTGGATGACGGAAAAGGACGGCAGGGAGCTGCTGCAAAAGGGAAGCGCTTATTTTGTCCACAGGGGCGGGAAGCTCCTGGGCACCGGCATCGCAGAGGGAGACAATATCCCCTGGGTGGCTTCCCTGGTCCCCGGCGGGGGACGGGACGTGGTTTGCGCCCTTGCCCATGGGTTCCCCGGGGAGACGGTCTCCCTGACCGTGGCATCGAGTAACCGGAAGGCTCTGGACCTGTATGAAGGCCTGGGCTTCGTGAAAACCAAAGAAATCAGTCGATTCTATTGCATCCTGCACAAAAAACCTAAAAAATATTTGTGATGTGCAGGAAAAATACTTGACACCCGGCGCAGGCCGTGCTATAATACCCCAGGTTCAAGGGAATACCCTTGACATTCAGGAGGCTTGGAATGAACGCACTGGAGATCGTACTGCTGTATGACTGCTACGGCACCATGCTGACCGCCAAACAGCGGGAGTACATTGAACTGCGTTATAATCAGGACCTCTCCCTGGGAGAGATCGCGGAAATGATGGAAGTCAGCCGCCAGGCGGTCCACGACAACCTGACCCGCACGGAAGCCCTCCTGCGTCGGATGGAAGAGAATATCGGATGTGTCAAACGGGATATGCAGACGCGCAGAGCCGTCCAGGAGATTCTGGACGCTGCCACCGTACTTGACGCCTCTTCCGATCCGGCAGTATTGACCCAGGTACAGCGGATTAAAGCCGCCGTACACACGTTAGAGGAGTAAGTTATGGCATTTGAAGGCTTAACTGAAAAAATCAATAATACATTCAAGAAGCTCCGGGGCAAAGGCCGCCTGAAAGAGGCCGATGTGAAGGAAGCCATGCGGGAGATCCGAATGGCCCTGCTGGAAGCGGACGTCAGCTATAAGGTGGTCAAGGACTTTGTCAAAATGGTCACCGAGCGGTGCGTAGGCACCGATGTGCTGGAATCCCTGACTCCGGCCCAGATGATCATCAAGATCGTCAACGAAGAGCTGACCAAGCTCATGGGCTCCGACACCAAGCACATCTCCATCAACCCCAAGGGTCCTACCGTGGTCATGCTGGTGGGCCTGCAGGGCGCCGGTAAGACCACCAACGGCTCCAAGCTGGCGGGCCTGATGAAGCGTCAGGGCAAGAACCCCCTGCTGGTGGCCTGTGACATTTACCGCCCCGCCGCCATTCAGCAGCTCAAGGTCTGCGGCGAGAAGCTGGGGATCCCTGTCTTTGAAATGGGCCAGAAGAATCCCGTGGACATTGCCCGGGAGGCTGTGGCCTATGCCAAGACCCACGGTCACGACATGGTGTTCCTGGATACCGCCGGCCGTCTTCATGTGGATGAGCAGCTCATGCAGGAGCTGAAGAATATCAAAGCCACGGTCACCCCCGATGAGATCATGCTGGTGGTGGACGCCATGACCGGTCAGGACGCGGTGAATGCCGCCCAGACCTTCAACGAGTGGCTGGATATCGATTCCGTCATGCTCTCCAAGCTGGACGGCGACGCCAGAGGCGGCGCGGCCCTGTCCGTTCGTGCCATCACCGGCAAGCCCATCAAGTTCTCCGGCATCGGCGAGAAGCTGGAGGACATCGAGCCCTTCCATCCGGACCGTATGGCCTCCCGGATCCTGGGCATGGGTGACGTGCTGACCCTCATTGAGAAGGCCGAGAAGGCCTACGATGCCAAGAAGGCCGCGGAGATGGAGGAAAAGCTCCGCTCCAACAAATTTACCCTCCAGGATTACTACGATCAGCTTGTTCAGATGAAGTCCATGGGCTCCATGGAGGAGATCATGGCCCAGATGCCCGGCGGCATGAACCTGAAGAATGTGAAGCTGGACGAAAAGGTCATGGCCCACACCGAGGCCATCATCCTGAGCATGACTCCCAAGGAGCGGGAAAATCCCGGCATCATCGGTGCCAGCCGGAAGAAGCGCATCGCCGCCGGCGCCGGTGTGAAGGTTGAGGATGTGAACAAGCTGCTGAAGGGCTTTGAGCAGATGCAGAAGCTGATCAAGCAGTTCTCCGGCCCGGGTATGGGCAAGAAAATGAAGCGGATGAAGGGTCTTGGCGGCTTCGGCGGCGGATTCCCCGGCTTCTAAGAAACGCGTCATTGCGAGGAGCGAAGCGACGCGGCAATCCCGTAAGGCTGTCAGAGAATCCACGGGATCGCCACACCAGTTTGAGAACTGGTTCGCGATGACGGAAATGTTGTTCGCTGAAAGCAAATTGCTTTGCGATATAGACGAAATACTTTTAGACTATTTATGGAGGTGAACTCTCATGGTTAAGATCAGACTGAGAAGAATGGGTGCTAAGAAGGCTCCTTACTACCGTATCGTTGTTGCTGACTCCCGTTCTCCCCGTGACGGCCGCTGCATCGAGGAGATCGGCACTTACAATCCCCTGACCGAGCCCGCTACCATCACTGTGGATGCTGAGAAGGCTCAGACCTGGATCAAGAACGGCGCTCAGCCCACCGACACCGTTCGCGGCCTGCTGAAGAACGCTGGCGTGCTGTAAGATCCCAAAGGAGAAGCACAATGAAGGAACTTTTGCTGTATATGGCAAAGAATCTGGTTGACGATCCCGATTCCGTCACCGTTACCGAGTCCACCGATGACGAAGGTAAGGTGCTGGAGCTCCGTGTGGCCCCCGGCGACATGGGTAAGGTGATCGGCCGCCAGGGTCGGATCGCCAAGGAGATCCGTACCATCGTGAAGACTGTGGCCCAGCGCACCGGCGAGAAGGTCACCGTCGAAATCGTGGATTAATGGATTGTGCGTGGCGGTATCGTCACGCATTTTCCTTTTTCTGTCAATCAATGCGTCATTCCGAGCCAGTGCGCACACTGGCGTGGGAATCCCGTAAGGTTTCCCGAGAAGCCACGGGATTGCCACGTCACTGTCGTTCCTCGCAATGACGGAGTAGGATATGAGGTATTACCATGAAACTGGAATATATTGAGGCCGGAGAGATCGTCAGCACCCACGGTGTCCGTGGCGAAATGAAGGTCCTGCCCTGGGTGGATTCTCCCGAGATCCTCTGTGAATTTGACCGGGTCCGCATCAGCGGCCGGGAATATAAGATCGAGCAGTGCCGGATCCAGAAATCCTGCAATCTGCTGAAGCTGGAGGGCATCGATACCATGGAAGCGGCCCAGGCCATGCGGGGCCGGGTGGTGGAGCTGTACCGGGAGGATATTGACGACGAGGTGATCTTCGCCGCCGAGCTCATCGGGATGCAGGTTCTCTGCGATGGCGTGGAGATCGGTAAGATCGTGGATGTGCTGGACTATCCCGGCAACAGCGTGTATGTGGTCAAGGGCAAGCACGAGTATATGATTCCTGCCGTCAATCAGTTTGTCTTGTCTACGGACCTGGAATCCAATGTGATGCAGGTAAAGCTGATCGAAGGAATGAGAACCGATGAGAATTGACATTATGACCCTGTTCCCGGAGACCCTGGGAGATGTGCTCAGTGAATCCATCCTGGGCCGTGCCCAGGAGCGGGGCTATATCGCCATCAACACCCATCAGATCCGGGATTACACCGCCAACAAGCAGAACCAGGTGGACGATTACCCCTACGGCGGCGGACGGGGCGCTGTGATGACCGCGGACCCCCTGTACCGGTGCTGGGAGGCGGTGTGCGACGAGGCCGCCGGCCCGGTTCATACCATCTATCTGTCTCCCTGCGGCCATACCTTCAAGCAGGCGGATGCCATCCGGCTCAGCAAGCTGGAGAATATCATCCTGGTCTGCGGTCATTACGAGGGCATTGACCAGCGGTTCATCGACGAGTGTGTGGATGAAGAGATCAGCCTGGGGGACTTTGTGCTTACCGGCGGTGAGATCGCCGCGATGGCCGTCACCGATGCCGTCTGCCGCATGGTCCCCGGTGTCCTGGCGGACCCGGAATGCTTCGAGGACGAGAGCCATTTCAACGGCCTGCTGGAATACCCCCAGTACACCCGCCCCGCGGTGTGGCACGGACGGGAGATCCCAGCCATCCTGACCTCCGGAAACCACGAAAAGGTCCGCCAGTGGCGGCGGAAGCAGGCCCTGCGCCGCACCAAAGCCCGCCGCCCGGATATGTACGAAAAGCTGGACCTTTCCTCCAAGCAGGATCAGAAGCTGCTGAAGGAAATGGATCAGGAGGATATGAATGAAGGAACTTAAGCTGGTACCGGTAACGGAGGATAACTGGAGAGATGCCGTGTTTCTTACCACGGACCCGGAACGCAGGATCCCTTTGGATGAAAAATGGATCGCCAATAATGCCTTTTCTATGCTGCAGTGCTGCTATGATAAGGATTGGGATTGCCGTATTCTGATGGACGGAGATACGGCGGTAGGCTTCGTGTTTATCGGTTACGACCGGGATGAAGACCGTTATCTGATGTGCCGGTACATGATTGATGTGGCCCATCAGAACAAAGGCTACGGGAAAGCTTTTTTGCCCATGGTCATCGATTTGATCCGGGGCCAATATGGCTGCCGGGATGTATTTACCTCGGTGCATGACGATAACGCGCATGCGCTGCATTTGTATACAAGCTTCGGCTTTGAACGGACAGAGGAAATGGACGCGGACGAACGGGTCTACGTCCTCCGTGGGGAAAATGTATGACAAAACTGGAAAAACTTCAAAAATGGGTGGAAGAAAGCGAACGGATCGTCTTCTTCGGCGGTGCCGGTGTATCCACAGAGTCCGGAATACCGGATTTTCGCAGTGTGGACGGGCTGTACAGCCAAAAATTCGAGTACCCTCCGGAGACCATCATCAGCCACAGCTTCTATGAAGCCCGCCCGGAATATTTCTTCAATTTCTACCGGGAGAAGATGCTGCCCCTGGGCTTCGAGCCCAACATCACCCACCGGGTCCTGGCCCGCTGGGAGCGGGAAGGGAAGCTCTCCGCCGTGGTGACCCAGAACATTGACGGCCTGCACCAGAAGGCCGGGTCCGAAAAGGTCCTGGAGCTTCACGGCAGCGTTCTGCGGAATTATTGTGTCCGCTGCGGAAAATTCCACACGGCGGAATTCGTCAGGGACAGCGCCGGGGTGCCCATCTGCCAGTGCGGCGGCATCGTGAAACCCGATGTGGTGCTCTATGAGGAACCCCTGAAGGGTCACGTCATCGACGCCGCCGTGGATGCCATTTACGGGGCGGACCTGCTGATCGTAGCCGGAACCAGCCTGACGGTGTATCCGGCGGCGGGGCTGGTGAATTATTACCGGGGCAAGCGCCTGGTGCTGATCAACCGGGACAAGACCCCCTATGACAGCCGGGCAGATTTGGTGTTCCATACCTCCCTGGGAGAGATATTTTCCCAGCTATAATAAGTCAAAAAAAGAGCCCAGCCGAAAGGCTGGGCTCAGCGTGTCAAAAAAGTATCGAAAACAAGAGTGTCATTGCGAGGAGCCGCCCAAAAGGCGGCGACGTGGCAATCCGCATCCCCTAAAACCTGCGGTTTTAGGCGCACTTTCAGCAAGAAACGAAACATTTTGGAGAACGGATTGCCACACCAGTGTGCGCACTGGTTCGCAATGACAGGTTATTTTGAGAGATTGCCACACCAGCGTCATGTCATTGCGAGGAGCCGCCGAAAAGGCGGCGACGTGGCAATCCGCATCCCCTAAAACCTGCGGCTTTAGGCGCACTTTCAGCTAAAACAAAACATTTTGGAGAACGGATTGCCACACCAGTCTGCGGACTGGTTCGCAATGACATATCATGAAAGAATGAGCCCAGCCGAAAGGCTGGGCTCTTGTCATTATTCAGCTTCCGTGGGCTCCGTTTCCTCGGGAACGGGGATGACAACCTCCGTGGGGTTGTAATTGACGATGATGCTCTGCTGTTCCAGCATACTCACATCGATGACCTGGGTGCCGAAGAGGTTCACTTCGATCAGATTGGGGCAGTTGGCCAGGGGCTCCGCGGAGCGGATGCCGCTGTTGTAATCCACATTGATCTTGTTCAGGCTCTGGAGCATACTCAGGGGAGACAGGTCCGTGATCTGGTTATAGGACGCGTCGATGGACACCAGGGCGATATCCTTGGCCCAGGAGGGCAGGGCAGTGATGGCGTTGTAAGCGCAGTTCAGCCACCGCAGCTTTTTTGCCGGGGCCAGGGCGGTGATGTCCGTCAGGCTGTTGCCGGCGATGTTCAGGTCCACCAGCTCCGGGCAGGCCGCCAGTACCGAGATATCTTGCAGCTTGTTGTAGCTCACATCCAGCTTGGTAAGGCTGCTGAGGTTGTCCAGGTCCCCCAGCTCCGCAAGCTGATTGTTCCCGGCGCTGAGCTCCCGAAGGCTGGGCAGGGAACAGACAGGATCCAGAGCGGTAATGGCGTTGTAGCTGACGTAGAGGACCTCCAGCTTCCGCAATCCCTTGAGGGCCGTCAGATCCGTCAGGGCGTTGTGGCCCATGTACAGGGTCTTCAGATCGGTCATGGAGCTGATGGCGCTGATATCCCGGATGGAATTGTAGCTCAGGTCCAGATATTCCAGCCCGTAGGCCGCCGCCAGGGGGGAGATATCCGCCAGGCCGCACTGGGCAATGGTCAGCTCCTTCAGGGCGGGCAGGCCGGCGATGGCCGTCAGTGTCTGCTTGTCCGGCTCACAGCCGGTGACCGTCAGCTTTTCCAGCTTCGTCAGACCCGGCAGGAACCCAAGCTGGTCCGCCTTGGCGTTGTACAGGGTCAGGCTGGTCAGATTGGTCATGGCTGCCAGATCGGTGTACACCGTGGCTTCCATGGGCACCGTGAATTCCGTAATGGTCCACAGCTCGTCGGTGCGGATGGGGGCGGATTCCTCCGCGCCCAGGACCCGCCGGACCTCCGCTTCCACAGCGGGGTCGGCAAAGCGTACCTCCTCGATGACGCCGCCCAGCACATAGCCGTAGATGCCCAGGGGGCTGACCAGGCCGTTCTGGCCCACGGTCAGGGCGAAGATGGTGTTCTCGCCCAGGCTCAGGGGGATCTCTCCGGTGTACTCGTCCTCCCGGAGGGAGGGGTACTCCCGGTCGGTGCTGACCAGCAGCTTTCCAACCTCAGCGGACAGACCCACGGAAATGTACTCGGAATGGAAGCCCGGGGTGACGTTCACCGTGGGCACCGGGGGCCGCAGGGCAGCGAGCTGCTCCTTCAGGACCGGGTCTGAGATTTTGTCCAGCATATTCACCGCGTCCATGAGCTTGTCCTGCTCCACAAAGAGCTTGCTCAGGGCCATGTACAGCTCCACCGTGCCGTTTTTGGCGATGGCGTTGGTCAGGGTGAACTCGGCCTTGGTGTAATTGCCGTCGCCGCGGTACTGCTCCGCCAGCTCTATGGCCACGGCGGCGTCGTTGTCCGCGTGGGCATAGGCCAGGTCATAGAACCAGGCGGCAATGTCATGGCGGCCCTCGTCATCGAAATACCGGGCCTGGGTGATGAGCACATCCCGGGTGAACTCCCGGTCATATATCAGTAAGTACCAGACCGCGCAGCCCAGCACCGCCAGGGCCAGGACAATGGGCACGATCCGCTTCCAAGGATTCTTCATAAAATCGCTCCGATTGGTAATTTGTTATTATTTGTAATGATTATACTTGCTGGGGCGAATGATGTCAAGTCCTGCGGTCAAATTCCCGGAATCTGCCACCGGATTCCGGCAAATTCCAACCTTCCGCCGGGATACAATGGAACCGGAGGGATGGCTATGAAACAAAAGGGTAGGGAACTGGCGCTGGCCCTGGTATTTGGGCTGCTGCTGCCCATGCTGATGGTCCACGGGGCCGGGAATCTGGCGGGGGTCTATGTTCCTCCGGCTCCCACGGACCCACCCGGCACCACCGGTCCGGCAGGCGCTCCGGAGGTCCGGGTGCGAATGGAGGAGGAAACCGTCACCATGGACCTGGAGGAATACCTGGTGGGGGTGGTCCTGGGGGAGATGCCCGCCTCCTTTGAACCGGAGGCCCTGAAGGCCCAGGCGGTGGTGGCCCGGACCTACACCCTGCGGCGGCACACCACGGCGCCCAAGCACCCGGAGGGCGGGGTCTGCACGGACCCGGCCTGCTGCCAGGCCTGGCGTGACCCGGCGGAATGTGATTCTGAGAACCTGGAAAAGGTCCGCCGGGCGGTGCTGGATACGGCGGGGCTGGTGCTGACCTATGAAGGAGCGCTCATCGAGGCCACCTATTTCGCCAGCTCCGGGGGCCGCACCGAGGACGCGGTGGCGGTCTGGGGCAGTGACCTGCCCTACCTGCAGGCGGTGGACAGCCCGGAGGAAGCCTACGCCGACCGTGATATGGCAACGGTGACCATGACGGCAGCGGAATTTTCCGATGCCCTGGGCCTGACCCTCTCCGGCAGTCCCGGCTCCTGGGTCCGGTCCGTAACCTATACCAACGGCGGCGGGGTGGAGACCATGGACATCGGGGGCCATGTGTTCCGGGGCACGGAGCTGCGAAGCCTCCTGGGCCTGCGGTCCACCGCCTTTGTGATCTCGGCCTCCGCCGATGGGGTCACCGTTACCACCCGGGGCCACGGCCACCGGGTGGGCATGAGCCAGTACGGTGCCCAGGCCATGGCCCTGGATGGCAGCACCTTCGACGAGATCCTGGCCCATTATTACCGGGGCACGATCCTGGAGGAATCCATTGACATTGTGGGGCTTTTGGGCTAAAATAGAGGAAAATTACCGCGAAGGAGAATGCGATTTGCCCATTCGGATCCCCAATGACCTGCCCGCCGCCGGAACGCTGCAGCAGGAGAATATTTTCGTCATGACCCAGCACCGGGCTCTGACCCAGGACATCCGTCCCCTGGAGATCGTGCTGCTGAACCTGATGCCCACCAAGATCGCCACGGAGACCCAGCTCTCCCGGCTCCTGGGCAATACCCCCCTCCAGGTGAACCTGGAGCTCATGCACACCACCTCCCACAAGTCCAAAAACGTATCCGAGGACCATATGCTGGCCTTCTACAAGAGCTTCGACGAACTGAAGCACCGGAAATTCGACGGCATGGTCATCACCGGAGCCCCGGTGGAGCATATGCCCTTTGAGGAAGTGGACTACTGGAAGGAGCTGACGGAGATCATGGAGTGGTCCAAGACCCATGTCCATAGCACCTTCCATATCTGCTGGGGTGCCCAGGCGGGTCTGTACTATCACTACGGCATCCGGAAGCACCGGCTCCCGGAGAAGCTCTTCGGTGTCTACCCCCATGAGAAGGACTATAAGCGGTCCATCCTCCTGCGGGGCTTTGACGATGTGTTCTATGTGCCCCATTCCCGGCACACCACGGTGCTCCGGGAGGATATCGAGGCGGTGCCCGGGCTGAAGATCATCGCCTCCTCTCCGGAGGCCGGGGTCTACGCCGTTATGAGCAAGGAGGGCCGGCAAATTTTCATCACCGGCCATTCCGAGTACGACCCGGAGACTCTGCGCAATGAGTACCTGCGGGACAAGAACCTGGGCCTGCCCATCCACCCGCCGGTGAATTATTTCCCCGGTGACGACGATACCCAGGATCCCATCGTCCGCTGGCGGGGCCATGCCAACCTGCTGTTCTCCAACTGGCTCAACTATTTCGTGTACCAGACCACACCCTATGACATTATGACCATCGGACAGCCGCGGGATGGAGCTGAGAGTTGAGAGTTGAGAGTTGAGAGTTTTTGCCGCCGGAGCCCTGGCGCCCCCACAGGGGGAGCTGTCAGCGAAGCTGACTGAGGGGGTGTCCCATCGAAAGAAGCGCATTCCGCCACAATCACCGCCGGAGCCTGTCATTCCGAGCCAGTCCGCTTAAGTGGTGTGGCAATCTCCGGCCCCAAAACCACGTCATTCCGAGCCGGTGCGCACACTGGCGTGGGAATCCCGTGGTTTTTCAAACATTTCTTGTCAAAAATCGTACATTTCCACCTTAATTTA
>JAFVWL010000061.1 GCA_017501695.1 Oscillospiraceae bacterium
GCAAATAAATAAGGCCCCTTTAGGGGCATGCCTGTGAAATCTGCGCGGTTGGCAGACTATTCGACGAGCCTATAGGCTCAGCCGGAGACATGCCCCAGGGGGGCAGAGCAAACCACCGGCAAGGCCGGTGGTTATGATTTTTCGATTACTTGCTTTCCTGGATATCGGCGTTGAACTCATAGTCCTTGCCGGGCAGGATGGCATTCAGGGCAATACCCACCAGGGCTGCCACAGCCAGACCGGACAGGCTGATGGTGATGGCACCCAGATTCAGGGAAATGGCACCGCTGGGATCATAATACTTGATGCCAACGGCCAGGCCCATAATCAGCGCGGCAATGAGCACATTGCGGCTCTTGGTGAAGTCAACCTGGTTCTCAACCACATTCCGGACACCCACGGCGGAGATCATGCCGTACAGCACAATGCTGACACCGCCCATGGTAGCACCGGGCATGGCCACGATCAGAGCGGCGAACTTGGGACAGAAGGACAGAATGATGGCAAACACGGCAGCCAGACGGACCACCATGGGATCATAGACCTTGCTCAGAGCCAGAACGCCGGTATTCTCGCCGTAGGTAGTGTTGGCGGGAGCGCCGAACAGGGCCGCGATGGAGGTAGCCAGGCCGTCGCCCACCAGGGTCCGGTGCAGGCCGGGGTCCGCCACGAAATTCTTGCCCACCGTGGAGGAAATGGCGCAGACATCGCCCACGTGCTCCACCATGGTAGCCAGAGAAATGGGAACGATGGTGATCACCGCGGTGACCAGCATATTCACATCCAGATCCTTGCCGAAGATGGACAGGGCGGTTTCCTCCCACACAACGGGCAGGCCGATCCATTCGGCTTCAGCCACGGTCTTGACAACCGTGTCCCGGGCAGCGGGATCCACGATCATAGCCATCAGGTAGGAAGCAACCACGCCCAGCAGGATGGGAACGATCTTGACCATACCCTTGCCCCAGATGTTGCAGATCACAACCACCACGATGGCGGTCAGGGCCACGATCCAGTTGGCGCTGCAGCTTGTGATGGCAGTGCCGGCCAGGGTCAGGCCGATGCAGATGATGATGGGGCCAGTGACGATGGGCGGGAAAAAGCGCATGACCTTCTTGGCGCCAAATACCTTGAACAGAGCCGCCAGTACCAGGTAAACCAGGCCCGCCATGGCAACGCCGAAGCTGGAATAGGTCAGGGGGATCTCCTGGCCGGAGGCGGTGACCAGACCATAAGCGCCCAGGAACGCGAAGGAGGAACCCAGGAAGGCCGGAACCTTACGGCCGGTAACCAGGTGGAACAGCAGGGTTCCCAGACCCGCGAACAGCAAGGTGGTGGACACATTCAGGCCGGTGATGGCGGGGACCAGGACCGTGGCGCCAAACATGGCAAACAGGTGCTGCAGGCCCAGAATGGTGGTCTTGGCGGGACCGAGGCTCTTGGCATCGTATACCGCTTCATTGACATTTTCGGAATGATTCATTTGAAAAAACCTCTCTTTCTTTCGGATGCCAACAAGAAGTATAGCGCTGTTCCCGCTATTTTGCAAGTCATTTTTGCAAGTTTCCTTTACAAAACTTTCAAATTATGACTCCCGGAACCGGGCCTGAATACCCTGAGCGGTAAGCGCGGCATCCACACCCCGGCGGATCCGGTTTCGGTCCTCCACAGATGTCCGGTTGGACCGGGGCAGGCACCAGCGGTCCGGCAGGGTCACTTCCAGTGTTTTCCCACTTTCATCCATGGGCCGGCAGTCCATTTCCGCCACCCGCTTGTGATGCTTGTAGTAAAGCTTTCCGCCGGCCATTTTGATCTGTCCGTGCTTCATGCCCCGGGTGCGCCATTTTTCTTTGATCCGCAGAAACACCAGAAAATTCGCGCCCTGATCCTGAAACCGGAGCAGCAGGTTCTTCAGAGAAAGGTCCGGACTTAGGTCTTTTATGGGAAACGGCAGCATGGGGCCCGCGTTTCCCAGGGGCAGGCCTATGGGGAACAGAAGTTTTGTCACCATATCCAGGGCATAGTTCTTCTCCGGCTTCGGCTGGGCACCCAGCATATGTACCTCCCGCATCCCGTCGAACCAGCAACGTCCGGTGCCTAAATCCACCACACAGGGAAGCGTTCCCTTCCCCATGCCGGACTTGGGGCCGCGGAGCCGGTCCATCACGGCTTCACTGACCCGGTCCGCCAGGATCACCAGAGCCACCGCCTGGGCGGTGGGAGCAGATTTCTGGCTGGGATCCATCAGGGGCAGCGGTTTCTCCTTTTGCGGTATGTTCCGGAGATTGATCCGGGCGGAGTCCAGGATCATTCCAAAGCTCTGTTCATCCAGAATATCCACACCGTAGACCAGGGTGATCCGGTGGATCTCCCGGTAGAATACGGTCCAGCTTACGCTTCTGCCGCGCCGGAAGATCACCGGGGCCGGGATCCGGTCCACAGGCGTCAGGGATTTGCCCTGGGCCCGGCGGCACAGAACCTCCATCAGCGCTTCCCGGTCCCGGACCGGGCCGGGCATCGGATACCACAATCGATCCCGCTTCCAGGCCCGGGCTGTGGAGAAAATCATATCGGAAGCGATGAGGGGAAACATAAACCGAAACAGGTAATAGATGCTGAAGACGGCGCTGAGCAAAAAGAGCAGCACCCACACATATCCGGGGTCTTCCAGCAGACTGCCCAGAAACAACACCGCGAAAAAGGTTAATGCCGGGGCATACAGAACGATCTGGCACAGGGTCGGATGCTTTAAGGTCAGCAACTTCATCAGATATCCCCCTTTCTTTTTTCTCCCATTATATACCGGATGGCTTCCGGGCACAAGTGGGACAAGCTGGTATTTTTCCAGTCCCGGAGAATATACTGGAACCGGGTGATGTGAAGATGTGGAAGAAAAACCGGAAAACCTATTTGTTTTGGATCGCACTGGCAGAAGGGGTGGGGCTGCTGTCGGGACTGCTCAGCCGGGCGGGTACGGAGCAATTCGGACAGACCGCGGTCCAGCCGCCCCTGTCTCCTCCGGCAATCCTGTTCCCCATTGTCTGGACGGTTTTATACGCCCTTATGGGCATCGGCGCGGCCCGGGTCAGCCTGGCACCGGATTCCCAGGACCGGAACCGGGGATTGAACCTGTTTATCGCACAGCTCATTGTCAATTTCTTTTGGAGTCTGATCTTTTTTAACGCTCAGGCTTACGGCTTCGCTTTTTTCTGGCTGCTTCTGCTGCTGGGCCTGGTGGTCTGGATGACCCTTACCTTCCGAAAGTCAGATTCCCTGGCAGCCTGGCTTCAGATCCCTTATGCAGTATGGCTGGTCTTTGCGGGATATCTGAATCTGGGTGTGTGGATCCTCAACGCATAGGAAATGCCCCGGAACTCAAATGTTCCGGGGCTTCTTGTCATCGGTAGCCGGGCCGTTCAGGAGTTTGCCATCCGGGGAGAACCGGGAGCCATGACAGGGACAGTCCCAGGACCGCTCCTGGGGATTCCACCGCAGGGCGCAACCCAGATGGGGGCAGCGAGGCACCGTAGGCGGGAGTACATTTGCCGCGGAGCTGCAGATATTCGCCAGAAGCTGGGGCCGGAGCATGGTCCGCTGGGGCGAAAAGATTCGGGACCAGGGATTCTCCACACCCCGGACCAGGTCCCCCAGAACCAGGGCCGCTGCCATGGCGGAGGTCATTCCCCACTTGTTAAAGCCCGTAGCCACATACAGGTCCGGGGTGTTCCGACTGTATTGACCGATATAGGGAATCCCATCCAGGGTCACGCAATCCTGAGTTGCCCAGCGGTACTTGACACCGGACTTTGGATAACAGCTTTTCGCCAGCTCCTCCAGGGGCTTCCAGCCCCCGCCGGGCTTTCCGGTCCTGTGGCTGCCTCCGCCCAGGAGCAGCAGGCCCTGGGCATCCCGGAAGGAGAACCCCGCCGGGTCCCGGTCCCGAAAGATCCCCTCCACCGGTTTGGCGTTTTCCAGGGCCAGAACGTAAGACCGTTCCTGATACATCTTCAGGAAATAGCTGCCGTGCTTGTTCAGCATAGGAAAATGGGTGGCCACAATGATCTTTTTCGCCCGGACGGTTCCCCGGTCCGTTATAACGGCACCGGGCCGGAATTCCCGTACCGGGGTGTGCTCATAAACTGGAAGTCCAGGCACCAGCTTTTCCAGAAAAATATAAGGATCCATCTGGGCCTGGTCCTCTACCCGGATGGCTCCCGCCGTGGCAAACGGCAGCGGCACCCGGTCCGTCCACTGGCAGGGGATCCCCAAGCGTTCCATAGCAGACAGCTCCTGCTCCAGTTCCCGGGAGGGAGTTCGGCTGTACAAATAGCTGTCCACCGGTTCCAGAGGAACGCCCAGTGCCTGGAACAGATTCCTGTACCGTTCCAGAGCTTCTTCGTTGGCCTCCCAGTAGGCCCGGGCCGTATCCGGGCCGAATTCCCGCAGAAGTTTTCCGTAAATCAGACCATGCTGGGCCGTAACCTTTGCGGTGGTATTCCCAGTCACACCGCAGCCCACCCGGTCCCGTTCCAGCAGCATACAGTCCACTCCCAGCTCCGTCAGCCGATGGGCGCACAGGAGCCCTGCCATTCCCCCGCCAATGATCAGCACATCCGTTTTCGCATCCTGCTCCAGCCGGGGAAATTCCGGCAGGCTCCGTCGCATTTTCCAGAGAGATTCCATCTTCATCACCGGATTTGGTATACGCCAAAAACGTAAAATCACTCCAACGCCGAAAACATCCGGCGTGGAGTGATTTTTTATAAAAGGGATTCTTTCATATCAGCGGCCTTCCGGATTCAGGATTTCAAACAGATGGTCCAGAAGGAAGCATTGGGCGTTCCGGTTATAGGAAACCGCCACATATTCCCCGTCATTGCCCTGGCGAATCTGGGTCACCATACCCAGGCGAATGCCCTCCTGGGTCGGCACCCGGCGGGTCTTTCCATCCAGAGTCTGTTCCACAGTAAGCAGCCCACGGGCCAGCAGCCAATCTGAAAACCGCTTGGCGTTGGGCCGCTTCATTTCCGGATCGCCCACAACGGCAACGATCTGCTCCAGAAGCTGGGTAAGCGAAACGGGCGTATCGGACAGCCGGACCCGGCAAAGCTGCTCCCGGGTGATCCGGAATTCCTTGTGCCGTACAATGGTTCCCACGGCGCCGCCGTTGGCGATGACCTTGTCCAGAACGCCGGACACATAGGCAAAGCACCGGGCCAGGCGGATGTGATTCAGTGCCGAATCCTCCGGTACCTCCTGCCCCGTCACCGGATCGATTCCCT
Organism: Oscillospiraceae bacterium; assembly: GCA_017501695.1. GTDB lineage: Bacteria > Bacillota > Clostridia > Oscillospirales > Oscillospiraceae > Faecousia. Next base: position 5,283 of record JAFVWL010000061.1, read on the forward strand.
GGGCAAGCTGGTCCATATACAGCTTGGCCCGCTGCATGATTTCAAGGTCCGTCATGGTAATTCCCTCCCGAAAGGTATCCTGATACCACTATCATAACAGCTTTTACTAACTTTTTCAACCAAAACATGAAACGCCCCGGGCCGAAGCCCGGGGCGTTCCATAAGGAGAGGTAAACATTGAAAAGGGGAAATCATGCTTTCTTTTTCTTGAGGATCATCATAACGGCACAGCCGACGGTAAGGACTGCCAGGACGCCCACCAGGCCATACAGAGCCATCTGCCACCAGGGGGTCACGGCCACGATGGTGGCGTTGCCCACGTTCATGGCGTGGCTGTGGGTGATGGAGTAGGCGATGTTCTTGGTTGCCCGCTGGACCGCGGTGACGATGGCCGCGTCATTTTCCAGACCGTCCAGGGTCGCCATGCCCATGGAATAGCCATCCCACAGGTCCTGGCCCGCCAGAACACCCATGCGGTAGTCCATATAGTTGGCCATGACGGAGCAGTCGGTGATCGCGGCACCGGTCATGCCCCACTCGTCCCGAAGGATACCGGTCATCAGGCCATGGTGGGCACCGGCCCACACAACACCGATGCGGTTGAAGGAACTCATAACGCCCATGCCGCCGCCTTCGACGATGCTGCCCTCAAAGCCTTCCAGGTAGATCTCACGGATGGCCTGCTCGTTGGACCAGGTAGAGATGCCGTAGCGGCCTTCCTCCTGATCGTTCAGGGCAAAGTGCTTGGTAAAGACGTAGACGCCACGGTCCTGGATACCCTGAACCTCAGCAGCGGCCATCTTGCCGGCAAGCCAGCCATCCTCGGAATAGTACTCAAAGTTCCGTCCGGAGTAAGCGGTACGGTGGATATTGGCACCGGGACCATAGATGCCGGAGAAAGCGGTGCCGGAACCGTCGGTGGCATGCATGAAGTCCTCGCCGATGCACTTGCCGACTTCGTTCAGCAACTGCGTATTGAAGGTAGCGGCCATCACATCCTCAGAGGTGTAGGCCATGGCGCTGCTGCCACCCACCAGGCTCTTGGTAAAGCCCTGGGGACCGTTCTCATCGTTGGTGCCGGGCAGGTTGATGGAGGGAACAGGCTGAGTCAGGTGGAAACCGTTGTAGATCAGGTTGGTCATTTCGGAATAAGGAACCTGGCTGATCAGCTCCGCCCAGCGGGGATCATCCACCTCGGACATGACCAGATCGCCGGCGGTCAGATTGCCGGCTACGCCCATGGCAGGTACGGCCACCACATCAGCATAGTACTGCTGCTTCATCTTTTCCACGATGGCAACACGGCCACTTTCCTCATGGGTCAGGCCGTCGGCCCACATGGTCTCAGTGATCCGCAGGGTGGCGGTGGAGGGCCAGGTGCCCAGCCAGTCATTCCGGGTCAGGTAGGTAACGGTCTGGCCCTCAGCACCGGCGTAGAAGTTCAGGTTGGCATCGTCAAAGAGGTTGGTAATGGGCTTGCCGGTCTTGGAGGACACGGAATAGGTAGTGGTGTCCATCTCAGCCAGAGTCCACTTGGCAGTCAGAGATGCGTCGCCGGTACCGGACATCCGGGAAGCGTCGGCGCCCTTGGCAGCCAGAATGTTGTTGATGGCATCATGGGCATCCCGGCCCACGGTAAAGTAGTAGTCACCGGCATCCAGGATGTAAGTTCTGGCCTTCATATAGTCGTAGGAGGTCAGATCTTCCTTATTGACAGTGATGGTGAAATGCTCGGTAGCTCCGGCGGCGATTATCTTCTTGTCGAAGCCGCAGATCTCCACGGCAGCCTTTTCCACCAGGTTGTCGATATCATACTGGGTGTAGGGAGACTGGAAGTAGATCTGCACGGTATGCTTGCCGTCCATGTCGCCCACATTGGTCACATCCACATTGACCTCAATGGTGCTGCCCTTGTCCTCGATGGAGAAGTTGGAGTATTCAAACTCGGTATAGCTCAGGCCAAAGCCGAAGGGGAAGGCCACGTCGTCATCATACTTATACTCGCCGGCGTTGCCCCGGTTCAGCACATAGTCTTCATAACGGGTCTCAAAGTAACGGTAGCCAACATAGATACCCTCCGCATAGACCAGGTAATCGGAGTTGCACTTGCCAATGCCGGGGTCCGTGTTGTTCTGGGCGGTTGCGGTATCGTAGTCTGCCGCGTTGGTATACTTGTAAGCGCCAAAGTTTTGCATGGCGGGGCTGGAGTGGTTGTCCTTCAGGAAGGTATCCACGATCCGGCCGGAGGGATTGATCTTACCGGCCAGGATATCGGCCACACCATTGATGCCGGTCATACCCACGTCGCCGATCCACAGCACCGCGTCGATGCCATAGCTGTCCACAAAGTCAAGCTGCAGGGCGTTGGAGGAGTTCAGCAGAACCACGATCTTCTTGAACACGCCGTCCTTCTTAAGCTGCTCCAGATTCTCGAACATTTCGATCTCTTCCTTGCACAGCCGCAGGTAGTCGCCGTCGGTCATGTATTCCAGCAGATCAGGATGGGCACTGGGCAGATCCGCGCCCTCACCGCCGGATCGGGCCAGGACCACGAGAGCCACATCGCCATAGTTGGCCCAGGTGCCCTTCAGGGCATCGGTATACTTTTCCCAGGGCACCTCATTGATACGGTACTGGCCCTGGTTGCCGCCGGTGGTGTCCGCGTTGACACGCTTGTAGCCGCAGGTGGCATAGAACTTCCACTGGTCAGGATTCACGGTGTTTTCACCAAGGGATGCGTCCAGAGCAGCCTTCAGGGAAACCGCGTCGTCAGCCTTCACCTGACCGGAGCCGGTGCCGCCGTACATCAGGTTAAAAGAAGACTGGGAGAAGGGGGTGATCTTGGTGCCCGCTGCCAGAGGCAGAGTATTGTCCCGGTTCACCAGCAGGGCAGCGCCCTCACCTTCCACAGTGGCACACAGTTCCTTTTCATAGGCCACCAGGTCTTCTTCATTTTCATAGTTGGTCCAGAAATAGATCTGGGCATTGGGATCCGGAATGATCTCCTGGGTGGTAGCGCCCAGGGCCACGTTGATCACCGTGGCAAATTCATTGGTCACAGGAATCGCGATGATGGAAATCACCAGCAAAACCGCCATGACCACGGTCAGGATCGACCAAAGCTTGTTTGCGCGTTTTTTCATTATAATCCCCCTATCTCAGGTTTGTTTACAGGCATACTATACAATTATAATCGTCAAATTCCTACCATAACAGCGCAACCTTACCAAATAGGCGCATAAGTTTTATCCGCGCACCATAGACAACCGGCCGCCACTTTCGTGGCGGCCGGCCGTATTTCGGAATTGTGAAGGATTACTCAGCCTTGGTAGCGGTGTTGCCCTCGACAGTCCAGTTGGGACCGCCGACACCGGCCCAGATCTGGCCGAAGGCACCCAGGGTCTCCTCGTCGGGAGCGGTAACGGTCAGAGTGCCGTCCTCGCCCAGCACATAGGTGAAGCCCTCACGGGACATGCCGTAAGCGGGGAACTCAACCTTCATGTTGGTCTCGTCCAGGCACAGCAGAGCAAGCTGGCCGGCGTTGAAGGCATTGGCGATGCCGGTCATGGAGTGGTCCTCGTTCAGGATGTAAGCATGCTTCACAACGCCCCAGATGGAAGCGGCGTAGCCCTCCAGCTCGCCCACGGGAGTCAGAACAACGGCGGAGCCGATCTTCTCGTAGGTGCAGGGGATGTCGGTGAAGACCTTCAGGTTGGCGGTGCCGTCATCGTTCAGAGTCAGCTCAGCGGTGGTGGCGTTGCCGCCCAGGTCCACAGAAACGGTGTAGGGAGCGTTTTCGGGAACCTCAGCGCCGGGCAGGACGGAGATGTCCTCGCAGACGAAGACATAGTCGGTGGTGTAGGTGCCGTCCAGGCTGCGGCTGTAGGTGAAGGAAGCCTTGTTGCCGTCCATGGTCACTTCCACGGCCTCGCCGCCC
>JAFVWL010000062.1 GCA_017501695.1 Oscillospiraceae bacterium
AGGTCATCTGCTACAACTTCATGCCCATCTTCGACTGGACCCGTTCCAACCTGTTCCACGAGATCGGCGACGGCTCCACCGCCCTGTTCTATGAAAAGGGCATGATCCAGGACGACTACAACGCCATGGCACAGTACATTCTGGACTTCACCGAGAAGTACAATATGTCCTTCCCCGGCTGGGAGCCCGAGCGTATGGCCAAGCTGGACCAGCTCTTCAAGGACTACGCCGATGTGGACCACGAGAAGCTGTGGGCCAACCTGAAGTACTTCCTGGAAGCCATTATGCCCACCTGCGAGGAGTGCGGCATCAAGATGGCCATCCACATGGACGATCCCCCATGGGATATCTTCGGCCTGCCCCGTCTGCTGATCAATGCCGAGAACATCGACCGCTTCCTGTCCATGGTCGACCATCCCAACAACTGCCTGACCCTGTGCTCCGGCTCTCTGAACGCCGATCCCAACAACGACGTGCCCTCCATCGTGCGCAAGCATGTGGACCGCATCGCCTTTGCTCACATCCGCAACGTAAAGCACTTCGATAACGGCGACTTCTCCGAGGCCTCCCACCGCGACTGCGACGGCGAGACTCAGATCGTCAACATCATCAAGGCTTACCACGAGGCCGGTTACGAGGGCTACATCCGTCCCGACCATGGCCGTCACCTGTGGAACGAAGGCCCCGGCACCGTCCGTCCCGGCTACGGCCTGTATGACCGCGCTCTGGGCATCATGTACATGCTGGGCGTGTGGGATACTCTGGACAAGCTGGCCGGCAAGGTCACCGTTGCCAATTCCAACTAATTCGTCCATATCTGAGAGGAGCGGGAAACCGCTCCTCTTTTGTCAGACTGTTAAAAAACCTTACAATCGTGCGACCGTAGGGGCGTGCATTGCACGTCCGGCAGTACAAACCACTGATATATATTATGGTTTCGGCAAATACGCAACTTTTTATGCGCGGACGACCAATGGTCGCCCCTACAAAAAGAACTTTTTGGTATGCTGCCAAAAGAGGCGCGGGAAACCGCTCCTCTTTTGCACTTTTTCACAGGAATAATCCGGCAGTTTTGGCAAAACGCACAAATCCGGCATTATTTTTCGGAATTTTTCAATTCACTATTGCGAAGACGGGATAAATCGACTATAATATAGCTGTCAAATTATGCGGACCGCACAGCGGCTCTGCCAAAAACTGGAGGTAATTAACATGAACTATACTCTGACCCATGATTTCACCGGTAAGGTCGTCGTCGTCACCGGCGCCGGCGGCGTTCTCTGCGGCGACATGGCCCGTGCCTACTGCTACGCCGGCGCCAAGGTTGCTGCTCTGGACCTGAACGAGGAAGCTGTCAAGAAGCTGGCCGACGAGCTGAAGGCTGAAGGCTATGTCTGCGAGGGCTACAAGGCCAATGTTCTGGACAAGGACATTCTGGAGGAAGTCCATCAGCAGGTTCTGGCTGACCTGGGTCCCTGTGATATCCTGGTGAACGGCGCCGGCGGCAACAACCCCCGTGCTACCACCGACAACGAGTACCACCACGAGGCTTGGGAAGGCTGCAAGACCTTCTTCGATCTGGATCAGGCCGGCATTGACTTCCTGTTCAAGCTGAACTACCAGGGCACCCTGCTGCCCACTCAGGTCTTCGTCAAGGACATGGTCGCCAAGCACTCCGGTGTCATCCTGAACATCTCCTCCATGAACGCCTACATTCCTCTGACCAAGATCCCCGCCTACTCCGGCGCTAAGGCTGCCATCTCCAACTTCACCCAGTGGCTGGCTACCCACTTCGCCGGCTCCGGCATCCGCTGCAACGCCATCGCTCCCGGCTTCCTGGTCTCCAACCAGAACCGTGCCCTGCTGTTCAACCCCGATGGCACTCCCACTGCCCGTTCCGCCAAGATCCTGGCCGGCACTCCCATGGGCCGCTTCGTCGACTCCGACGAGCTGCTGGGCGGTATGTTCTTCCTGACCGACGACAAGTCCTCCTCCGCTGTGACCGGCGTTGTCCTGCCCATCGACGGCGGCTTCTCCGCTTACTCCGGCGTGTAATCACAATTCAATGGCACCCCCCGCTGCAGCCGCAGCGGGGGGGTGTTTTTGTACAAAATCATAACCACCGGCCTTGCCGGTGGTTTGCTCTGCCCCCCTGGGGCATGTCTCCGGCTGAGCCTATAGGCTCGTCGAATAGTCTGCCAACCGCGCAGATTTCACAGGCATGCCCCTAAAGGGGCCTTATTTATTTGC
>JAFVWL010000009.1 GCA_017501695.1 Oscillospiraceae bacterium
AACTCCCCCAGTCAAAAATCGGTTCCGAAGAGCCGATTTTTGCCAGCCCCCTCTTGAAAAGCGGGGGCCGAGGCGGCTTCGCCGCCGGGCGACCGCAAGGGTCGCCCCCTACGCGGACATATTACGCCAAACTACAATTTATCTCCCAAGGAGCAGCACGGGCTCATCTATATCAGATTTTCTGTCCTTCCGGGGAAGGCAACACAAAGACGGTGGCTTTTCGCTGTCACAAAAATTGCCCCGCGGCGTTGAAACCGCAGGGCAATTACTATTTACATCAGCACAGCTTGGCACCGGCGGGGATGGCATCGCTGACCATGACCAGGTTTAGCTTCTCCTCGCCCTTCTCGGTGTGGATGGCGGACAGCAGCATACCGCAGGACTCCCGGCCCATCATCTTCCGGGGAGGCAGATTGGTAATGGCCACCAGGGTCTTGCCGATGAGCTCCTCGGGCTTGTAGAACTTGGCAATGCCGGACAGGATCTGCCGGTCGGTGCCGGAGCCGTCATCCAGGGTGAACTGCAGCAGCTTGTCGGACTTCTTAACCGGCTTGCAGTCCTTGACCTTCACAGCCCGCAGATCAGACTTGCAGAAGGTGTCGAAATCCACCTTCTCGTCGGTGTAGGGCTCGATCTCCAGGGGAGGCAGCTTGGCCTTAGCCTTCTCAGCCTCGAAGGCCTGGATCTCCTCCAGCTTCTTGGCCATATCCAACCGGGCAAAGAGGATCTCGCCGGGGCCGACCTGAACACCGGCCTTCAGAGCGCCGAAGGCAGCCAGGCTCTCCAGACCACCGTTTTCGCAGTTGATCTGCTCCAGGATCCGCTTGGCGGTGTCGGGCAGGTAGGGCTCCAGGGAAATGGCAGCGAAGCGGATAGCCTCCAGCAGGTTGTACAGGACGGTACCCAGCCGGGGCTTGGTGTCCTCGGACTTAGCCAGAGCCCAGGGCATGGTCTCGTCGATATACTTGTTGGCACGGCGGAGCAGGACGAAGATCTCGTCGATGGCATCGGCAACCTTCAGCTCGTCCATCTTGGCGGCCACCCTGCCGGGCATGGCCAGGGCCACGGCCTTCAGCTCCTCGTCCAGGGCGTCGGGGGTATTGGGCTCCTGGATCACGCCGTCAAAATACTTGTTGTTCATGGCCACTGTCCGGTTCACCAGGTTGCCCAGGATATTGGCCAGGTCGGTGTTGATCCGCTCGATGATCAGCTCATCGGTCATAACGCCGTCAGCGGCGAAGGGAATCTCGTGGAGCACAAAGTAACGGATGGCATCCACGCCGAACAGCTCCACCAGGTCGTCGGCATACTTGACGTTGCCCAGGGACTTGGACATCTTGTCGCCCTTCACCAGGAGCCAGGGATGACCGAAGACCTGCTTGGGCAGGGGTTCGCCCATGCTCATAAGGAAGATGGGCCAGTAGATGGTGTGGAAGCGGACGATGTCCTTGCCAATCAGGTGCAGGTCCGCGGGCCAGAACTTCTTGTAGTGCTCATCGTGGTTGCCGTCGGGGTCATAGCCGCAGAAAGTGATATAGTTGGACAGGGCATCCAGCCACACATAGCTCACATGGCCGGGAGCGAAGTCCAGAGGCACACCCCAGGTGAAGCTGGAACGGGACACGCACAGGTCCTGCAGGCCGGGCTTCAGGAAATTGTTGATCATCTCGTTCTTCCGGCTCTCGGGCTGAATGAACTCGGGATGCTCCTCGATATGCTTCATGAGCCGGTCGGCATACTTGCTCATTCTGAAGAAGTAGGCCTCTTCCTCCGCGTCCACGCACTCCCGGCCGCAGTCGGGGCACTTGCCGTCCACCAACTGACTCTCGGTCCAGAAGGACTCGCAGGGGGTGCAGTATTTGCCGGAATATTTGCCCTTGTAGATGTCACCCTGTTCGTACATCTTCCGAAAAATCTTCTGGACCTTGGCCTTGTGCTCCGGGTCCGTGGTGCGGACGAACCGGTCGTAAGTGGTGTTCATCAGGTCCCAGATCCGCTTGATCTCACCGGCCACGCCGTCCACATACTCCTGGGGGGTGATGCCGGCGGCTTCGGCCTTCTGCTGGATCTTCAGGCCGTGCTCGTCGGTGCCGGTCTGGAAGTATACGTCATAGCCCTGCTGACGCTTGTAGCGGGCGATGGCGTCAGCCAGAACGATCTCGTAGGTATTGCCGATGTGGGGCTTGGCCGAGGTGTAGGCAATGGCCGTAGAGATGTAATAGGGCTTCTTGCACTTGTCACACATAATTTCTTTCCTCCTCTTAATGAAAAAACGCCCCTGGATAACCCAAGGGCGTAAATCTACGCGGTACCACCTTGATTCGTGGGCGCTGAAACAGCACACGTCATTGCGAGCCAGCGCGCACACCTTCAAAACGCGATAACGGGCGCACCCGGGACAGCCTGAATATCGGCAGTCCGGCTCCAAGACCATGTTCGGCGTTGTTTCCCGTACCCCCTCGCACCTTCCGGGGCTCTCTGAACGGTTCCCAAGGCTTACTCTTCTTTTCCCAGCCTTTGCAAATATATGGGCCATTATAGCGCAAACCCGCCCGGTTTGTCAACACCTGACATACGAGAAATTGTAGTTTATATCAGCACCGCACCCCTTGCCCCCCGCATTTATGAGGGGGGTGGCCCGAAGGGCCGGGGGGAGAAAAAAGAACTCCCCCAGTCAAAAATCGGTTCCGAAGAGCCGATTTTTGCCAGCCCCCTCT
>JAFVWL010000063.1 GCA_017501695.1 Oscillospiraceae bacterium
GGTGATTTGGGCAGAAGATTTCGGCTCAGAAAAAGTTTTGAAAACGGCAGAATACTTTGTGTATTGTGGCGTTTTCAAAACGCATTTATGGGGCGAAAGATTCGCCCAAAGCCCAAAAGGGGAGTTTTTAGAGGTGCCCCTTAGTAAGCATTTCCATGTATTCTTCCATGCACAGATCCGAATCATAAAGCTCTTTCGCCAGCTCCACACCCACATAGCGGATGTGCCAGGGCTCATAGATGATGCCCGTATAATCGGTCTTGCCGTCGGGATAGCGGACGATGAAGCCGTACTTCCAGCTATTCTCCCGCATCCAGGCATACATGGCCTCGTCGCCGCCCACGTCGGCAGCCAGGCCCAGGTGATGCTCACTGGTACCGGGAACCGCCACACTCTGGGCAACCTTAGCCAGGGCATCCTCCTCGGTATCGCCTTCCTCTATGTACTGGGCAAGGCGCTCATCCCACAGGGCCTGCTGGTCCTGGGTGCTGCGGTAAATGGAATTGATGGAATAGCTGTGTCCCGCTCCGGCGCAGTCTGCCAGCAGCCGGTCCAGGGCATCCACGATGGACGCGTCGATCCGGTACTCCCCGTACTCCGTCAGTTCCACAACGTAGTCCTCAGGGACAGGGTTCCATTTGTTCACCAGGACCACATGCTTGCCCTGGGAGGTAAAGAACCGGGACACCCCGTCGATCTCCACCTCGCCCACGGACATGGTGCCGTCGAGGCCCATGTAGTACAGAGCATCCTCATAGGTCAGCCAGCCGGTGACCAATTTGCCCTCCGGATCGGCGTAGTAGCGGTTTCCGTCTGTTTCAAACCAGTCGGTGACAGGAATGCCGTCATTTCCCAGGAAATAGTGGCCATCCTCAAGATCGGCCCATCCGGTCATCAGGAATCCGTTTTCATCCAGGCAGTAGCGGTTTCCGTCCAGCTCCAGCCAACCGGAAGCCAGGATACCGTTTTCATCCAGGTAGCACTTGCCCTCGGGCATATCCTGCCAGCCCGTGGCCATGGTGCCATCGGCGTTCAGGAAATAGTGATTTCCCTCCAGTTCCAGCCAGCCGGTGGTCACGGTACCCTGATCACTCAGGTAATACCGGCCGCTTTCCGTATCCAGCCAGCCATAGCAAAGGAAGCCGTTTTCATCCAGGTAGTACCGACCGGTGTCCAGATTCAGCCAACCGGTGACCATGATTCCGTCAGAGCCAAAATAGCGCCGGCCCGATTCCATATCCAGCCAGCCGGTGACCATACGTCCGTCAGTGCCCAGGTAATAGCGGGTTTCATCGGTTTCCAGCCATCCAGTGATCAAAACGCCCTGGGGATCCAGGAAATAGCGGCTGCCCTCGTATTCCAGCCAGCCGGTATGAAGTGTGCCATCCCGGGCGGGATCAAAATAATAGGTCTTTTTGTCGATGGTCTGCCAACCGGTCAAAGCTTCACCGTTGTTGTCCAGGTAACGGGTCATGCCGCCGTCATTGCTCCAGCCGCTGCGGTCCAGAAGATGGCCGCTGAAATCCAGCACCGTCACACCGGCGGCAAGGATCACAAACAACGCTACAAAAATCGAAAGAATTGCCTTCATGGCTTTTCTCATGTTATTTCCCCCTTTTTCTCTTTATATAGCATACCACAAGATCGGTCACAAAACAAGAGCGGAAGAAAAAATGGGATCAGAAAGATAATTCGATTCATTTTTTCATATTCCATGTTACATTTCTGCTCGAAATTTCGTATTAACATATATCAAGCTTCGACAAGAAGCAGCACCGCCGATTCTTCTAATTTCTTTTGCACCGGCTGTTCCAATCCCTTCCGCGCCGGCCTTTCGAATCCCGCCAAATCCATTAAAAAATCCGCACACCCCTACGGGGTGTACGTTATAGATTTCACATACTTACAATCTTTCGACCCTCTACCCCGCTGCAATAACTTTTTGATTTCCGTCCACAGCCGTAAAGGCCGCGTCCGGAAACCAAAGGATTCTCCCACGGCCTAAAAAAGTGTCCACCGGACACTTTTTTACCCTGCTTCGCAGGGCCGGCCTTTCGAATCCCGCCAAATCCATAAAAAAATCCGCACACCCCTATGGGGTGTACGGATTTTTGGTGGACTTGAAGGGATTCGAACCCTCGACCCCCACAATGCGAATGTGGTGCGCTCCCAACTGCGCTACAAGCCCATCGGCTCCCGTATTATATCCTGTTTTTCCCTGTTTGTCAAGCCGCAAGAAATTGTTCACAAAAAATCCATTTTTATCGAATTGACAGTTTTTACAAGAAATGATATCATTGTCCCACAGGATTCAATACATTTTTCACAAGAGGAAAGAAGGAGGTCAACCTATGACAACGAAACGACTGCTGGCGTTCCTGCTGGCCTGTGCCATGGTCCTGTCCCTGGCAGCCTGTACACCCACCCCGGATCCCACCGATCCCCCCACCGCTCCTCCCACGGATCCCCCCACTCAGCCACCCACGGATCCCCCCACAGACCCGCCTACGGATCCCCCACCCACCGCGGCGGAGATCTATGACGGAGCGGCCCAGCTTCTGGCCGCGGTTCCCAGCCTGACCCAGAAGATCAAGATGAACCGGACCCTGGAGGTCCGCGGTGAGACCTTTGTGGAATCCACCTCCATGACCCTTGCTCTGCAGAACCGGGGCACGGAGTCCATGACCGCCGCCCTCAGCGAAAAAACCGATTCCGACGGCTACGAGACCTCCTATTCCGAGATTTTCAAGGATGGCGTTCTGTATACCACCATCGACAAAAACTACAACTTCAAGGGAGCCATGACTGCCGAGGAATTTGCTTCCCGGTTCGCGCCTGTGGAACTGCTGGATCCTTCCCTTTACGGCAGCATCACCCAGGATGGCAATATCATCCACTTTACTGAGCCCACTGCCGGTGAAAGCTGGATCATGCCGGAATACGGCACCCTGGTCACCGCTTCCGGCACCGCGGAGCTGGCGGAAGACGGCACCATCGCCGGATATACTTACGCGTTGACCTATGAGGTGGGCGGTTCCACCATTACCTGGGACATTTCCACCACCCTGAACACCACCAAGGCTGTGGTGGGCGAGCCCAAAGCCGACAATGTGTACACCGAATTGGAGCATGTGGACGCGCCCAGGCTCATGGAACAGGCCGCTGCCCTGCTGTATCAGTGCTACGAAGGCCACTCTGTTACTGCCTCCACCACAGAGTCCATTATGAGTCAGGCCGCAGGATTCATGCGGAATCAGCGGACCGTTATTGACACCTGGGGTTCCGGTTCCGACTACAAGGCAAATCTCGATATCAGCATTTTCGTCATGTCCCCCAGTGGAGAAGACTCCCTGGATCAGGTGGAGCATTTTGAAAACGGCAAATATACCGTAGCAGTGAACGACGAAAAGCCCGTTCCGCAAACCGGTGTGACTGCAAGCCATTTCCAGACCTACTGTGTCAATGCCATGACCGCAAGTCTGCCCCCTGTGAGTCTGCTGGAGGGCGCTGTGGTGGAAGACCTGGGCAGTGTGCTGTTCCTGGAGCTGAGTTTTGAGGAAGCCCTGGCCACAGGTATGAAGGAATCCATCTGCAATATGCTGTGGCAGGACGGAAAATTCCTGGATAATCTGGCATCCTCTTATACCACCAACAACATGGACGTGTATCTGTCCATCGATAAGATTACAGGCCTGCCCACCGCCATGGGTTATTACTACGAGGGTGTACACACCATCGACGGTCAGGACTATATCCTGAGCCTGCAGAATGACCAGGCCTTTGATCTGACCAGCGAATACGCCTACAAAAACATCACCGAAGATGTCCTGACTCCCGAGGAACCGGAAGAAAAGGCTACGCCCCTGTTCTACCATGTGACCGGACCTGACGGTCAGGAGATGTGGCTGCTGGGCACCATCCATGTGGGCGATGCCCGGACCTCCTACCTGCCCCAGGAAATCTACGATGCCTTTGACGCTTCCGACGCTTTGGCTGTGGAATACAACACCGAAGCCTTCAACGATCAGGTGGAGGAAGACGAGGAGCTTTCTGAAAAGATCTCCGATATGTACTTCTATTCCGACGGAACCACCACCGAGGACCATGTGGATCCCGAGATCTTTGAAGCCGCTGAAAAGCTGATGAAGGCCTCCGGCAATTACAGCATGAACGCCCCCTACATGAAGGCTTATCTGTGGAGCAATTCCATCGAGAACTTCATCCGGGATCTGGCCCGGGATATTTCCGGTCTTCACGGTGTGGACAACCAGTTCCTCTGGCGGGCAAATGACCAGGGCAAGACCATCCTGGAGGTGGAATCCGGTCTGTTCCAGACCGAGATGGTCACCGGCTTCTCCGATCCCCTGCAGGAGCAGCTTCTGGCCGAAAGCCTGATGACTGACCCCATTGCATACATGGAGGGCATCCGGGAGCTGTTCGAGCTGTGGTGCTCCGGTGACGAAGCCGCACTGATTGCTTACATCAACGCAGACAGTGAGGTTGACACCTCTGAACTGACGGAAGAAGAGCTGGCTCTGATTGAAGAATACAACAACGCCATGGGTCCCGACCGGAATGACGATATGCTGGAAGTGGCTATTGGCTATCTGGAAAGCGGCGATGTGGTCTTCTACGCTGTGGGTCTGGCCCATCTGCTGGCAGAAGACGGCCTGGTCAACACCCTTCGGGAGGCTGGCTATACCGTTGAGCTGGTGACTTTTGAATAATTCCATACACGCAAACGCGGAACCGTTCAATACGGTTCCGCGTTATTTGCAACCTCTCAAAACGTATTTTTGGGGCGAAAGATTTGTCCAAAATCCAAAAGGGACGTTTTATTAGAGGTGCCCATTTATTCTTCTGTGATCAGGTAGACATTGGAGCAGAAATCACCCTGATTGCGGCAATTGGGATCGTAGCCCGCCCCGGTAAACCGCAGGTGGAGCATGACGCCGGACATCAGCGCCGCGCCGGAGGCGGACATCTGTTCCACGCCGTCCTTCATAGGGTAGTGCCGGTCTACAGCCCGCAGGACCAATCCGTTGGGATCCAGATTCACCGGGGCGATGTGATGGACCAGGCTGCCATATTGGCCCACCCGGAGAAGCTGCTCCCGGCTGCGGAGACTGTAGCGTTTTTCCGGATCCAGGTCAACCAGCCGGAGCTGTTCATAGCCCGGCGCGGCGTGAATCAGTCTATGGAACAGACCGGCACAGGTTTTTCCGTCGCCGCTCACCTGCCAGGCTTCCCCTTCCGGAGCCCACAGGCGGCGGAAGCTGCCGAACTGGAAGGTCCGGCGGCAGGCCTTATAAAAGGTGATCTGAGCGGCGATTTCCTGCTCCTCCACAGGAAGCAGGTGCTTCAGATCCAGTTCATAGCCCAGGCAGCCAAAGAAAGACACGTTGCCCCGGGTGGAGAGCGGGGTATTGCGCAGGGTCATGGAATGGGGCGCCGCCGAAACATGGGCACCGAAGGTGGACTGGGGATACAGGTAGCTCAGGCCCCGCTGGATATCCAGCCGTTCGATGGGATCCGTATCGTCACTGCACCAGACCTGGGGCGAGAAGCAGAGCATACCCAGGTCAAACCGATTACCGCCGGAGGAACAGCTTTCCAGCAGGATCTGGGGCCGGGGCCCGAAGATCCGGCCCAAAATCTCGTACAGGCCCAGGATGTAATCATAAGCCCGGCTTCCCAGGGCCACACTGTGGCGGTTCATGTCCCATTTGACATAGGTAATATTGGCACTGTCCAGGACCCGGCTTACATTTTCCACAATATAGTCCCGAACCTCCTGCTTTGTCAGGTCCAGGTGGAGCTGATTGCGGCCATAGACCCGGCGCAAGCCATCCTCCAGAACCCAGTCGGGATGGGCACGGTGCAGCTCCGAATTTTCATTTATACACTCCGGCTCGAACCACAGGCCAAATTCCATACCCAGTTCATTGACCGCTTTCGCCAGTCCGTCCATACCATGGGGCAGTTTTTTCCGGTTCACGGTGTAGTCACCCAGGCCCGCGTGGTCATCATTTCGGGCTCCGAACCAGCCATCGTCCAGCACAAAGAGCTCACAGCCCAGCCTTTTGGCCCGTTTGGCCAGGTCCAGAAGGCGGCTATGGGTAAAGTCCATGCCGCAGCCCTCCCAGCTATTGTACAGGACGGGACGCTGGCGGTACTGCCAGGCTTTGGGAACGATGTGCCGGTTTACAAATTCATGGAAGCAAGCGGACAGGCCGTTGAAGCCACCGTCGGACCAGGCCAGCACCGCTTCGGGCGATTCAAAGACATCCCCCGGTTTCAGCTCCCGGGCGAAATTTACCGGGGAAATGCCCTGCATGACCCGGGTCAGGCCCTGGAAGGAGCGCTGGGCAGAAGAATAGTGATTGCCGGACCAGATCAGGTTAAAGCCAAAGACCCGGCCGTGGTCCTCCCCTGCTCCGGGCTCTGCCAGCAAAAATCCGGGCTGGTGTAGATTGGAAGAAAAGCCCGTGGTGCTGTCCGTGACCACCCGGCCACCGGTGACCGGCTGGCTATGGCGGCGCATTTCCGCGTTCCAGGCTCCGTGGAAGGAGATCAACTCATACTGGCCCGGCAGATCCAGACACAGGCTCATGAGCTTTTTTACCGTCACCGTTTTATCCGTGTTGTTCACCAACACAGCCCGCCGGACCAGTGCTGTCTCAAAGCCCGTATAATACAGCTTCAGCGCCAGGCCCCAGGGATGCTTCAGTGTCAGTTCCAGAGTCTGCTCGGCGTCCATGGCCTGAGGAAGGGTGCTTGCCATGGGCGCGCCGCCCTCCAGGAGCCGGTGGGATCTGTAAGCGAAATCGCAGGGAATGGCTTCGCCATCCATGAACAGTTCAATGGGACTTTCCCGGTAATCTCCCCGGCCGCTGCCGCTCCATTCCAGACTCAGCACATCCAGGCATAAGTTATCGGCATGGCCATAGACATTCTGTTCATATAAAATGCTGCTGCCCCAGCCGGGAGTGGGCTTACAGGCAAACGCCGACCCGTCCTCCGCGGCAACAGGAGCGCCAAAGTGCAGATGCTCCGGCAGTCCAAGCCGATTCACACGAAACAGGTAGGAGTATTTTTCGGTTTTGATATGGTGCACATCATTGTGGTATGTAATCATGCGTTATCACCTCTTTATTCATTTTATCTGTCCCAGCAGGGACTGTCAATGAGATTTTTGGTGACAAGGCACAAATCCTGTGCTACAATAGAGAAAATCATGTAAAGGAGCGATTCTATGGAACGCAAGCGTTGGTATAAGGACATGGTGTTTTACCAAATCTGGCCCCGGAGCTTTAAGGATGGCGATGGGGACGGCATGGGTGACCTGTGGGGTGTGTACGAAAAGCTGGACTACCTGAAAAGTCTGGGCTGTGACGGCATCTGGTTCTCCCCCATCTATCCCTCTCCCGGTGCGGATTGCGGCTATGACATTGCGGATTACATGGACATTGCGCCGGAGTTCGGCGGCATGGAGGCTTTCCGGAAGGTCCTGGAGGGTGTCCACGAACGGGGCATGAAATTGATTATGGACCTGGTGGTGAATCACACCAGCGACGAGCACGAATGGTTCCAGAAATCCCGGAAGCGGATTGAGCCCTACACGGACTACTACATCTGGCGCCCCGGCAAGCCCGGCGGCAAATTGCCCAACAACTGGGATTCCAATTTTGAGGGTAAGGCTTGGACCTGGGACGAAGAGCGCGGCGAATACTATCTGCATCTGTTCGCCGTGAAGCAGCCGGATCTGAATATGGATAACCCCCTGGTCCGGGAGGAAGTGAAGAAGATCCTCCGGTTCTGGCTGGACATGGGTGTGGACGGTTTCCGGGAGGATGTGATCACCTACATCTCCAAGAAGGAAGGTCTGCCTGACGACCACCTGTTCCCGGTGTACAAGGGCATGCCCAACTACAACCACGGCCCCCACATCCACGAATATCTGGCAGAGTTCAAACGGGATGTGTTCGACCATTACGACTGCTTCACCCTGGCAGAAGCCCCCCTGGTATGGCCCAAGCAGGCACTGAAGTACATAGACGAAGAAACCGGACAACTGGATATGATGATCCAGTTTGAATGCCAGTGCGCGGATTGTCTGTTCACGGACTGGATGCCGACGAAGTTCTCCCTGCCCAAAATGAAAAAAGCCTTCTCCGACTGGCAGGAAAAGCTGGAGGGCCGGGCCTGGAATATGCTCTACATTGAAAACCATGACCATCCCCGGATCATCTCCCGGTATGGCAGTGAAGTATTCTGGAAGGAAAGCGGCAAGATGCTGGCGGTGATGTACCTGTTCCAGAAGGGCACACCCTTCCTGTATCAGGGTCAGGAGATCGGCATGCTGAACTGGCGGCCCGCGGACCCGGATATGTACGAGGATGTGCAGACCCGGTGGCAGTATGCCAATACGGAACTGAACAAGTCTCCCGAGGACCGGCTTCATCGGCTCTGGCGCTGCTCCCGGGACAACGCCCGGACTCCGGTCCAGTGGTCCGATGAAGAAAACGCCGGCTTTACTACGGGAACTCCCTGGTTCCATGTAAATCCCAATTACAAGACCATCAATGTGGCCCAGCAGGAGCAGGATCCGGATTCCATCCTGAATTTCTACCGGAAGGCCATCGCTCTGCGAAAAGCGCTGCCTGTAGTCCGCTATGGTACCTATACGGAGCATTTCAAGAACGACCGGAATCTGTATGTGTACAGCCGGGACGGCGCAACCCAGCGGCTGCTGGTAATCTGCTCTTTCGCGGACCGGCCTGCGGGGCTGAAGGTGCCCAAGAGCTTTGATCTGAGCAAGGCGGAGCTGGTACTGCGGAATGTGGAGGGCCCTGCGGGTCAGGTGCTCATGCCCTACGAAGCCCGGGTCTACCTGTGGAACAAGTAACTATGATGAAAAAGCTCTTTCTTTTGGGGCTGGCGGTAATGATCCTGCTGTCCGGATGCCGCCAGGCCACCACCGTGATCCTTCCGCCGGAAACCCAGGGGCCCACCCAAGCCTCCACCGGCGGCACCACCCTGTCCACCACGGAACCGCCTACGGTTCCCACAACACAGACCACGGAAGCCGAAACCACGGTGCCTCCGACACAGCCGCCCACAGATCCTCCTACCCAGCCACCAACAAACCCGCCCACAAGGCCAGCAAATCCCCCAACACAGCCGCCTACAAACCCGCCTACCCAGCCACCGACCCAGCCGCCGACGGAGCCGGATGTCTACGACATCGGCAGTCACAGCATCGGCAGCCTGGAATGGGCACTGCTGGCGGAGCTGAATGCCCGGCGGACCGCAGAAGGTCTTCCGGAACTGCCCATGGACCGGACCCTTTGTGCCCTGGCTGCCATCCGGGCCTATGAGCTGACCCAAAACCTGTCCCACAGCCGTCCCGATGGCCGGGATTGGTCCAGTGTGCTTTCGGATTACAGCCAGGCCGGTCAGCCCCTCGGGGAAAATCTCCTCCACGGAACCGATGACTATACCGCCGGAGCCATGACGGAGGTTTGGATGGGTTCGCCCAGTCATCGAAACCTGATCCTTCACAGCGATGCCCGACTGGTGGGAATCGGTGTGTGGGAACAGAACGGGCAAATCTTTGTGGCTGTGCTTTTCATCGCATAATACAACACGCCATTCCTTCCCGAAGAGGTTGGAATGGCGTGTGTTCTTTAATACAGAGGATCTTCCAGATATTGCTCCCAGGGGAGCTGACTTTCGTACTTTTTCATTTCAAAGGCATCCCGGATGGCACGGCACAGGGTCCGCAATTCCCGCTGGGCAGAGGCAGTGTCAAACAATTCTCCGTTATCCGGCATCATAGCATCTACGAAAAGCTGGGCCCGGTCCTCCGCGGGCTTGTCTGCTTTCCAATCATCCAGCATACTGTTTTTGCCCAGGACGTAGGTATCCATGACCCGGTAAATGCTGCGCAGAAGCTCCGCGTCCATGGTGTCCCCCGGCTCCACCGCCAGGTGAGCGTTTCCATTCAGCCAGGTTTGCTGGCTGCCCTGCGGGCCCGCATCCGCCACCAGGCTCACGGTCAGCAGGCCGTTGTCGCTGACGGTGCCAAGCTGGGACAGGAACCCTTCCGGGAACAATCCCAGGACCCGATCCGTCACCTCCAGCATATGGGTGTAGACCTCTACCCGGTTTTCAGCCGTCAACCGCTCCCAGGGCGCCGTGATGGCATCCCGCCAGAGCCGCAGGGCAACACCATACTTCTGCCCCAGAGCTTCCGCCTTTGCCCGGCAGTCCGCCAAGGCATCGGCATCCGGATTATGATCCGTTTCCCAGAGAGCAGTGTAGACCGTTTCGTCCTCCACGCCGCTTGCGGCCGGAGTCCACCGGCACAGGGTATTTTGATCGTTCAGGAACCAAAGGTTCCCCACCGGGTCCGCGATTATATTCCGGACCCCAGTGATCCCGGGCAGAGTCACTGCGGCGGTACGCAGTCCGGAATTCAGGTCATAGCACTCCAAAAGCGTAGCATCCTCTTCCTCCCAGGCAGTAACCACCATTTCCAGTTCCAAAACCGGGAATACCCGGGCCGCAGGATGAGCAGGAGTGAACAGGTTCAGAGGTTCCTCCCCCTTACCAAACAGGTATGTGGGGATACCTCCGGTACCTCGATGCAGGAAATACCAGCCCTTTCCGGAGACTGCTACATCCAAAGTAACGTCAGTCCCAACCTCAAGGCCGTCCGCTGAACGGAGGAAGGAGGTTTTCACCGTTCCGTTCTCGGATTCGGTCACCATGACCAGCAGAGTGCCATCCAGGCAGCTTCCGGTAAGAACCGATGCCTGATCCGGCTGCTGCCGCAGCAAATGACCAATGCCGGTGCTCAGATCCAGCACCCGGATCTCCCCACCGGTGCTGTAGTAGGCCTGCCTCAGATCCGAGCTCACCACAGGAATGCCCTGGATATTATCGGGCAGGATGTGTTTGTGGATCTCCCGCAGGCTTTTATCCAGCACTACCAAGGCGTTTTCTTCCGGGCTGTAATAGCTCAGGCCCTGGTCCGTTATCTGGATGCCGTTGCCGTCCTCCGGAAGCCGGGGATACCGGGAAACAGAGGTTTTCAGCCGCAGGTCCTCCCCAACATAGGCGTTAAGCTGGGTCTGCTCGCCGGAGAAATACAGCAGCACCGTATTCCCCATCAGCAGCACACCTCCGCAGTTCCGTTCCAGAGGCCAGGTCCAAACGGCACCGTTGGCGGACTGCTCCACCGCGCCGGATTCCCGGTACAGAGCCGGACCCAGAGGCGCTTCCGTCTCCGTGGGCGGTTGGGTCACCTGGGGCTCCGTAGGGTCAGGAAGCGCGGTGCAGCCGGTCAGCAGCAGTATTGCCAGCAGAAAGGCAAGCAATCGTTTCATATCACTGTCTCCTTGCTAAGGTATAGTCATCACCCTGCCGGTAATAGGGGCACCGGGTCTGGCGTGAGGCAAAAATCCGGTAGACCTCATCCTCGTCCAGGTCCATCATGCAGTAATACTCATCATATTCCTCGTCGTAATCAAAATACCAGCAGGTTTCACATAAATTCTCAGACATGGTCATTCCTCCAGGATCCGGAAGCGGAAAACTCCATCCTCATATAGCAGGCAGCTATGGCTGCCGTCCTTGGGAATGGATACAGAACCGGGGTTCAGGCAGCGGATTCCGTTTCGCACGTCGTCCAGCTTCACATGGGTATGGCCGCTGAGGAACACGGAACCGGGCTCCAGAGGCGGCAGGTTATCCGGACTGTGATGGTGGCCGTGGGTCAGATACAGGGTCAGGCCTTCCGCCTGAACCAGGGCGTAATCCGCCATGCAGGGAAAGGGCAGCACCATCTGGTCCACCTCTGCCTCGCAGTTGCCCCGGACCGCCAGAATTTTATCCCTGTGAGCGGAAAGCATGGGGATCACCTGCTTGGGGCAGTAATCCCGGGGCAGGTCATTCCTGGGGCCATGGTAAAGCATATCTCCCAGCAGGATCAGCTTGTCCGGCTGTTCCTGTTCCAGCACCTCCATGAGCTTTCCGCACCAGAAGGCGGAGCCATGGATGTCCGACGCGATCAAGAATTTCATAATCAATCTCCCAGAGAGGATAAGTAAGTTTGGATGTCAAAGGGTTTCAATTCTTCATCCTTGCGCAGGTAAAGAGGATGGTGGGGGTGGCCTTTCTTGCTGACCTTGCCGGCACAGAACCAGGAGGCTCCGTATTCCTCACCGGCTTCCACCATATCCCGGACACAATCGGGAAGATAGTCCCGCTTTTCTATGATGGTGCCCCAGGCAGCCCATACGGCGGGACGTTCGGAAATGGACAGCACATAGCGGAAGGCTTCCAGATTTTCCCTATGGAGCAGAGGGTTATACACCTTCTCCATGGCATCCGGATCCGTGGCCCGCTGGGCATAGACATTGAACATGATGAAGCTGTCGAAGCCATTGCCATGTGCGATGCGTTCCACGGATTTCAGCGTGTTGTCCAGGTCATCAGGCCGGGCGGTGGAGGGGTTGATGCCGATGCAGATCAGAGGTTTTTTTCCCCGGGTACCCAGGATATACCGGTACTCGGAATAGAAATTGGGGGCATAGAGCCATTTTTCGATATCATAATCGGGGCTGGGGGTATTGGCCGCTTCCAGGGCCTGCCGGAAGGTGACCAGTTCCAGCTCCGTGGTGGTTCCTTTTGGAATGTGCATCTTCATCCCTCCACCGGCGGGAACCAGACGTAATTCTCCGGATCATGGAAGGCACAGTCCGCTTCCCTTCGGCCGGTCTGGACCAGCCATTTTTCCCAGGCAAAATTCAGGAAGGGCTTAAAGCCTTCCATGGTGGACTGAAGCTGTACCGTGCGGCCATCCTTCAGGTGCAACTCCACGATATAGCTGCCGCCCTGGACCACATAAAGCTGCTGGGCGGTAATGTCCCGGAAACGGTAGACCTGCTCCTTCCGCCCAAAAACGGACAGCAAAAAGCTCTCATGGTCATAGAACACGCCAAAGGTGGCGTAATAACAGGTCAGACCAATGCCCAGCAGCACCACTACGCCGCCGCCAATGGACAAAAACAGGCTGTCCTTTATACCGACCACCACCGCCACAATGCCAAGGGCAATGAACACAATGCCCATAACAGCGTAGCGCTTGCTCAAGCGCACCGCTTTTCCGGTCTTGTGATGGGACCGGGAACGGAACAGTTTGGTATACAGCTTGTCGACACAAAAGCACAGGGCAAAGGTGACGACGATCACAAGGATCTCGATCATATTTTTCTCTCCTTACGCCCAGAGGACCAGGTCCACAGGGATGTCATGCTCCTGGGTTTCCAGATGCTCCAGAACCTGAAAATCATAGCACAAGGCAACGGTGGGGTGGTTGGGCTCCTTCGCCAGGAATTTGTCGTAAAAACCGCCGCCATAGCCCATCCGGTTGCCGCTGGGATCAAAGGCCAGGCCGGGCATCAGCACCAGGGCCGTTTCGTCATCCGCTACAGGACCATCCTCCACAGGCTCCGGAATGCCGGAGTAGCCCTTGGCTACCTGAGACAGGTCCTCCAGATAGATAAACAGCATTTCGTCACCGAAGATTTTCGGCACCGCCACCCGCTTGCCTTCCGCCAAAGCCCGTTCCAGCATGGGAACTGTGCGGACCTCCTGGTTATAGGGCAGGTAACCGTAAATGGTCTTGGCCCGGCGATAAGCCTCAGAATCCGCAAAAAGAGCCCCAAGTCGGCGGCTCTTTTCTGCGATTTGTTCCGCGGACATAGCCCGCTTCTTTTGCCGGATCATAGCCCGCAGCTCACGCTTGTCCATCGTCATTCTCCTGTTCTTCCACAGTCTGGGGCAGTTCTTCCTGGGGCTGAGGCTCCGGCTCTTCCACCTTTGGGGTCCGGAACATCCGGAACCACAGCAGAATGGCAAGCTGGCCGGGCAGTCCAAGCAGGAACATCCGCCACAGGCTGACGTGGAGAAATACAAACAGTGTCACGTAAATACTCAGCAGGCTGCCCCACATAATAATGGAGATCAGCGCCTTGTTCCAGCGGAAATCATGCCAGGCAGAGCGAAGGCTCAGCAGCACGATGGCATTGGCAGGAATGGCATAAACAAAGAACAGCCAGCTCCAGGGGTCGGTAATTTCAAAGGCGGACAGGACCACATACACAAACAGTGCCACAAACCAGCACAGGATGCTGGACAGCATAAGAATGATATTCTTGTCCGCTTTCCGTTTCAGGGTCTTTTCCACCACCTGCTCCATGGCCTGCTGGACCTTTCCGGTGTCCTCGGGAAGGGCATTGGGGTCCACCAACAGGTCATTGACGGTGATGCCGAACTGCTCCGCCAGTTGGGCCAGAGTGAGCACATCGGGAACGGATTCGCCCCGTTCCCATTTGGACACCGCTTTATCGGAATAATTCAGTTTCTCCGCAAGGCCCATCTGGGTCATGCCCGCGCGCTTGCGGTAGGCGGCGATATTGGCGCCGATCTGGCTTTTCAGCTTCTCGATGTCCATAGGTCTCCTCCTGCACATAGTTATTACTATTTTAACAGAATCCAGGCTTATTTGCAACTAAAAATTTCCGCCGTATTGGATTTCCAATACGGCGGAATTCTATGTAGGTCAGTCTTCGGGAAACAATTGCTGCTTCAGGTATTTGACAATGGCACGGCGGGTGACGATTCCAATGAAGGTACCCTTGTCGTCCACTACGGGAACAAAATTCTGATTGATGGCTGTATCTACCAGTTCCTGCATGGAGGTGGTAACCGGGACGGCCACATTATCCTTACGGTGTGGGATTTCCATGATCCGGCGGGCTTCTGCCTGGCGCATATCCATGTAGCACATATTCTTCATAGCCCACAGCAGGTCACCTTCCCGGAGGGCACCCCGGTATTCTCCCCTGCGGTTGAGGATCGGCAGACCGGCATATCCGGCGGTTTCCATTTTTTCCAATGCCTGGCGGATGGTATAATCGTCATACAAGAAGGCACACATGGCCTTGGGTGTCAGAAAGAACAAAATATTATTATTCATAGTGGCTCCTTTTCATACTCGTTGGCGGCTTGCTTCCACCGCTATTATTATAGCACATTTCGGAACCGAAAGTATGAATATTTCTTGGAATCAGCCCTTTCCACCGCCGAAAATTACGTCCACGTTTTGTGCATCCTGCACAGTTTAGTTGTGGAATTGGAAAGGAGTTATGTCGAAGGTTGCAAAATAATCCATAGGAGTCTCAGCCCGGCGGATCAGTTGGAAGGAACCGTCAGCGCACAGCAGCACCTCTGCGCTGCGGAGCTTGCCGTTGTAGTTGTAGCCCATGGAGAAGCCGTGAGCACCGGTATCATGGATGACCACCAGGTCGCCGATGTCCATCCGGGGCAGGCTTCGTTCGATGGCGAACTTGTCGTTGTTCTCGCACAGGCCGCCGATCACATCGTAGACGTGATCCAAAATGGCGTTTTCCTTGCCCAGGACCGTGATATGGTGGTAAGCGCCGTACATGGCGGGACGCATCAGGTTGGCCGCACAGGCATCCAGGCCCACATACTCCCGGTAAATGTGCTTATGGTGGAGCACCGTGGACACCAAATGACCGAAGGGTGCCAGCATATACCGGCCCAGCTCCGTGAAAATAGCAATGTCGTCCATTCCTACGGGGGTCAGGACCTTCTCATACCGCTGGCGGACACCCTCGCCGATGGCCTTGATGTCGCAGGAGGGCTGTTCAGGACGGTAGTCCACACCCACGCCGCCGGACAGGTTGATGAAAGCGATGTGAGCACCGGTGGCATTGCGCAGCCGCACCGCCAGCCGGAAGAGCTGCTCCGCCAGAGTGGGATAATACTCATTGGTGGTGGTATTGGAGGCCAGGAAGGCGTGGATGCCGAAGTGCTTGGTACCCAGCTGCATGAGGCGGTTGATAGCACCGGCCATCTGGTCCTCGGTCATACCGTACTTGGCATCCCGGGGCATATCCATAATGGTGTTGCCCAGGCTGAAGGAGCCGCCGGGATTGTAGCGCAGGCACACCGTATCCGGCACGGTGCCCAGGCGCTCCAGGAACTCCACATGGGTGGCATCGTCCAGATTGATATAGGCATTCATTTCCAGGGCCTGGCGCATATCCTGTTCCGGGGTCACGTTGGAGGAGAACATGATATCCCGGCCGGTAATGCCCGTTGCCTGGGCCAGCAGCAGCTCTGTATAGGTGGCGCAGTCACAGCCGCAGCCCTCCTCATGGAGGATTTTCAGGATATAGGGATTGGGGGTTGCCTTGACGGCGAAAAATTCTT
Source organism: Oscillospiraceae bacterium (assembly GCA_017501695.1). Classification (GTDB taxonomy): domain Bacteria; phylum Bacillota; class Clostridia; order Oscillospirales; family Oscillospiraceae; genus Faecousia. The sequence continues at coordinate 16,312 of JAFVWL010000063.1, forward strand.
TGAAGCCCTTGTTCCAGGAGAACGCAGCATACAGGTCCCGGGCCCGCTGGCGGATACCTGCCTCGTCATAAATATGGAAAGGGGTGGGGATCTGCGCAGTGATCTCCCGGGCCTTTTCAAGGGTCAGAAACGGTGTCTTTTTCATAGTCATCCTCTTTTTCAGTAAAATAAAAAGCCCCGCGAAATACGCAGGGCGGCATGGTACGCACTCCCCTGGTCAGCACTCCGCCTTACGGGCGACAGTCCCGGGCATTTTCTGCACGGGCCCAGGAGCCGCTGCCCGGCAAGCAAGCGGATCCTTCGGCGGTGTTCCCTTTCCCGGTCCGGCAATTGCCTGAACCGATCCGGTACTGATGAATACCGCGACCTCAGCCATGGTCTTTGTAGATTGTACCCTATTGGCGCACATTTGTCAATATATTTCTCTCTCCCCCGGGTAGAATCCCCCGTCTACCAGCCGTGGACCGGTAGAATCGGCGCTGTTCCTCCCTTCTACCCCGGTTTTGTGTTACCATAAGGCCAGCAAAAAACGAAAGGTTGATCCCTATGAAACGAACAAAACTCTGTGACCGGGTGCTGCCCATCTATTCCCCTGCCGAGGAAACCACGAACATGGTCACCCACATCATCGGCGGTGCCCTGGGCGTGATTGCCCTGGTGCTGTGTATCCTCCGTTCCGCCGCCCACGGCAATACCGCGGGAATCGTCACGTCCTGTGTATACGGAGCGTCCATGATCTCCCTGTACACCATGTCCAGCGTGTACCACGGTCTGCGGCCGGGCATGGGTAAGAAGGTCATGCAGGTCATTGACCACTGCACCATCTATCTGCTCATCGCCGGATCCTATACCCCCATCATGGTCTGCTCCATGGCGCCCCGGTATCCGGTCATCGGCTGGGGTCTGCTGGCCTTTGTATGGGCACTGGCCATTCTGGCGGCAACCCTGACCGCCATTGATCTGAAGGCATACAAGGTATTCTCCATGAGCTGCTATATTGCCATGGGCTGGGCCATAATTTTCTTCATTCCCCAGCTTTTGACAGTGCTGTCTATGGAAGGATTTGTTCTCCTGCTGGCCGGCGGCATTGCCTATACCGTCGGTGCCATTCTCTACGGTCTGGGAAAGAAGGTTCCCTGGATGCACTCCGTATTCCATGTGTTCGTAGTTTTGGGAAGTTTGCTGCAGTTTTTGTGCATTTATCTTCATGTGCTTTAACAGATTGCTTTCATATTGACAATTATCCTCCTTTTATTGTACAATTGATTCAGACACAAAAGGGGAGGTCGTATTATGACCGGAGCCATTATTTGCTTTATCATCGTCCTGATTGCAATCGAGCAAGGACAAATTGATATGGTCGTGATTTTTGGAATCATTGGTGTGATTTGCTTTCTTTGCCGGAAAAAGGAAGATCCCCACGACAGAGTTTATAGCGAGCAGGAACTGAAGCAGCAACAGCAAGAAAAACTGGAACAGCAAAAAAAGGAATTGCCTTCTTACCGTGCAACGCCTTCCGCCGTTCAAAAGTATCGGAATCACCCCATTACAAAAGAAATCTATTACCATGTCATGGAAAACGGCGCTTACGAAAACTTCAATTTTGATAAAGACGGATTCATCCTCCGTTCTTCCCGCAGCAGCGGCGGAACTACCCGTTATTACTCCTTTGATTTTCGGGCACACGGATACAAGCCGCCTACCCAGGCAGAACAGGAAGCAATATTGATTGCCCTGATCGGTATGCTGCCCAACGGAGATTCTTACACAATCTCCTATGCTCACCGCGAAGATGAGCTTTTGCCCCTGTACTATCAGATGAGTACAACGGCATATAAAGAATGCCGTTGGGACGATGCGAGCAAACAATGGTTCACCCTTCGTTCCCACTAAATTATCAAAAAGCAGTTATTAGAGACTGCCAAAAGACCACCTTTCGCACATCGAAAGGTGGTCTTTCTGTTATTCTTCTTCGGATTTTACGGAATCGAACAACACGGTCTTGCTGACGGTTTCTTCGATGGTCTCGCCTTCCATGCAGGCACGGAACTGGTTACCGGTCATGGTCTCATGCTCCAGCAGGTAATCCACCACAGCCTGGAGCTTGTCGGCGTCAGCCTTCAGGATATCCTCACAGTGGCGGTAGGCCTTATCCACCAGCAGCTTCACCTCATCGTCGATGGTTGCGGCAAACTTCTCGGAATAGCTCTTGGTGGTCTGGTAGTCCCGGCCCACGAAGATCTCGTCACCGCCCAGGTAGGATACGGTGCCCAGTTTTTCGCACATACCGTAACGGGCCACCATATCCCGGGCCAGCTTGGTGACACGGTCGATGTCGTTGGACGCGCCCACGGAGATATCGCCCACATACAATGCTTCGGCAACCCGGCCGCCCAGCAGGGACACGATCTGCTCGTACATCTGGTTGCGGGTCAGGTTGAAGGAATCGTCGCTGGGGATGTGCCAGGTAGCACCCAGGCTGCGGCCCCGGGGCACGATACTGATCTGAATCACCGGGTCCTGCGTGGGCAGGCGGTACATGGCGATGGCGTGACCCGCCTCGTGGATGGCGGTTTCCCGCAGATCCTTGCGGTTGGAAAGGTGGCTGCGGCGCTCCGGGCCCATGGCCAGCTTCATCATAGCCTCGTTCAGATCCGCCATGGTCATCACCGGGCGGTCATCCCGGACCGCCATAATGGCGGCTTCGTTGAGCAGGTTGCTCAGGTCCGCGCCGGTATAGCCGGGGGTCACCCGGGCCAGCAGATGCAGATCCACATCCTCCGCCAGGCGCTTGCCCCTGGCATGGACCTTCAGGATCTCTTCCCTGCCCTTCACATCCGGCGCACCCACATGGATCTGCCGGTCAAACCGGCCGGGGCGCAGCAGGGCGGGATCCAGAATATCCGGCCGGTTGGTAGCCGCCAGGACAATGACACCGGAGGTGCTGCCAAAGCCGTCCATCTCCACCAGGAGCTGGTTCAGGGTCTGTTCCTTTTCGTCATGGCCGCCGCCCATACCGGAGCCGCGCCGGCGGCCTACGGCATCGATCTCATCGATGAAAACAATGGCGGGCGCCATTTTCTTGGCCTGGTCAAACAGGTCCCGGACACGGCTGGCACCCACGCCCACATACAGCTCCACAAAATCGGAGCCGGAAATGGACAGGAACTGCACATCCGCTTCACCGGCTACCGCCCGGGCCAGCAGGGTCTTACCGGTACCGGGAGGGCCCTCCAGCAGGATGCCGTGGGGCACCCGGGCACCAATGTCTTCAAATTTCTTGGGATCCCGGAGGAAATCCACCACTTCCTGGAGTTCCTCCTTCACCTCGTCGATGCCGGCCACATCCTCGAAGGTGACCTTCTTTCCGTCCGGTATACCCAGGACGGTTCGGGCACGTCCAAAGGAAGCGGCAGGGTTATTGTTGTTAAGCCGGGACATGACCACAAACCAAATCAGCAGAAGCACCAATCCGGCAATGATCAGGGGCAGGATATAGTCATAGGGTGTGATTTCTCTTTCTGCCTGAAAATCATAGGATTCCAGGATCTTGGCCTGGTGCTGAGCCTGGATGGTGTCCCACATCTCCCGGCGGAAGCTCTCAGGATCCGCAAGCTTGGCGGTCACCGTCAGCTCACCTTTGTAGGGTTGATAAAGATCCAGCACGATATACTGATCCTGAACAACAAAGCTGCGGACCTGCTCATTTTCCAGCAGGCTCACCACCTGAGAATAGGGCACTTCCTGATTGCCGGTACCAAACAAGCCCATAAGCAAGTATATGCCGATGGTAAGAACCAGCATAAAAATAATCAGGGAATAGTTTTTGCGTTCTTTCAATTGGGTATCTCCTTATTTTTCGTAAACTTCGGGCTTCAGGATGCCCACGAAGGGAAGATTGCGGTACTTTTCATTATAATCCAGGCCATAGCCCACCACGAAGGCGTTAGGGATGGTATAGCCCACATAGTCCGCCTTGACGGTAACACCGGGTCTGCGGCGCTCGGGCTTGTCCAGGAAGGTGCAGATCTTCAAAGAGGCAGGCTTCTTGGCCAGCAGATGGGAAACGGTAAATTCCAGGGAATTGCCGGTATCAAAAATATCCTCCAGGATCACCACATGACGACCCTTGATATCCCGGGTCACATCCTGGCGCACCAGCATCTTGCCGGTGGAGTTCGCACCACTGTAAGAGGAGATCCACATGAAATCGATCTCACAGGGCCCGTTGAATGCCCGGATCATATCCGCGAAAAAGGGCACAACGCCCTTCAGGACGCCCACAAACAGCGGATTTTTGTCCGCGTATTCTTCCTGAAGCAGATCAGCCAGTTCCCGAACCTTGGTTCGGATCTGTTCTTCCGTGATCAGAATCTGCTCGATATCGTTTCTCATAATCATGCCTCCTGATTATTTTCTATTTCTTCAAATCGGATCCGCAGACCCGGGCCAAGCCGGTCCAGATTCCCGCCGAATCCGAAAATTCCCAAGACACCCCGGTCATCCGCAACCACAGGGACCTGAAGCCGCCGGGACGCGGGGATTTTCCGGTCGATGAACAGCTTTTTCAGGCTTTTGGTTCCGCCGCTCAGGCGGATGGTATCGCCGTTTTGACGGCTGCGCAGGACCACAGTACCCAAGGGGGACACCGCAAAGCAGTCCGGGTGGTTTTCCTCCCCATTCCAAGGCTCGCAAATCACCCGCAGGCCCAGGTCCGGCAATTCCAAAGTTCCGGTAGCGGGCAGTATCACCGGCTCCAGGGCAGGTTCCTGACGAAGCACGGTAAGCCTGTCATAATCCCGGGCCACAGTAATGCCGCCCGGCAAACTTGCCCGGGCAGAGGGCTTGTCGGAAAAGACCAGCTTTTCCGTCAGGCGGATGTGCTCCGCCTCCGGCTCCCGGATTCCGTTTCTCTCCAGAAATCTTCCCAGAGCCCGGCTTCGCAGGGCGGGGTCCATGGATCGCAGACACGCCACGGAGGGATCTTCGTCCCCGCAGGCCAGGCGGTCAAGAAGCGCTTCGTCCTGCCGCAGCTTCATGGCCATGGCAGACAGATTCTCCGCCAACCGGGGGTTTTCCAGCCTCAGCAGAGGCACCACATGGTGGCGCAGGCGGTTTCGCAGGAAATCGTCGCCGCCGTTGGAGGAATCCTCCACATAGGTCAAGCAGTTGTCCTTCAGGAAATCCAGAACCTGGTGCCGGGTCACATTCAGCATGGGCCGGATCAAATCACCCCGGACCGGAGCAATGCCGCCCAGGCCCTTCAGGCCGGTTCCCCGAACCAAACGCATAAGCACCGTTTCCGCGTTGTCATCCGCGGTGTGGGCAGTGGCGACTTTACCGCCCAGCGTTTCAAAATAGGCGTATCGTGCCTCCCGGGCCGCGGCTTCCAGCCCCTTCTTCCCGGGCTTTACAATACCTGAACCGACATGGCAGGGAATGTCCAGGCGGTCGCAAAGTGACCGGACGAAGGCTTCGTCCCGGTCCGATTCCCCACCCCGGAGTCCATGGTTGAAATGAGCCGCTTCCAGACGGATGCCCAGTTTCTCTTTCAGGAGGTACAGGGCATACAGCAAGGCCACGGAGTCGGCACCGCCGGATACGGCGGCAATGATCCGGTCTCCGGGTCGGATCATGTCATAACGCCGGACCAGAGCCAGCAGGTCATTCAGCATGCTTCCACTCCCGGTCCGCGAAGGTTTGGTACTGGGGGATCCACTGAAGCTTCACCGTGCCCGTTTCGCCGTGACGGTTCTTGGCCACGATACACTCTGCCACGCCTTTGTCTTCAGTGTTTTCGTTGTAGTATTCGTCACGGAACAGGAACATGACGGAGTCCGCGTCCTGCTCGATGGCACCGGATTCCCGAAGGTCCGACAGAATGGGCCGTTTGTCCGTACGGCTTTCCACCGCACGGGAAAGCTGGCTCAGACAAATGACGGGCACATTCAATTCCTTGGCCATGATCTTCAGGGCACGGGAAATTTCACCCACCACGGTAACACGGTTCTCGCCGCCGCCCTTGCCGTAGCCGGAGCCGGTCATCAACTGCAGGTAGTCGATGATCACAAGGCCCAGATTATCCAACCGGCGGCATTTGGCATTCATTTCCGCCACCGTGATGGAAGGGTTGTCGTCGATACGGATGTCCGTCTGGCTCAGAGAAGAGGCTGCCATACCGATTTTGGTCCACTCCTCCTCGGTCAGCTTGCCGGTAGCCATTTTCTTGCCGTCCACAAAGCTCTCGCAGGCCAGCAGACGCATAACAAGCTGCTCCCGGGACATTTCCAGGTTGAAGACCGCAACGGTCTTATTATACTTTTTCGCCACGTTCAGGGCGATATTCAGGGCGAAGGCAGACTTACCCATGGCGGGACGGGCCGCCACCAGCAGCAGGTCCGACTTATTCAGGCCGTTGATCTTCACATCCAGGTCCCGCAGGCCTGTGGACAAGCCAGGAATTGCGGAATCGGATTTGCTCAGCTCATTGAGCCGGTCGAAGACCTTGTGCAGGATGGTGCCGATATGTTCCAGGGAATCGCCGCGCTCGCCCTTACGCAGGGCGTAGATCTTCTTCTCGGCGGTTTCCAGCATCTCCTGGGGGGTACCCACCTGGGAATGGACCATTTCCGTAATGTCGGAGGATGCCTGGGCCAGGCCCCGGAGCATGGCCTTTTCCCGGACGATATTGGCATAGCGCACGGCGTTGGCGGCGGTGGGGGTGATCTCCATAAGCTGGAGGATATAATCCCGGGAGGTATCCTGGTAGACACCCAGCTCCTTCATCTTATCCAGCACCGTAACGGGGTCGATGGTTTGGGAGAAATTAAACATGGCGTAGACAGTCTCATAAATCTCCCGGTTCTGCTTCAGGAAGAAATCCTCCGGGCGCAGAATGCCGATCACATCCGCCACACAGCGGCTGTCAATCAGAATGGAGCCCAGAACCGCCTGTTCCGCCTCCAGGCTCTGGGGCGGCTGACGGGATAACAGTTCTTCATCCATGGTTTCTCTCTCCTCTCTCTTGAAAATGCAAAATGCAGAATGCACAATGCAAAATTATGGTATCGCTTCGCGATGATCACATTTCCTCGATCTTGACGGTCAGGGGGGCGTTGATCTCGTAGCCCAGCTTGCAGGTCACGGTGTACGTGCCCACGTTCTTGATGTTCTCCGCCAGGACCAGCTTCCGCTTATCCAGCTTGATGCCGGACTGGGCCGCCAGGGCGGCTGCGATTTCCTGGTTGGTCACGGCACCGAAGAGCCGACCGGCTCCGCCGCCCTTGGCTTTGACGATAACGGTCATCTCCCGCAGCTTGGCGGCAGTGGCCATGGCCTCGGCCTTTTCCCGGGCGATACGCTCCTGGGTGGCCTTGTCATTCATGCGCATGGTATTGATGGCATCGGCAGTGGCCTCAATCGCCATCTTCTTGGGCAGCATAAAGTTCCGGGCGTAGCCGTCGGATACCTCGATCATCTGGCCCTTCTTACCCTTGCCCTTCACATCCTGTAACAGAATCACTTTCATTTTGTTGCTCTCCTTATATGATTACTCGTAGTATTTGTCGATGGAAGCCACCAGTTGGTCCAGAGCTTCCTTCACGGTGGTATTTTTCAGTTGGGCGCCCGCGGTGGCCGCGTTGCCGCCGCCGCCCAGAGGCTCCAAAATCACCTGCACGTTGATGCCGCCCATGGAGCGGGCGGAGATGATCACCTGGTCCCCATCGGGATAGAGGACGAAGGAGCCGATGATGCCCTGAATGTTCAGCAGCTCATCCGCCGCCTGGGCCGCCAGAGGCCGGGTGGTGGCAGCATTCAGGGGGGCGATCGCGATCTCCTGCCGGTACAGCCGGGCGGAGCGTACGATCTCATACTTCTGGATGGTATCCCGGAAGTCGTTCTGCAGCAGCTTCTTAACACCCTCAGGCTCCGCGCCAAGCTGCTTCAGGAAAGCCGCGGCCTCAAAGGTGCGTTCGCCGGTGCGGACATGGAAGCTCTTGGTATCCAGGAAAATGCCAGCCAGCAGACTCTTGGCCTCGATGGGCAGCACGTCCTTCTTCTCCACAGCGTACTGCAGCAGCTCCGTGGTCAGTTCCGCGGCACTGGAGGCGTAGGGCTCATGGAGATTGACCACCGCGGGACTGATATAGTCCGCGGCACGGCGGTGATGATCCACCACGCAGATCCGGTGGATGGCCTCCAGCAGGGGCTTGTGCTCCACCTGGTCGGGGCGGTTGGTGTCCACCACCACCAGGGTGCTCATCGCATCGCACAGGAGCATGGCCTCCTGGCCGGAGATGAAGACATTTTCATATTCCGGCACCGCCCGGATCTCCTCGATAAGCTTCTGGGAGGCATTCTTTTCCAGATCAATGACGATATAGGCCTTCTTGCCCTTCTTGCGGCACAGGCAGGCGATGCCCATAGCCGCGCCGACAGCATCCAGATCCGCCATCTTGTGGCCCATGATGAACACCTGGGAGCTGCTGCCAATGAGCTCCATAAGGGAATTGGCAGTGACCCGGGAGCGGACCTTGCTGCGGTGATCGGCTTCCTTGTTCCGGCCTCCGTAGAAATTGAAGTTGAACCGGTCCTTGACCACAGCCTGGTCGCCGCCGCGGCTCAGGGACATTTCAATGGCCAGGGCCGCAAAATTGTAGCCCTCCTCGAAATTGGCCGCGTCCACACCCACACCAACGGAAAGAGAAACTTCCAGTCCGGAGGGATTGGTGATCTTGTGGATATCCTCAAGCAGGGAGAATTTTTCCTCCACCGCCCGCTTCAGATCCCGCTTCTCGAACACGAAGAGGAAACGGTTCTTTTCAAGCTGGCGCAGCAGACCGTGGTAGCCCTCGGTCCACTCGGTAATGGTCTCATTGATTCGGGCGTTGAGGGTGGATACCGCGGCTTCGGTCATATTCTTGGTCAGCTCCTCGTAATTGTCCACCAGAATGATGGACACCACAGGACGGGAGCGGACATATTCGTCCCGGACCTGGTACAGCTCCGTCAGGTCAGCAAAATATACGGAAGCCAGCACCGTGGCATCCGGGTCATTGCCACGGATGGCAGTGCCGTAGGCCCGGTAGCGGCGGCCGCCCATGGTCACATCATGGGGACACTCCTGCTTGCCCCCGGCCAGCCAGTCCAGATTGAAGCCCGGCAGGGCCTCGCTGACGCGCTGCTCAATCATATCGTTCTTGTAGCCGCTGAGATGGGTGAAGCTGTCATTGGCATAGACGATGCTGCCATCCCCCAGCCGGGCCACCACCATAGGAAAGGGCGGCTCCGAGGATGTGGGGGCATTGATGGTATCCAGGTGGAGATGGATATAGTTCTGGATATCCCGCTGGCGCTTGTTCTTCGTCCACACATAATAAGCAAAAAGTGCCAGAGTCAAAAGGCCCTCCACAGCGGCCAGCACATAATACTGCAGCAGCAGTGCCGCCAGGGCAAAAAGCCCCATCATCAAAAAATAGATGGCAAAGCTGGGCCGCAGCAGCCGTCCCAGTCGTTTGTTCATATCGCCGCCTCCTTAAAAGGGCATAAAATGCCCATACTATCCAACTGTACCGGTTATTATAGCAAATTACCAGCGAAGGTGCAACCGCTTTTGCGAAAAAAGATTCCATATCCGTTCCGTCAGAAGGCCCGGCAGAACGCTGTCGAATTATGAACAAAAAATGTTGTATACTTTTGGGCAAAAGTGTGATATACTATGGTTGCGATGCGCCGGGTAGGGCAGCCCCGGGCAGCTTTTGACTCGTACAGCAACCAGTATGGGTCCATAAAACCGAAGATTCAGCAGGCGTTTTCTTCCGTGACGGCGATTCAGGGCCCAAGCGAAAGACGAGCGGTTGCCTGCTTTTGTTGCGGCCTTTTTCGGCACAGTTCCCGTATTTCCACAGGATGCCGCACCAGTCTGGGGACCGGTGCGCAATGATGTGCTGAATCGGCCTTCATTTTGAAAGGAGTATTACTTTTGGCAGAAAAACTGAAAATCATTCCCCTGGGCGGTCTGGACGAGATCGGCAAGAACTGCACCGTGGTGGAATATGGCAAGGACATGATCGTCATTGACTGCGGCGTGGGCTTTCCCGACGAGGATATGTACGGCGTGGATCTGGTGATCCCGGACTTCTCTTACCTGGTAGCCAACCAGAAGAAGCTGAAGGGTATGTTCATTACCCACGGCCACGAGGACCACATCGGCTCCATCCCCTATTGTATGCAGCAGGTGAACTGTCCCGTTCACGGCACCGCCATGACCTGCGGCCTGATCCGGCTGAAGCTGGAGGAGCACAATCTGGACAAAACCGTCAAGCTCCTGACCCACAAGCCAGGTGATGTGGTCAAAGCCGGATGCTTCACCGTGGAGTTCATCCACGTGAACCACTCCATCGCCGACGCGGTAGCCTTCGCGGTTCACACCCCCGTGGGCACCCTGATCTTTACCGGCGACTTCAAGATCGACGCCTCCGCCAAGGACGGCATGACCGATCTGGCCCGGCTGGGCGAGCTGGGCAATCAGGGCGTTCTGGCCCTCATGTGCGATTCCACCAATGTGGACCGGCCCGGCATCACTCCCAGTGAGAACACCGTCACCGAAAGCCTGGAGCGGCAGTTCAAGAACTGCGACCAGCGGATCATCATCACCACCTTCGCCTCCAACATGCATCGGCTCCAGGCCATCATCACCGCTGCCCACCGTCACGGACGGAAGGTGGCCGTCACCGGCCGGAGTATGGAGAATATGCTGAAGGTCGCTCAGGAGCTGGGTTATCTGAAGGTCCCCGCCGGGGCCATCGTGGAGCTGGCCTCCATCAAGAGCCTGCCCAAGAACAAGATCGTCATCGTGTCCACCGGCTCCCAGGGTGAAAATATGTCCGCTCTGTACCGCATGGCCTTCAACACCCACAAGCAGGTGGACATCGTAGCCGGAGATCGGATCATCATTTCCGCCTCCGCCATACCCGGCAACGAGAAGGCTGTATCCCGGATCATCAACGAACTGTACCGCAAGGGTGCCGATGTTGTCTACGAAAAGAGTGAGGGTCTCCATGTCTCCGGCCACGCCTGTCAGGAGGAACTGAAAATCATCCACGCTCTGGTGAAGCCCAAGTTCTTCCTTCCCCTCCACGGTGAGCAGCGGCATTTGCAGCTTCACGCCCGGTTGGCGGAATCCATGGGCATGAACCGCCGGAACATTCACATCGGTGAAATCGGCACTGTCTTTGAATTCACCGGAAAGACCTGCAAGGAAAACGGCACCGTGCCCGCGGGCAAGGTCTTCGTGGACGGCACCGGTGTGGGCGATGTGGGCAGCGTGGTCCTGCGGGACCGGAAGCACCTGGCAGAGGACGGCATGATCGTGGTGTGCGTAAACCTGAGCAGCGAAGACGGCAGCGTTATTTCCGGTCCGGATATCATCACCCGGGGCTTCATCTATGTGAAGGAATCCGAGGATCTGATGGAGGATCTGCGGGAAGTGGCTATGGAGGCCATCGAACGGTGCCAGCGCAAGCGGGTCCGGGACTGGAACACCATTAAGTCCGCCATCAAGAACGACCTGTCCGGCTACCTGTACAAGCAGACCAAGCGCAACCCCATGATCCTGCCCGTGATCATGGAAATCTGACAAGAAAGCCGCCCTTGCGAAAGGGCGGCTTTTGTGATATAAAAGGGAAAGTAAATTGTAGTTTAGCGTAATTGCCGCACCGAAAAGAACCACGTCATTGCGAGCCAGTGCGCACACTGGCGTGGCAATCCCCTTCAGGTTACCGGAAACTTTCGACAGAAGAAATCCGTTCTTTTTCCTGAATCTACGCTATATTTTCAACAACGATAGGTGCTGCGTCGCCACACGGGATTGCCACGTCGCCGCCTTTGGGCGGCTCCTCGCAATGACGTGTAAAACTGTAAACTACAATCTCTATCAGAAAGGACACTTCCTATGCGATATTATTTTGCCCCTATGGAGGGGCTCACTGACAGCATCTACCGCCGGCTTCATCACAAATATTTCCCCGGAGTGGATGCCTATTATATGCCCTTTCTCTCCCCCACTGTCCACCGGCAGCTTACTCCCCGGGAAGCCCGGGAACTGCCCTACGCCGATTCCACAGGATTCCGGGCTGTGCCCCAGCTTCTGACCAAGGTCAGCGAGGATTTCCTCTGGGCCGCAGAGCAGTGTAAGGAACGTGGCTACGACGAGGTGAACCTGAATCTGGGATGTCCCTCGGGCACCGTGGTGGCCAAGGGCAAGGGCTCCGGAATGCTCCGGGATTTGGAGTCCCTGGACCGGTTCCTGGACGCAATTTTTGCAAAAGCCGTGCTTCCTGTTTCCGTGAAGACCCGGCTGGGAATCGCATCAGCAGAGGAATTTCCGGCGATTTTGGAAGTGCTGAACCGGTATCCCATCCAGGAATTGACGATTCACCCCCGGGTCCGCACCGCATTCTACAAGGGCAGTGTTCATATGGATTCCTTCCGCTATTGTCTGGAGCACAGCAAAAATTCCCTGTGCTACAACGGCAATCTTTGCACCCGGCGGGAAATTGAGACATTCTCCCGGCAATTCCCCCAGGTGGGGGCAGTGATGCTGGGCCGGGGTCTGATCGCAGACCCTGGAATGCTGACCCCCGGTGGTTCCACCGTGGCTTCGCTGGAAGCCTTTTACGACGAGCTGATGGATGCATATGTCCGGGAGTTCGGCGGGGCACGGAACGCCATGTTCCGGCTGAAGGAAAACTGGCGGTTCACTGTGGGAATGTTTGATGATCACGAGAAGCTGCGTAAGCGGCTGCTGAAAACCACGGATATCGGGGAATTCCGGTCCATCACCCACGAAATTCTCCATACCCTGCCCCTTCGCAGCGAATTGCAGTACGATTGGTAAGCAAAACGGTCCACCCCGGGGGGGTGGACCGTTTCTTTGTTTTAGCCAACCAGGGACAACTCGGACAGCCAGATCTTGCCGTAATCCACAGTCAGAGGGTACGCGTCCTCCCGCTGCTTCATATGCTCGCTCATGGCATCAGAAATATAGTTGGACCTGGATACCTCGTACCAGATAGGGCTGCCGCCCACATAGAAGATGATGTGGTAGCCGTACATGGTTTTCACAAGGCCGTAGTCGCCGAATTCATGGTCCTCCATGATCCAGTCCTCAAATTCCTCCACCATCTGGCCCTTCATGATGTTCTCGATCAGGCCGCCCTGGTTCTTGGAGGGGCAGGTGGAATGCTCCTTGGCCAGCTCAGCGAAGTATTCCTGGGTGCCGTTGGTCTCCCACTGGGCCAGCAGTGCCTGGGCCCGGGTCAGACAGTCAGCCCACTCTTCTTCGGTGAAAATATCCTGACCCGCGGTCTTCTTCTCGTTGGGAGACAGGAGGATATGGCGCACATCCACCATATTGCCCGCGTCCTTGCCGTAGCCGGAGCTGACGAATTCCTGCTCCCGGCTGGCATAATAGGCCTCCACCTGGTCATCGGTGACCGTCATATGCTCCGCCAGATAGTTATAATACTCGCCGCCGTAGTAGTAGGCCTTCATATAGGTTTCATAGTCGGCGTAGTCGCAGCCCACACCGAAATCGTTGGCCAGCAGTTCTTCTACGGTTTCGAAGCCGTAGGTTCCCAGAATGCCCTTCATATCCTCGTACATCCCGTCGAAGTGGTCCTTCAGGGTGTCGCTCATTTCCACGCCGGCAGCCTGGGCATCGGCAGCCAGGAGCGAGTACCGCCGCCAGCTTGTCAGGGCCATTTCCAGGAAATACTGCTGCCAGGTCATCTCGGAATCCGGCACAGTCTGCTGGTCCAGGGGTTTGCTCAGATCCACCATATAGGCGGCATAGTCGCCGTAGTAGTTCAGGAAGTCATAGATCATGGACCAGTAGGCGATCTGAAGCTCGCCGTTGGTCAGCTCCAGGTCCCCGGCGGTGGCAACCACGGTATCCATGGCGGACTTGAGCCGGGCATCGCCGGCGGTATAGCTGGACTTGGGGCCCGGGCCGGTCACGCTGCCCTGGAAGCCAAAGAACACAGCGGCCAGAGCACCCACCAAAATGACCGCCGCCACGGTGATCACCAGGATCTTTTTCCAGTTGTTGTTCCGGACAGGACCGGAATTATCGCCGCCGCAGGTAGGACAGATGAGGGTACCATCCTCCATGGGGGCGCTGCAATGTCTGCAATTCATGGGTAAACCTCGTTTCTCCCGTTTCGGGAACAAAATACTCAGTAAGTTTATCATGGTCACACCGGAATTGCAAGGGATTTTTCCCATTGTTTACAATTGAGGATTCCGTGAAATTTACTTGAAAACGGAGAAGAAAAATGCTATTATATAAAATTGAGATAGTATCGTTGGAGGATTTCCCCATGAAGAACAAAACCACTGTGATTTCTGAGGATCAACTGAAGCTTCAGTTGGATTTCTGTCATAAAACCGCCGCGTACTGGCGGGAACAAAGCGTCACGCCCCTGGCCTATGTGGAGACCTACGGCTGCCAACAGAACGAGGCGGATTCCGAGCGGATCCGCGGTATGCTGATTGAATGCGGCTACGGCATCACCGACACCGCTGAGGGTGCCGATGTGGTTGTCATGAACACCTGTGCCATCCGGGAACACGCGGAGCAGCGGGTATTCGGCAACCTGGGTGCCCTGACCCACACGAAACGCCGCCATCCCGGACAGAAGATCTTCCTGTGCGGCTGCATGGCCGGACAGACCGTGGTTACAGACCGGATCAAAAACAGCTACCACCATGTGGACGGCGTGTTCTCCACCCATCACCTGTGGCAGTTCCCGGAGATCCTCTGGCGGGTGCTGAATCAGAAGAAGCGGGTATTTTATATTGAAGACGAAGCCGGTTCCATTGCCGAGGGCCTGCCCCAGCACCGGGACAACACCCTGAAGGCCTGGGTGTCCATCATGTACGGCTGCAACAATTTCTGCACCTACTGCATCGTACCTTATGTCCGGGGCCGGGAACGCAGCCGCAAACCGGAGGATATTCTGGCGGAGTGCCGCGCCCTGATCGAAGGCGGCACCAGGGAAATAACGCTTCTGGGCCAGAACGTAAACTCTTACGGAAAGGATCTGGAATGCGGCATGGATTTCGCGGACCTGCTGGAGGCCATCTGCGCCATGGACGGAGATTTCCTGGTGCGGTTCATGACCAGCCATCCCCGGGACGCTTCCAAAAAATTATTCGATACCATGGCCCGGAATCCCAAAATTGCCAAGCAGCTCCATCTGCCCTTCCAGTCCGGCTCCTCCCGGGTGCTGAAAGCCATGAACCGGCACTACGACCGGGAAATCTATCTGGAAAAGGTCCGGTATGCAAAATCCCTCATGCCGGAGCTGGTGCTGACCAGTGACGTGATTGTGGGCTTCCCCGGAGAGACGGAGGAAGAATTTGAGGAGACGCTGTCCCTGATTGAGGAAGTGCGTTACGACGCTCTGTTTACCTTCATCTTCTCCCCCCGGCCCGGCACTCCCGCCGCGTCCATGGATGACCCCACCCCCAGGGAGGAAAAGAACCGCCGGTTTGACAAGCTCTGCGCTCTGCAGAACCGGATCTCCGAGGAGATCCACAGCGGCTATGTGGGCAGGACCTTCCGGTGCCTGGTGGACGGCAGAGACAAGGATACCCTGACCGCCCGGACCGAGGGTGGGCGGCTGGTCCGCTTTGCCGGAGATGACAGTCTCATCGGTTCTTACCATAATATTACGATTACCGGCTCTACCACCTGGAGCCTTACCGGTGAGCTGACGCTCACCAATTGAGAATTGAAAATTTTGCTTTCTTTTTTCATTGATCATTGAATCAAAATCATTGCCGCAGGCAACACCACAATTCTCAATTATCAATTGTCAATTTTCAATTCATACAGAAAGAGGGCCAATTTATGGCAAAGCCTGACACCGAACTGACGCCCATGAAGCGGCAGTACAATACCATCAAGGAGCAGAATCAGGACTCCATTCTGTTTTTCCGGCTGGGTGACTTCTATGAGATGTTCGACGAGGACGCCCGTATTGCCGCCCGGGAGCTGGACCTGACCCTGACCACCCGGGACCGGGGTAAGCCCCGGGAGGAACAGACTCCCATGTGCGGTGTCCCCTACCATAGTGTGGACGCCTACATCGCCCGGCTGGTGGCCAAAGGCTACAAGGTTGCCATCTGCGAGCAGATGCAGGACCCCGCCACCACCAAAGGGCTGGTGGAGCGGGACATTACCCGCATCGTCACCCCCGGCACCGTCACCGAAAGCTGTATGCTGGACGAGAGCAAAAACAACTACATGGCCTGTCTCTACGGTCATGGGGGCAAATTCGGTTTGGCTTTCTGCGATGTATCCACCGGTGCCTTCTATGCCACGGTCTGTGCCGATGCCGCCGCCGCGGCTTCGGAGCTGGGCCGGTTCTCCCCGGCGGAGGTAATCCGCTACGGTCAGGATGTATCCAACCCCGTGTTGGAGGATGCCCTGTTCCACCGGCTGAGCTGCTGCGTGGACGAAGGAAAACCCCAGCAATTCGATTTGGAAGAAGCCCAAACTCTGCTGGAGCGCCATTTTGAATGCACCCTGGCAGCCTTGGGTCTGACCGGTCTGCCCGGGGCCATCGTGGCCAGCGGTACCCTGCTGCAAACCCTGCTGCACGTTCAGAAAAATGACCTGAAGCACATCCGCCAGCTTCAGTATTACACCACCGGCAAATTCATGGAGCTGGATCTGGATGCCCGTCGGAACCTGGAGCTGACGGAAACCATGCGCTCCAAGGAAAAGAAGGGCACCCTGCTGTGGGTCCTGGACAAAACCAAAACCCCCATGGGCAGCCGGATGATGCGGTCCTGGCTGGAAAAGCCCCTGCTGGACCCCGCTGAGATCCAGCGGCGGCAAACCGCTGTGGAGGATCTGGTAAACGCCACCATCGTCCGCAGTGAGCTGGCGGAAAGCCTGCGGGATGTGACGGACCTGGAACGGGTGACCACCCGGATCTGCACCGGCTCCGTCAACTGCCGGGAGCTGCTGGGCCTGGCCCGGGGCCTGCGGGCCCTGCCCCGGGTGAAGGAGCAGCTTGAAAAGCTGGACGCTCCCCTGCTGAAGAAAATGAACCAGGTCATCGATCCGCTGTCGGACTGTGCCGACAGAATCGAGCAAACCATTGTGGACGATCCTCCTCTTACGGTCCGGGAGGGTGGGATTATCCGCCCGGGTGCCAACGCGGAAGCGGACCGGCTCCGGGAGATCATGGAGGGCGGATCCGGAACCATCGCCGCCATTGAAGCCAGCGAGCGGGAAAAGACCGGCATCCGAACCCTGAAGATCGGCTTCAACCGGGTCTTTGGTTATTACATTGAGGTATCCAAATCCTTTATGGACCAGGTGCCGGATCACTACATCCGCAAGCAGACCCTGGCAAACTGCGAGCGCTACATTACGCAGGAGCTTAAGGAGCTGGAAAACGAGATCCTGACCGCCAAGGACCGGCTGACAGCCCTGGAATACCGGATCTACACCGAGCTGCGGGAGTTCCTGGCATCCCAGTCCTCCCGGATCCAGCTCACCGCCTCCGCCATTGCCGGGGCGGACTGTCTGTGCTCCCTGGCCTGCGTGGCGGTCCAGCGGGGCTACTGCCGCCCGGAGATCACCCTGGGCAGTGAAATTTCCATCACCGACGGCCGCCATCCGGTAGTGGAGCAAATGCTGAAGGATTCCCTGTTCGTGCCTAACGATACCCACCTGGGAGCTGCCGACAATCAGGTATCCATCATCACCGGTCCCAACATGGCCGGTAAATCCACCTATATGCGCCAGGTGGCGCTGATCGTTCTCATGGCCCAGATGGGCTCCTTTGTCCCTGCCCGGTCCGCCCGGATCGGCCTGGTGGACCGGGTGTTTACCCGCATCGGTGCCAGCGACGATCTGGCCTCCGGTCAGTCCACTTTCATGGTGGAAATGGCGGAGGTAGCTTCCATCCTGAAATACGCCACCTCCCGGAGCCTGCTGATCCTGGACGAGATCGGCCGGGGCACTTCCACCTACGACGGCATGGCCATTGCCCGGGCGGTGCTGGAATTCGCCGCCAACCCCCGGCGGCTGGGTGCCAAGACCCTCTTTGCTACCCATTATCATGAGCTGTCCGCCATTGAAGCGGAGCTTCCCAATGTAAAAAACTACAACATCGCTGTGAAGAAGCGGGGGGACCAGATGATCTTCCTGCGCAAGATCGTCCCCGGTGCCACCGATGACAGCTACGGCATTGAAGTTGCCAAGCTGGCCGGCATCCCCAATACCGTGATTGCCAGGGCCCGGGAGATTCTGGGGGAACTGGAAGCCGGGAAAGCATCCGCCCCGGCGGCGGTAACCCTGGAAACAGAGGACCAGGTGAGTATGCTGGACCTGCGGTCCCAGCAGGTCTGCGCCGCATTGGAAGCCATCACCGTGGAGACCCTGACCCCCATCGAAGCCATGAATGAACTCTATAAGTTAAAGAAGATGCTGAACTGATATGGCAAAATACGACCGAATTTCCACAACCATGAATCAAACCGAGGCCATCGCCGGATGGCTGTGGCTCATATTCCAGCTTTTGGGCCTGCCCCATCTGCTGCGCCTGGCCAACGGTGCCCTGGGCAATCCCCTGAACGGCGGCTGGATCAGTTTTTTGTTCGCCTGCATCAATTTTCTGGGGGTGCTGGTGATTTTCCGGAGCTTCTTGGGACGGTCCGTAACAGACTTCGGAAAAAGCTTCCTGCGGTGCATCCGGGGTGCCTTTCTGGGCTTCTGTGTGTACTATGTAAGCAATCTGGCTATGGGCAACCTGATGGGCTTTCTGTTTCCCTGGTTCTCCAATGTCAATGACGGACAGGTGGCTTCCCTTCTGGGCTTGAACTACCTGCCCATGGTCATCGCTGCCGTGGTACTGGTGCCCGTTGCGGAGGAGCTGCTGTACCGGGGCATCCTGTTCCAGACCGTCTATGTAAAGAACCGGAAGCTGGCCTGGATGCTGTCCACAGCGCTGTTCTGCCTGATCCATGTGCTGCCCTATATTGGCTCCCGGGACGTTCTGACTCTGGTGCTCAGTTTCCTGCAATACATCCCCGCCGGGCTGTGCCTGGCCTGGGCCTATACGGAGGCGGATAACATCTTCGCCCCCATTCTCATCCATGCCGTAGTAAACGCCATGGGCGTTTACGCTGTGAGGTAACTGCTATGTCCAAGATCATTCAATTATCCCCCCATGTGGCTAACCTGATCGCCGCCGGCGAAGTGGTTGAGCGGCCTGCCTCCGTGGTCAAGGAGCTGCTGGAAAACGCCGTGGATGCCGGAGCCTCTCAGATCACTGTGGAGATCCGTGACGGCGGCATGACCTTCCTGCGTGTCACGGACAATGGCTGCGGCATGGCTCCGGAGGACGCGCGGACCGCGTTTTTGCGCCATGCCACCTCCAAGCTCCGCACTGCCGATGACCTGGCAGCCATTTCCACCATGGGCTTCCGTGGTGAAGCATTGGCAGCCATCGCCTCCGTCAGCCGTATTGACCTGCTGACCAAAACCGCCGGTGCCCTTTTCGGCACCAGTCTCCATCTGGAGGCCGGGCAGATCACCGAGGAATCCGAGGCCGGCTGTCCCGAGGGTACCACCATCATTGTCCGGGACCTGTTTTTCAACACCCCGGCCCGGATGAAATTCATGAAGTCCGACACCGTGGAAGGCAGCCGGGTATCCGCCGCAGTCCAGCTTCAGGCCCTTGCCCATCCGGAGGTAGCCTTCCGGTTCCTGCGGGACGGAAAGGAGATCCTGTCCACCCCGGGCACCGGCGGTCTGGAAGCCGCGGTGTACTGCGTCTACGGACGGGAATGCGCCAAAATGGTGAAGGTAGAAAGCCGGTGGGAAAGCTGCACCCTGACGGGCTATGTCAGTAAGCCTACGGATTCCCGGCCCAGCCGGGCATTCCAGACCTTTTTCGTCAACGACCGGCCTGTAAAATCCAAGCTTATGATCGCCGCGCTGGAGGAAGCCTACCGTAACCAGATCATGGTGGGCAAGTTTCCGGCCTGTGTGCTGCATCTGCGGCTGCCTGCCAGTGCCGTGGATGTGAATGTCCATCCGGCCAAAACGGAAGTTAAATTCCTCAGCGAAAAGACCGTATTCGACTGCATCCATTACGGGGTTCTGGGAGCTCTGAACAAGACACCGGACCGTCCTCAGGTCCAGTTCGCCAAGCCTGCTCCGGAACAGCCGAAGCCGGTTTCCGCACCGGCTGCCGCTCCGGTCACTGTTCCCACTCCTGCCCCCTCCCAAGCCCCTTCCGCTGTCCCAAGACAACCCGCAGGGCTCCCCCCCAAGAAAGAAAACTTCTACCGAACCATGACACCGGCGGAATACAAGGCATTTACCCAAGCTGTCCAATCCGCTCCCCAGCCCCGGCAGGAAACCGCCGCGGCGGCAGCGGCAAAGCTGCCCGCCGGCAATTCCACATCCCTGCGGGAAAAGATGATGATCCCCCAGCCTGTGGAAAAGAAACCGCAGCCCCTGCCGGAAAAGCCTGTGGCCACCGAGCCGGAGCCGGATCAGCAGGTCCTGCCCATGCCGGAGGAGATTCCCTGGCGGATGGTAGGAGAGCTGTACAATACCTATATTATTGTAGAGCAGGGGGACAACGCATTCCTCATCGACAAGCACGCCGCCCATGAGCGGATCCTCTTTGAAAAGCTGAAGGCCAACCAGGAAAGGATCTCCGCCCAGGCATTGCTGACGCCCGTTCCCGTGCGGCTGAGTCCTGAGGGTGCGGCGGAACTCCTGGCAAACAGAGCCCTGCTGGAAGAGCTGGGCTTTGAGGTCGACGAATTCGGCGACAATACTGTGGCCCTGCGGCAGATCCCCATGGATCTGAGTCCGGAAGACGCAGCCCAAACCCTGGAAACCATTGCGGCGGACCTGCTGGCAGGACGCCGGGAACGGAAGGACACAGTCCGGGATGAGCTGCTGCACACCGTGGCCTGCAAGGCCGCCATTAAGGCCGGCTGGGTCACCAGCCAGACCGAGCTGCTGGCCCTGGCCAGACAGGTCATGGCCGACGAGAGCCTGAAATACTGCCCTCATGGGCGTCCTATTTGCGTAACGCTGAGCAAAAAGCAGCTTGAAAAACAGTTTAAGAGAATTTGATTGCCACACTTTTCGGTATTTTTACCTTCGGGAGTTTATTTTCTTATACTCCCCCCGGCCCTGCGGGCCACCCCCCTCATAAATGCGGGGGGCAAGGGTGCTTATGCACCAAGCTCAACGATAGAATGTCCAACCCCTCATCCCGAATTCCTAATTCTCAATTCTCCACTCTCCACTCTCAACTCTTAAAAAGGGGGTCCGACGATGGACAAAATCATATGCATTGCCGGACCTACAGCTTCCGGCAAAACGGCGCTGGCCGTGGAGCTGGCCAAGCTGTACAACGGCGAGGTCGTTTCCTGCGATTCCATGCAGATCTACCGCCGCATGGACATCGGCACCGCTAAGCCCACCCGGGAGGAAATGCAGGGCATCGTCCATCATATGCTGGATGTCTGCGACCCTGCGGAGGATTTTTCCGTCAGCCGTTACTGCGATATGGCCGCACCCATTGTGGACGACATTCTGGCCCGGGGCAAAACCGCCATCATCGCCGGCGGCACCGGACTGTACATGGACAGCCTGATCAAAGGCAACGACTTTGCCGCCTTCCCTGCCACCGGCCGCCGGGAAGCTCTGGAAGCCCGGTTTGCCGCCGAGGGTATGGAGCCCCTGCTGGCGGAGCTTCGCTCCGTGGACCCGGAGGCTGCGGAGCGGTCCCAGGGAAATCCCCGGCGGATCATCCGTGCGCTGGAGGTCTATCTGGAAACGGGCACCCCCATTACCGAGCACAACCGCCGGACCCAGGCCATCCCACCCCGGTATGATCCGGTCTGGTTCGCCCTGGAGGATGAAGACCGGGCAGAACTTTACGACCGCATCGACCGCCGGGTCGGAATCATGCTGGAGCAGGGGCTTGTGGAAGAAATCAAATCTCTGCTGGCCAGCGGCATTCCCGCTGACTGCACCGCCATGCAGGCCATCGGCTACAAGGAATTCGTAGCCGCTCTGAACGGCCTGTGTACTATTGAGGAAGCAGCGGATCAGGTCCGTCAGTCCTCCCGGCGGTACGCCAAGCGGCAGCTTACCTGGTTCCGCCGGAACCCCAAGGCCATCTGGCTCCGCCGGGCCAAGGGCGAACGCACCGAAGAAATTGTTCAGAAGGCACGACAGCATCTTCGGGATTTTGACAAGTAAAGAATGATACCATATGCCTACCCCAATTCACAGAAAGAAGGTATACATATGGCTGAAATATTCAATTTGCAGGAGGCTGTTCTGAAGGAATGCGTCCGGGACAAGGTCCCGCTGACCCTGTTCCTCATGAACGGTTTCCAGCTCCGGGGGGTCATCACAGGCTTCGACAGCTTTGTGGTGGTTCTGGTTTCCGATGGCAAGCAGCAGATGATCTACAAGCATGCCATCTCCACCCTGGCCCCCATGAAGCCGCTGAAAGCCGCAGCAACCGCTGTATAGCACACAAGGGCGACGGAGCATTCCGCCGCCCTTGTTGTTTTGTGAATTCGTCAGAAAGAAGGAATATCATGTCCATTCAAGATAATGTTGCCGCCATCAAGGCACGGATGCGGCAGGCCGCTTTGGAAGCAGGCCGGGATCCGGAGAGCATCCTCCTGTGCGCTGCCACCAAGATGAACGATGCTGATGCTGTCCGGCAGGCCATTGCCGCAGGGGTAGACTGCTGCGGAGAAAACCGGGTCCAGGAGCTGGTGCAAAAGCAGGCCCAGAACGCCTACGAAGGCGCACCGGTCCATTTCATAGGCCATCTGCAGACCAACAAGGTTAAGCAAGTGGTGGGCAAGGTGGATCTGATCCAGAGTGTGGACAGTCTGCGGCTGCTGGAAGCTGTCAACAAGGAAGCCGCCAGGCAGAGCATTATCCAGGACATTCTGCTGGAGATCAACATCGGAAATGAGGAAAGCAAGACCGGCTTTCTGCTGGAGGATATGGATACGCTGCTGCCGAAAATGGCAGAATATGGAAACATCCATGTCCGCGGTCTCATGGCCATTCCCCCGATCTCCCATAATTCGGGAGATAATCGTAAATTTTTCGAAAAAATTTACACGCTATCTGTTGACATAACGGCAAAAAAATACGATAATGTATCAGTAGACGTAATATCTATGGGTATGTCCGATGACTATGCCGATGCCATCGCCTGCGGGTCCACCATGATCCGGGTGGGAACGGCCATCTTCGGTGCCCGAAACTATACCAAGACCCATCCATAACGATGTGACATACTTAGGAGGATAAAATCAATGAGTTTTTGGGATAATGTAAAGAAGTTCGCACAGCCCTACGCCGACGAGGATTACGACGATTACGACGAGGACGAGATGGACGAATTCGAGGAAGAGACTGAAGAGCCCGCTCCCCGCCGCCGTCCCTCCCCCTTCGCTGCTGAGGAGCCCGCTGCGGATTTCGGTGCCGCTCCCGCCGCCAGCGAGACCGCTTCTTCCAGCAGCTTCACCGGTCATGTGGTGAACAGCTACTCCGGCAGCAAGCAGGAGGTCGTCCTGTTCCACGCCAAGACCTTCGGCGATGCCACCAAGGCCGCTGACGAGCTGCGGGCCAAGAAGGCTGTGATCCTGAACATGGAAAATGTGGACAAGGCCCTGACCCGCCGGGTTGTGGATTTCCTGTCCGGCTGTGTCTACGCCCTGGACGGCAAGGTCAAGAAGATCGCCCAGTCCACCTACCTGTTCTGCCCCCACAGCATGAGCATCATCGGCGACCTGGAAAGCTTCCAGGGTGAGTCCGAGAGCTACATCTGAGCAATCTCCACAGACTGACAGAGAAAGGAATCGCCTATGTTTACACCGCAACAAATTGAACAGGTTTCCTTCGGCAAGTCTACCTTCGGCGGCTACAACATTGACGACGTAGACGCTTTCCTGGAGCCTCTGACCGAGGACTATATCACCCTGTACAAGGAAAACGCCCTGCTCAAGAGCAAAATGCGGGTCCTGGTGGCCAAGCTGGAGGAGTACCGCAAGAACGAAACCAGCATGAAGGACGCCATCGTCAACGCTCAGAAGACCTGCGACATGATGGTCAAGGAAGCCGAGGCCAAGTGCACCCAGATGCTCACCGATGCCAACGCCGCCGCTGCCGTCAACGCCAAAAACGCCGATGCCCTGATCGCCGCCGAGAACGAGCGTGTGGAGCAGGCCAAGCGGGAAGCCGCTGCCCGGATCGACGAGATCCAGGCCCAGATCCGTACCTGCATCCAGGCCCTGGACCGGATCAAGGAGGCCAATATGCCCGCCCAGCCTAAGGCCAAGGCCTTTGACTACGACCAGGCGGAAGGCGTGGATGCCACCCGGCACGTGGATGACACCGATGCCGTGGCCCAGGAGATCGCCCAGAGTCTGGAGGCCCTGGTGGGCACCACCGATGAGCCCGCTCCCAAGGTGACCCCCAAGCATCCCAACGCCGACACCACCAGCAAGTTTACCAACCTGCAGTTCGGCCGGAATTACGATCCCACCCATCACTAAACCATATCCCCAACGCGAAGACGAGGACAAGGGAACTTCTCTCCCGCTTTCCAGAGAGCTGCCGGACGGTGCGAGGCAGCAAGCGAAGATTTTCCTATCACCTCCGAGCAGTCCGCCGAAGCCCGTTACGGGTGTGTAGGCCGGGCCGGGTCCGCCCGATACAGCGGCTTCGAGTGCCGGTATAACGCCGGAACAAGAGTGGTACCGCAGAGGTTACTTTCGCCTTTGTCTCTTGATTATCCCAAGGGACAAAGGCGTTTTTTCACGTCATTGCGAGCCAGTGCTCACACTGGCGTGGCAATCCCGTGGAATTCAGTAATTCATTTCCTGACACACCGCTCAATTTATCCCACCTGCTCGGCGGGGTCATGACCCCGCCCTACGATAGTATATTTTTATGGAGGATATTCCAATGGATTTTAAGAACACTATCATCACCCCCAAGACTGGCTTCCCCATGAAGGCCGGTCTGCCTGCCCGGGAGCCTGCCATGCTGGCACGGTGGCAGGAGCTGGACCTGTACAACGCCATGCTGGAAAAGAACAAGGACCTTCCCCCCTTCGTGCTCCACGACGGCCCTCCCTTCTCCAACGGCTACATCCACATGGGCCACGCCCTGAACAAGACCCTGAAGGATTTCATCGTCCGCTCTCAGGCTATGATGGGCCGCTACACCCCCTACGTCCCCGGCTGGGACAACCACGGTCTGCCCATCGAGCGGGCCATTGAGACTTCCAAGAAGAAGCTGAACAAGGACATGACCGTGCCCGAGTTCCGCACCGCCTGCTCCGCCTTTGCCGAGGACTTCATCCAGAAGCAGATGGGCGGCTTCAAGCGGCTGGGCGTTGTGGGCGACTGGGAGCATCCCTACCGGACCATGGATCCCCATTTTGAGGCCCAGGAAGTGAAGGTCTTTGGCCGGATGTTCGACAAGGGCTACATCTACAAGGGTCTGAAGCCCGTGACCTGGTGCCCCTTCTGCGCCACCGCTGTGGCCGAGGCCGACATTGAGTACAAGGACGACCCCTGTACCTCCGTCTACGTCAAGTTCCCCATGAAGGACGATCTGGGCAAGCTGTCCCAGTTCGATCTGAGCAAGACCTTCTTCGTCATCTGGAC
>JAFVWL010000064.1 GCA_017501695.1 Oscillospiraceae bacterium
AAGATATCTTTCGGCTGCATGGTCTTACTCAGCATCAGATACACCGCACTGAGCTTGAACTCCTTGGTATACTTTTTTCTCTCGCATTTGGGCATCTCGATCTCTCCTTTTGTCATTTCGTGAGTTGTCCAAAAACATTATACCACATTCCACTGGTTCGCAATGACAGGTTTTTCGACAGTCTAAGCCCTGCTCCGGGTGGAGCAGGGCTGGTTTTATTCCTTTTCGCCGTATTCCCGGCCGTAGCCGGCCCCATAGCCCGCGCCATAGCCGTAGCCGTATCCGTAGCCATAGCCATAACCGTAGCCATAGCCGGAGCCGCCGGAGCCGGGGACGCCGTTGATGACGCAGCCCAGGATGGGCAGGCCAGCGTCGCTGAGAGTCTGGGCTCCGTCCACCACCTGTTCCCGGGTGGCATAGTCCTGCCGGATCACCAGCAGGCCGCACTCCGCCATTTCCGCCAGCTCCGCCGCGTCCGCCAGCATGGAGCAGGGCGGGGTATCCAGGATCACACAGTCGTACATCTGCCGGGCACCCTGGAGCAAATCCCGGACGTTCTTGCGGCTGAACCGCTCAGCAGTATCCGCCCGGATTCCCGAAGCACCGCCAATCACATGAAGATCCTTCACGGAGCAGGTCCGGATCAAGTCCCGGATGGCGGCCTTTCCGCCCAGGTATTCCGGCAGACCGGAGCCAGCCGGCAGCTTCATGGCCGCAGCCACGGAGGGATTCCGCAGGTCGCAGTCCACCAGCAGCACCCGCCGGCCCTTCCGGGCCATAGCCACCGCCAGATTCACGGAAATCGTGGTCTTGCCCTCCCCGGGCAGGGCGCTGGATACCAGCAGAAGCTTTTTCCCCTGAGCCAGCATTTCCTTCTCCACCCGCAGGTAGAGCATCCGCATGGACTCGGAGAAGCTCTGGCTGGTCCGCTTCAGATGGTACATGGGGCACTCGCCCCGGGTGACCTTTACCGCCGGGATCTGGCCCAGGCAGGGGGAGTTGAGGATCAGCTTCAGGTCCTGTTCCCCCCGGACCGTGGATTTCGCCAGGGTCAGCACCAGTACGATCCCAGCCCACAGCACCAGACCCAGCAAAACGCCCTGGGTAATGGGGGACAAAAGACTGAAGGCATTGACGGGCTCCGTGGGAACGCCGCTTTCATCCAGCAGATACAGCACCGTGGGACCCACCACGAATTCCGCGATCTCCGGGTAGTATTCCATCACCGCCCGGAGCACCCGGTAAGCCAGCTCCGGGTCCCCGTCCGTCACCCGAAGAGTGAAGATGTTGGAGCTTTGCAGCACCGTGGCGGAAATCGAGGGGATATAGCTGATGCCCAGGTGGCTGCGGACCCGCTGCTGCAGAACACCGGTAGCCAGAACACTGGGGAAGGTAGCCGCCATCTGCTCCGCCGTTTCCGTATTGTAGGCATTCACTGAGGCAAACAGAGGGTTTGCCACCTTCACGGTGAAGGACGCGTAGGCCTGATACTGGGGGCTGTAGGTCAGATAGCGGTAGCCGCACAGGACCCCGCTGATCACTGCCGCCAGCACCACACCCAGGATCCACAGCCGCCGGGCTTCCCGGAAGCAGTCCCGGATCAGGGCCAGCAGGTCGATCTGCCGGTAATTCTTATTTTCCTGTTCCATACCGCTCCTTACTCCCCGCTGTCTTCATTCTTGCCGTAATGGCCGTAATGACCATAGCCGTAATGCTTATAATAGCCGTATTTCCGGTATCCTCCGTAGCCGTAGCCATAGCCGTAACCGTAGCCGTGTCCCTGGCCGGAGAAGGCCCGGGTGGAATACACGTTGTTCAGCGCGCAGCCCAGCAGCTTGGCGCTGCCCCGCTCCAAAGCGGTGACGGCCCGGTTCAGCACCGGGGTGGTGGCCATGTTCTGCCGGACCACCAGCAGGCTGGCCTCTGCCAGGTCCGTCATGGCCTCCGCGTCAGTGACCGCCGCCATGGGCGGCAGGTCCAGGATCACCAAATCAAAATTCTCCCGGGCCCAGTCCAGGACCTCCCGCATCCGGGCAGAGCCGATGAGGTCGCCGGAATCCCGGCCGCCCTTTTTCTCCAGCATCATGTACAGGCCGCTGCGGCTGTCCCGGATCAGAGCATCCTCCGGCGCTGCCCGGCCCCGAAGCACATCCCGGACACCGGGAGCCGTGCTCTGCTGCTGGCCCAGGATCATGTAGCAGGCGGGCTTGCGCAGGTCGCATTCCATCAGCAGCACCCGCTTGTGCTTTTTCGCCATCATCATAGCCAGGTTCACCGCCACGGTGGACTTGCCCTCGTTCTCCAGGAAGCTGGTGATCATCAGGGTCTTACGGCCATGGAGCTGCTGCTCCACCCGGCGGCGGAGCTTCCGCACCGCCTCCAGAAACCGGAAGCTGGTAGCCGGAGAACTGACCAGAATGCCCACCTTCCGGTGGCGAAGGAAGGACCGGACCGTTCGGTATTTCCGCTCATGGGGCACACTGCCCAGGTAGTGGGTCTTCATCTTCCGCCGGGCCTCATTGTCGCTGCGGACCGCGTCCCGGGTCATGGAGTGCCACGCCAGGAACACACAGGCCGCGCCGGCGGTAATCAGCATCATCTGACGCATCCGGCCCATGGGGCTGACGGAATTGGCCGGATAGCTGGGCACCGTAGGGGGCTGCAGCACCTCCACCACCACATCCTCCACGATTTTCTCCGTGATGGTCCGGTGGTTATTCAGCACCGCCTCCATCATCAGGAAGGCGCTGCGGGGATCCCGGTCATTGACATGGATCAGCAACAGGTTGGTATCGGGCACCACTCTGGCGGAGATAGACCCGGTGAACTCCGCCAGGTCCGTCTCCTCCCGGATGATCCGGCGGAATTCGGAGCTGTTGAGGATCTCGTCGAACACCGAGGCCAGGGTGATGGTATTGTTCAGATTGGAATAGACCGTGGTGGCGCTGTCCCGTGTTGTGACCACCACCGTGGCGCTGGCCCGGTACACCGGAGCGTAGGCCGCGTCCGTCAGGATATAGCTGCCCACACCCACCACAGCCGCCAGGGCCAGGATCAGCAGCCACCGCCGGCACACATCCATGACCACCACAATGGGGTCAAAGGGGAATACCGGGATGTTTTCCGTTTGAAATTCCTTGTTTTCCATGGGCTGTCAGTCCTCCACTACGACCATGAGCCGGGCATAGCCCACATATTCCACATTTCCCACGGTCCGCTTCACCGTGTAGGACACGGGGTACACGCCGGGGGTATTGGGATCCACGGTGCCGCTGACCGCCACCGTCAGATCCGAGGGAAGCTGCTCCGTCAGGTCCGCGCCCTCACCCCGGGCGATAAACTCCTTCAGATAATCCCGGGGCTGGAAAGAAGCACCCGGCTCCAGATAGACCAGGTAATCCGTCAGGTACAGCTCGCCGTTGTAGCGGCCGGTGTAATGGACCTCCACCGGCAGCACCAGCTCCACCATCTCCCCCAGGGAATTGTTTACCCGGAAGCGGATCCGGTGGACACCCTCCGTATTCAGGGAAACCTCCTCCAGGGAGTTGGCCCGGACCCGGTAGCCGATATCGCCATCCAGCACATCCTCCGCGCCCACCACCTTCAGCACATCGAAATTGGTGCCGTAGGTGAATACCAGACTGTTGGACAGGGTGAACCGGGGACTCCGGTAGTCCGTATACCGGACGGTGCGGGTGGTCTTGGCCACATTGCCGCTGGAATCAAAGGCCGCGTAGGTCACAGTGACACAGCCATCGTCGGTGATATCCCGGGCGCTTTCCACCACGATGGAGGCGGTCACATCCCCATCCCGGTCATCGGCAGCGGTGACGCCGGTGAGCAGGGCCGCCCGGTCCAGCACGGACACCTCCAGCATGACGCTGTCATCCACAGTGATCACCGGGGCGGTGCTGTCGGTCCGCAGGCCGTCCACCACCCGGTAGCCCACCAGGGCCGCCAGACTCACCGCCAGCATAACCAGCAGCTTCCAGTTTCGTTTGATCCATCTGAGCATAAAGCAATTCCTCTTTTTCAAAACCACTCCGGTTCCCCGGAGGGCAGTTCTTCGTTGTTGATGATCCGCCGGGGATTTTCCTCCAGGAGCCAGGCCGCCGCCGTGGGCGGCAGGGCTTCCAGCAGCAGCTCCCGCACATCCCCCAGCCAGGGGGTCCGGAAGGTGGCTGCGTGGGCATCGCTGGCCACCGCCGTGGCGAAACCCCGGCCCGCCAGCTCCCAGGCCATGGTCCGGGGGCCCTCCCCGAACCGGCCCAGCAGGCTGCCCCGGTTGATCTGGAAGGCGCAGCCCATTTTCTTCCACAGGTTGATGAGTTCCGGATCCTCCTGCACATATTGATACCGCTCCGGATGGGCCACCAGCGGGGTATACCCCGCCCGGATCAGGTCCTCCAGCACCGCTGTCTCCCCTGTCCCGTCGGACTCGAAGCCAAACTCGATCAGGGGATACCGGGACCGGTTCAGGGTCAGCAGCTTCCCGGCCTTCAGCAAAGCTGCCGTCTCCGGGGTGCCGAAGATCTCCATGCCCTCGCACAGCCGCAGGGGGATCCCGAAGTTATGGAGGGTCCTGCGCAGCCGGGTCAGCGCGGAGCGGACCTCCATGGCTCCGCCATGAAGGCAGTGGGGCGTCACCACCATGGTGCCCACACCGCTGCGGACTGCCAGAGCCGCCATATGGAACGCGGCATTCATGTCCCGGGCCCCGTCATCCAGGCCCGGCAGGATATGGCTGTGCAGATCGATCATGTGTTACTCCATCATTTCAAAATTCCAGGCAACCTCTAAAAACTCTTTTTTGATGATTTGGGCGAGGGGTTTGTGCCCAAATTAAGTTTTGGAAAGTTCGGAATACTTTGTGTATTGCGGACTTTTCAAAATGAAAAGTTGGGTACAAAGACCCGGTCAAATCGCAA
>JAFVWL010000065.1 GCA_017501695.1 Oscillospiraceae bacterium
GGCAACCATGTAACGAAAAGTATGTCATTCCGAGGGCGATAGCCCGTGGGAATCTCCAGCACCGTCCGAAGTGACCAGCGATCCAATTAACATCGAACATCTACAGTGGACTTTGGCTGACAGATTTCGTTGCCATCCACCAGGAGATTGCCAGGAGGTGAATTGCCCGAAGGGCAAGAGAGACCACCCTGGGGTGCGTCGTTTCGCTCCTCGCAATGACATAACGGGGACAGTCGGAATATCCACGGGATTGCCACGGGCACTTTGTGCCCTCGCAATGACGTGTTGTTTTGGGGGCTCGCAATGACAGGGTTATCGACGGCTGGGTGTGATTTGCCGTGCCCTTGGGGTAACCGTAGCCGGTAAGGGCGGGGATTACGGTGCTGTTGCGGAAAGCGTGAAAATTTTTGTGAAATTCGATGAATTTTATTCAAAAAAAGCCCAAATTCCTCTTGCTATTTGTGCGATATTCCATTATAATGATAGCATATTGGGCAAGGAGGCGGCAAGCGTTGGGTGAATTGATAGCGGTTCTGTCCGGCAAGGGCGGAACAGGCAAAACCTCCGTCTGTGCCGGTGTTGCCACGGCCCTGGCGGACAGCGGTATGAAGGTTCTGTGTCTGGACTGTGACATCGGTCTGCGGAACCTGGACATCTCTCTGGGAATGTCCGAGGTGGGCACCCTGAGCTTCCTGGATGTGTGCCAGGGGGAGTATTCCCTGGACCAGGCAGCCAAGCATCCCCAGTATCCTTCCCTGTCCTTCCTCACCGCGCCCATGAACTGTGCCCCGGAAAGCATTGACCATGCGGCTTTCTCCGCCATGCTGCGTCAGGCCCGGGAGCAGTACGATTACATATTTCTGGATGCCCCCGCCGGTGTGGATGAGGGCTTCCGCCTGGCGGCCAAGTCCGCCGACCGGATCATCTTGGTCACGGGACCGGACCCCGCCGCGGTCCGGGACGCGGGCCGTGCCGGTGAGCTGCTGGAGCTCATGGGCAAGGACCGGATCCGTCTTGTGGTCAACCGGATCAGCAAGCGCCTGGCTTCCGAGCTGGAACTGACCGTGGATGACATTATGGATGCCGCGGGCCTGCCCCTGCTGGGCGTGGTCCCCGAGGATAAGAATGTGGTTCTGGCCGCGTTTTACGGCGAGCCTCTGCTGAAGGCCACCCGCCGGGGCGCTGCTGCCGCCTGCCGCCGGATCGCCAAGCGTATCCAGGGTCTGAAGGTCCCTGTTTCCCTGTAAAAATCTTACCAGAAGGAGTGACTGGTGTGAATATCGCGTTTCTCGCCCATGACAAGAAAAAGGAACTGATGGTTCAGTTCTGCACCGCCTACAAGAGCGTCCTGTCCAAGCACAATCTCTTCGCCACCGCTACCACCGGCCGTCTGATCGCGGACAACACGGGCCTGCCCATTACCCTGCTGCTGTCCCATAAGCAGGGCGGCCACCAGCAGATCAACGCCCGCATTGCCTACAACGAGATCGATCTGGTCCTGCTGTTCACGGACCCCAACACCACGGACCCCTGGGATGACAGCCAGATGATCGAAACCATCCGTTACTGCGACAAGCATAATGTTCCCATCGCCACCACCCTGGCTTCCGCCGAAATGTCCATCATGGGCCTGCAGCGGGGCGACCTGGATTGGCGTGAGATGCTGCACACAA
>JAFVWL010000066.1 GCA_017501695.1 Oscillospiraceae bacterium
TCGTTGGCTGTTAATTTCGATTTTACATCGCTTAAACAATCCATTAATTGTCCAAGGTGTTAATTTGGTTCGTTTTTGTGTTATTCAATTTACAAGGTACAGTTGCCGTCGCACTCGCGGCGACTTGCATATATTAGCACATCTCATCGAGTTTGTCAAGATGTTTTTTACAAATTTTCAAACTTTATTTTGTGCTATCTGCTGTGCTCCAGGTGTTTTCCTTTCATCGCACAGCCTGCTTATATTATCACATGAACCTTTATTTGTCAACTACTTTTTTCAAGTTTTTTCTGTTTTATTTTCCTTTCGTAGATTTCCCCTCTTTTCTGGAAATATACCACGGTTTATGTTACTATGAATGTAAGATACCCCTGAAAAAACGTAGGTAATGGATGAAAGGAGGTCAGGCTATGAACGATCAGGCAATCCTGGCGCTGCTGTTCTCCCGGGCAGAGGAAGCCCTGGATGCTCTGGCCCGGAAGTTTGGTTCGGGCCTGCTGAAGCTCGCCCGACAGATCCTGACCTCCCCGGAGGATGCGGAGGAAGCGGTGAACGATACCTACCTGGCCCTTTGGAACGCCATTCCTCCCGCCCGGCCGGAGCCTCTGGCACCATACGTTTACCGGGTCTGCCGGAATCAGGCGTTGAAACGGAGGGAACGGAATCTGGCAGGCAAACGGTGCGGTCTGACCGTATCCCTGGAGGAGTTGCGCGGGACCCTATCCGGACCATCGCTGGAAGAAACCGTGAGCGCCCGGGCATTGGGCCGTGCTGTGGATGCCTTTCTGGACACCCAGAGCAAAACCAACCGGATTCTGTTCCTCCGGCGGTACTGGTTCGGTGACAGCGTCCGCCAGATCGCAGGCCTGCTGGGCATGACAGAAAACGCCGTATCGGTGCGGCTCCTGCGGACCCGGGCAAAGCTGAAGGACTATTTAATAAAGGAAGGGCTGTATTATGAATGAAGAACTTTGGAACGAAGCCTTGAACGAAATCAGCGACCGGCATCTGAACGAGGCCATTGCGCCCAAAAAGAAGTCCCGGTTGCCCTGGCTGGGTACCGTGGCCGCGGTGCTGGCGGTATCCGTGCTGACCGCCGTTTTTGGCCCGGCGCTGCTGGCTGATCCGGGCATGACGGACCCCTCCGGCAATCCTGTTATTTGGAACACAGACGACCCCAAGGTTACCGATAAGGAAACTTCCGGAAAGCCGGACTGGTTTGATTCCCTGCCTCTGGTGCGCCCGCTTTCCTCTCCCGAGTATCCAGAGATGGCCCCGCGACCCAGCGACCCCCACGACTACAGCTCCCCGGCTTATCAGCGGTGGAATAACTCCCTCCGGGCCCAGTACGATCAACCCAAGGGGTACGCCAGCAGCCTGAAGCCCTTCTTCCGGGAGCTCATCCCCATGGTCCTGACAGAAACGGACGGCAACGCCGTCTGCTCCCCCCTGAACATTTATATGGCCCTGGCCATGCTGGCGGAAACCGCCGGCGGCGACTCCCGGCAGCAGGTGCTGGACCTGCTGGGTGCCGGTTCTATAGAAGACTCCCGGACCCAGGCGGGCCATGTGTGGAACGCCCACTACCGCTCTGACGGTACCGCGGCCAGCCTGCTGGCCAATTCCCTGTGGTTGGATGAAAGCTACTATTATAATATGTTTACCGCCAATACCCTGGCAGACCACTACTATGCCTCTGTCTATCAAGGCGACCTGGGCAGTGCGGAAATGAATGAAGCCCTCCGAAGCTGGCTCAGTGAGCAGACCCAGGGGCTGCTGGACAACTATATAAACAACATCTCCATGGACCCGGACACCGCCCTGGCCCTGGCCAGCACCGTATTCTTCCGGGCCCGGTGGCAGAATACTTTCCTTCAGCAGAACAACACCGAGGGAATGTTCCACAGTCCCGGCGGCGATGTCCCCGCCACCTTTATGAGGCGGACTTTTTCCTACGGTCCGTACTACTACGGCGAGGATTACGGTATGGTTCGTATGGGCCTGGATTACAATGGCGGAATGTGGCTGATCCTGCCGGACGAGGGGTATGATGTGCGGGACATTCTGGAGTCCGGCCACGTTCTGGATGCCATTCTAAATCCGGAACAGCAGCGAAGGTCTTCCGTTCAGGTTCACCTGTCCCTGCCCAAATTCGACATTTCCGCGGAGACGGACCTGAATCCGATCCTGGCATCTCTGGGGCTTGGTGATCTGTTTGACCCGGCCACAGCGGATTTCAGCAGCATCCTGCCCTTCGCTGAGGGCGATTGTCTGGGCAAGGTCAGCCATGCCGCCCGGGTAGCCATTGACGAGGAGGGGGTCACCGCCGCTGCTTACACCGTAGAGATGCTTCCGGGTGCGCTCCCTCCCCCGGAGGAGGAAGTATATTTCACCCTGGACCGTCCCTTTATCTTCGTCATCACCAGCGCCGACGGTCTTCCCCTGTTCGCCGGCGTGGTGAATCAGCCTTGACCCCCCTTTATTGGAAAGGAAATACCCATGAAAACGAAATTCTCCCCGCTTTTGATTCTGCTATGCATTACGCTGGCCCTCGCTGCCTGCACGGCTGAGCCCGGTCCCATTGTTCTGCCCAGCAGTTCTCCTACGGATCCTTCCACTGTTCCCGTCACCGATCCTCCTGCTGTGCCTTCCACCGGCTCCCCTGCGACTCCCACCCAGGAAGCAACAGAAGCTCCCACGGAGGGAAAAATCCTTCTGAAGCTCCGTTTCTTTGACACCGAAGAGAATCCCGAATATTACGAAACCACCCAGGCGGAAACGGAATCAAAAACGCTCCTTCTGCAGGATCTGAATCTTCCGGAAACCGGGCTGAAGACCTATGAAAACGATTCCTTCCTGGGGCCCATTGCGGAATATCTGGAAGAAGCTATGTCCCTGAAGCTGGATGGTAAGTGGAAATACTACATTCACTACTATACCCCGGAGCAGGATCAGGGTGTCCTGGCCTTGACCTATTGGATTGGCGACGCAATCGCCACCAACCGGGCCGTCACCTTCCCCATCGAAAACGGAGCCATCCACACCGTCATCTACTCTTATCTGGGCCGTACCGCAGACGAAGCGGAGCTTCTGCAAAAATACAGCCGTTTTCAAAACACCTACGAGCAGGAGCGGACCAACATCCTGGGCGACGGGTTTGAGATTTATGGAGAATCCACACTCTATGTCTACAATTACCGGACCGACCAGCTTACCTATTCCTACAACATTTTCTACCGGCATATCGAAACCGGCATCATTGACAATTCTTACGGCACAGAAATGGTCATCGAATCCGGTAGCCCAATTTCAGATTAAGGCAGTTCTGTGCGCAGCCCCGGGGTGATTGCCCCGGGGTTTTCCCGTATTTGCCGTTGAACCTTTCCCCCTTATTTGATATAATACGATATCATACCAAACCGGAGGTTTCTCATGAAGCTGATCCATTTATCGGACCTGCACATCGGCAAGCGGGTCAATGAGGTTTCCATGATTGACGACCAGGCCTTCATCCTTCTGCAGATCCTGCGCGTCATCGACGAGGAAAAGCCCGACGCCGTCCTCATCGCCGGAGATGTCTACGACAAGAGCGTCCCCTCTGCCGAAGCTGTGACCCTTTTCGATGATTTCCTTTGCCGTCTGACCCTGCGAAAGGTCCCCACGCTGATCATCAGCGGCAACCACGACAGCCCCGAGCGGCTGGCCTTCGGCAACCGGCTCCTGGAAGCCAGCGGCATTTACATTTCTCCTGTATACGACGGAACCGTCCGGTCCGTCACCCTCACCGATGAACACGGTGACGCGGTTTTCTGGCTGCTGCCCTTCCTCAAGCCCGCCCATGTCAAGCGATACTATCCCGATGAAGGCATCGAAAGCTATACCGACGCGGTCCGTGTGGCGTTAAAGGCCATGGACCTGGATCCGGCGAAGCGCCATGTGCTGCTGACCCATCAGTTCGTCACAGGCGCCGCCACCTGCGAATCCGAAGAGCTGTCCGTAGGCGGCAGCGACAATGTGGACGCTTCCGTCTTCGGGGATTTTGATTATGTGGCTCTGGGCCACATCCACGGACCCCAGAACGTGGGGACCAACCGGATCCGCTACTGCGGCACCCCGTTGAAGTATTCCTTCTCCGAGGAAGCCCACCACAAGAGCGTGACGGTGGTCCATATGGGCGCCAAGGGAGATTTGTCCCTGGAGCTGCGGCCTCTGATGCCCAGGCATGACCTGCGGAGCATCCGGGGCACCTTCGCGGAGCTGACAGAAAATCCCGGCCGCTGGGGTGCCCAGGACGATTATCTTCATGTCATCCTCACGGACGAGGAGGACGTGCCGGAGGCCGTGGGCCGGCTGCGGCTGATCTACCCCAACATCATGAAGCTGAGCTACGACAATACCCGCACCCGGGCCAACCGGATCATCGACGGCGCGGTGGAGGTCCAGCGGAAATCCCCGCTGCAGCTTTTTGAGGAGCTTTATGAGCAGCAGAACAACCAGCCCATGAACGAGGAACAGCGCAGCTTCACCCAGGCGCTGATCGAAGCCATTTGGGAGGACAGTCTATGAGGCCTCTGCGATTGACCGTTGCCGGCTTTGGCCCCTACGCCGGGGTCCAGGAGCTGGATTTTGAGAGTCTGGGCACCGGCGGCCTGTACCTGATCACCGGCGACACCGGTGCCGGCAAGACCACAATTTTTGATGCCATTACCTTCGCCCTCTTCGGTGAAGCCAGCGGCGACAGCCGGGAGCCCGCCATGCTCCGGTCCAAATACGCCAAGCCCGAGGACCCCACCTACGTGGAACTGACCTTTGCCTACGACGGCAAGGAATACACCGTCCGCCGCAATCCCGAATACGACCGGGCCAAGGCCCGGGGCACCGGCACCACCAAACAGAGCGCGGACGCTCTGTTGATCCGTCCCGATGGGACCCGGGTCACCCGGCTGAAGGATGTGGACCGGGCCATCCGGGAAATCATCGGCCTGACCCGGGAGCAGTTTTCCCAGGTTGCCATGATCTCCCAGGGCGATTTCCGCCGGCTGCTGCAGGCGGATACCAAGGAACGGCAGAAGATATTCCGGGATATTTTCGGCACCGGCCTGTTTGTCACTTTACAGATCCAGTTGAAAGAAAAAGCGGCACAGGTCCGGGATCAGCGGGAGCAGGCCGGGCGCAGCATCCGTCAGTACATCGACGGCATGGTCTGCGACGTTGATTCGCCCCTGTCCCCGGCGGTAACCAAGGCCCGGGCCGGAGAGCTTCCCACCGGAGACTGCATGACTCTGCTGGAACAGCTTCTGGCAGAGGACCGGCAAGTCCAGGTCGGTCTGGATACCCGGCTGGAACAGGTGGAGGAGCAGGCAGCCCAGGTGGCCGCCCTGGTGACCCAGGCCCAGGCCTGGCAAAAGGCCCAGGCCGAGCTTTCCAAACAGGCCCGGGAGGAAGCACTGTACACCCAGCGTCTGGAGCAGGCACGGCAGGATCTTGCCGCCGCCCAGGCCACCGTGCCGGAGCAGGAAAAGCTGGGAAAACAGGTCACGGAAATTGAGCTTCTGCTCCCCTCCTACGACACCCTGGCCGCCAAGGTCCGGGAGCTGTCCCTGACGGAGCGGAAGCGGACCAATGCCCTGGCCCTCCGGCAGACCGCACAGGACCGCAGCGCCCTGCTGTCCCGGGAGATCGGTGCTCTGAAGGCTGAACAGGCCGCACTGGCGGAAGCCGGAGCGGAACGGGAGCAGCTTTCCGCCCAGCGGCAGCAGCTTACGGACCGCCGGAATCAATTCCGGGAGCTCCGTGCCGCCATGACTGCCCTGAATGCGCAACGGCAGCAGCTTCAGCAGATGCAGGCCCTGTATCTGGCGGCGGACAGAGAATCCTCCCGGCTGCTGCAGGTCTATGAAGCAAGGAACAAGGCCTTCCTCCATGAGCAGGCCGGAATCCTGGCCCGCGATCTGGTGCCGGGAATGGCATGCCCCGTCTGCGGCGCTACGGACCACCCCCATCTTGCGGCGGTTTCCGCCCAGGCTCCCACGGAAGCCGATGTGAAGAAAGCCAAGGCGGAATACGACAGGGCCCAGCGGGCTACGGAGCAAGCCAGCGCCAACGCCAGCAAGCAAAACGGCATAGTCTCCGCCTCGGCGGAAGCGCTCCGCAGGCAGCTCGATACCCTGCTGCCCGGAACCGCCCCGGCGGATGCCCCGGAAGCCGCCCGGCAGCAGGAAGAAGCTCTGATTCTGGGGATCCGGGAGGTGGAGCAGCACATGGACGCGGTCAACAGCCGCCTCCGCCGGAAGGAGGCCCTGGCCCTGCTGATTCCCGAAAAGGAAGCGGCTCTGGCCGCCGCGGAGGCCAGCCTCACCGAAGCCCGGGAGCAGATCGCCTCCCTGAGTGCCGCCCTGACCGAGCTGACCCGGCAGGTTGAGGCGCTGAAAGCCCAGCTCCGCTTCCCGGACAAATCCGCCGCGGAAGCGGAAGCCCGGGCCCTGAAGCTCCGGCGCACCGCTTTGAAAAAAGCCCAGGCCGATTCCGAAGCCCAATGGAACCGCTGTCGGGAAGTCCTGGCCGCCACCCGGGCCGCCATGGACCAGCTTCGCGGGCAGTTGGCGGACAGCAGCGAACCGGACATGGCCGCCCTGGAGGAACAGCGGGCCGGACTGACTGCCGAGAAGAACACCATCACCGCGAAGCAAAAGGCCGTCCACACCCGGATCACCACCAACGCCACCGCCCAGCAGAGCATCTCCCGGCGGCGGGCGGAAATGGAAGCCCTGGAACATCGGTACGGCTGGATGAAAGCCCTGGCCGACACCGCCAACGGCAACCTGACCGGCAAGGACAAGGTCATGCTGGAAACCTATATCCAAACCACCTACTTCGACCGGATCCTCCAGCGGGCAAACATCCGGCTGCAGAAAATGTCCGGGGGTCAGTATGATCTGAAGCGCCGCCGGGCCGCCGCCAACAAGCAAAGCCAAAGCGGTCTGGAGCTGGACATCGTGGACCACATCAACACCACAGAGCGCAGCGTCAACACCCTCTCCGGCGGCGAAGCCTTCCTGGCCTCCCTGGCTCTGGCCCTGGGCCTGTCCGACGAGGTGCAGATGTCCACCGGCATCCGGCTGGACACCCTGTTCGTGGACGAAGGCTTCGGCTCCCTGGACTCCGAGGCCCTGAGCAAGGCCTACCACACCCTGGCAGGCCTTACGGAGGGTAACCGGCTGGTGGGCATCATCTCCCACGTAACCGAGCTGAAGGAGCGGATTGACCGCCAGATCCTGGTGACCAAAACCGGCAGCGGCGGCAGCACCGCCAGAATTCTGGTCTGACCGGATTCCTTACATTTCACAAAGCCATCGGTTTTTCTTGCGGCTTATGGCCCCCTTTCGTGGACAATGCATCTGCGTTTTCATGGAAGGAGGGCTGTCCAAATCCGGTTCTTTTCGGGCAGCAGGCAACTGAATATGCACAAACGCACCTGTGAAAAAGTCACAGGTGCGTTCTTTTCGTTACGTGTTCTTTTTTCCAGCATTTTGTAAAGAATGCGGTACAGCATTGCCGCTTCCTCCGGCTCCAGATTGGAGCACTTGGCAATTTCCGCAGGAACCGCAACCGCCTTTTCTTTGAGCAGCTCCCCGGCTTCCGTGATGGTTACCACAAGGTTCCGTTCATCAGCCGTGCTGCGCCGGCGGGTAATAAACCTTTTACTTTCCAGCTTCTTCAGCACCGGTGTCATTGTTCCGGAATCCAGGTAAAGGATATCGCCCATCGCCTTGACATTCATGGTCTTATGCTCCCACAGAACCATCATGGCAGAATACTTTGTGTATTGCGGCGTTTTCAAAACGCATTTGATGCCTGCATTTCTAAAGGCTTCTTTGCCCTGTACAGCTTACTGGCACTCCTTGTGGACACCGGTAACAGAGAATTCTACCCATTCCGCAATATTGGTGCAGTGGTCGCCGATGCGCTCGAAATATTTGGCAATCATTAAAAGATCCAACGCATACTCGCCCTGGGATGGTTCAGCGGCGATAATATCAATGATGCCCTTCTTGACCTGAGAGAAATACTCGTCCACCACATCATCGTGGGCCATAACCTTTCTTGCCAGCTCCAGGTCCTGCTTCACATAGGCATCCACTGCTTCCGTGACCATAGCCTGGGCAGCTTTCGCCATCTCCCGGATCTTGGGATACTTTTCGTCGGGATGGGTGTTCATATAGGGAACAATTTCCACGATGTCCTCCGCCTGGTCACCGATCCGCTCCATATCGGTGATCATCTTCATGGCCGCGCTGATCTGCCGCAGATCCCGGGCCACCGGCTGCTGCCGAAGAAGCAATTTCATGCAAATGGATTCGATGGTGCGCTCACTCTCATCGATCTGCGCGCCGATGGTATTTACCTTTTGCGCCAACTCCTCATCCCAATCGGTCAGAGCGCGG
Organism: Oscillospiraceae bacterium; assembly: GCA_017501695.1. GTDB lineage: Bacteria > Bacillota > Clostridia > Oscillospirales > Oscillospiraceae > Faecousia. The sequence goes on from JAFVWL010000066.1 coordinate 8,445, forward strand.
GAAGCCAGCGCAATGATCTCCTCACAATCAGATCCCATCATGGTCAGTTCCCGCTTTAATTCATTCAGTTGTTCCTGGAATAAGTCTCTCATAGTAATCTCCTTATTAGATAGTCTGTCATTCCGAGCCAGTGGAATGTGGTATAATGTTTTTGGACAACTCACGAAATGACAAAAGGAGAGATCGAGATGCCCAAAGGCGAGAGAAAAAAGTATACCAAGGAGTTCAAACTCAGTGCGGTGTATCTGATGCTGAGTAAGACCATGCA
>JAFVWL010000001.1 GCA_017501695.1 Oscillospiraceae bacterium
GTGCTCCTGCTTCTGCTGATGCAGTCGTGTATGTCCTCGATGGTGACGGTGGGCAACGGCCTTGTGGGTGCGGTGGCCGCCAGCACCTACAAGGCGGAGGATGCGGATATGCTGGGGGCCGAGGCCGACTATTGCGGTCTGGAGGACGAGCTTCAAGACTACCTCGACACCTACGATTCCACCCACGATTACGATGAATACCACTTTGACCTCGATGATATTGAGCACGACCCCTATGTGCTGATCTCCATGATCTCCGCACTCCATGAGGGGGCGTGGACGCTGGACGAGGTGCAGGGAACGCTCCAAGACCTCTTTGACCGCCAGTACATTCTGACCGAAGAAGTGGTGACGGAGCAGCGGTACTACATCGAAACGGACATATGGGTGGACGAGGACGGTGTGACCCACACGGACAGCTACCGGGTGTACTACGATTATTTCATCTGCACCGTCACGCTGGAAAACTTCAACCTTTCCCATGTGCCGATCTATATGATGACCGAGGAACAGCTCTCTATGTACGCCCTGTATATGTCCACGCTGGGCAACCGGCCCGACCTGTTTCCGTCCTCTCCCTATGTGGGCAAGTACGTCACAAACGGCCCTACGGAGCATGAAGTCCCGGAGTCGTATCTGACCGACGAAACCTTTGCCGCCATTCTGGAGGAAGCCGAGAAGTATATCGCGTTCCCCTATGTGTGGGGCGGCTATCAGCCCAGCACGTCCTTTGACTGCTCTGGGTTCGTCAGTTATGTCTACAACCAATGCGGCTGGGACTTCGGACGGCTGGGGGCGCAGGGCCTTTACAACATCTGCTCCCGGACAAGCAGCCCCCGGCCCGGCGATCTGGTGTTCTTCACCGGAACGTATGATACCCCCGGCGTTTCTCATGTGGGCATCTATGTGGGGGACGGCTGGATGCTCCATTGCGGAGATCCCATCCAGTACGCCAACCTGAACACAAGCTATTGGCAGTCGCATTTGTACGCCTACGGGCGATTACCGTAAAGGAGGATTTGATACATGGCAATTACAAAAAGCGCAAAAATTCAGGCCGAGATTGAAAAGGTCAAGGCCAAGATCGTGGAACAGCAGACCCGGCTGAAAGAACTGGAACAGAAGAAGCTGGAGGTCGAAAACAGCGAGATCGTGGACATCGTGCGCGGTATGAGCGTTTCGCTGGAGGAGCTGCCGCTGGTGCTCCAGCAGCTCCGGGGCGCTTCTGGTCACGGTGGCCAGAAGCCCGCACCCGTGGAGGAGGTGACGGAATGAGAAAGTTTCGGATGCTGGCAGCCACCCTCTGTGCCGCCGTTCTGATGTGCGGCTTCTCCGTGACGGCCTACGCCGGGGGCGGTGACGAGTACATGGAGGACACGGGCGGCGTAGAGCTTTGGGAGGGACTTGACCCTGCCGAGGAGCTGCCAGTGGAAACGCCCGATCCCGAGCCGAAACCCTTTACTCCCTCCGGGACGGGGACGGTGGTGGACAATGCCACAGACGAGGATGGCAAGGAGTTTTTCACCATTATGACCCCCGCCGAGAATGTCTTTTATCTGGTTATTGACCGCCAACGGGAAACGGAAAATGTGTTTTTCCTGAACGCCGTCACCGAGGCCGATCTGCTGGCCCTCGCGGAAATGCCCGCCGAGCCTGCCCCACCCGCGCCTGATCCTGAACCTGCGGACGATCCCGAACCTACCGAGGAACCGGAGCCTGAACAGCCCAAGGCCACGGGCGGGGCCGGGATGCTTCTGCTTGCTCTGGCCGTGGTTGGCATCGGCGGCGGGGCCGGGTGGTACTTCAAAATCTATCGTCCCAAAAAGCAAAGGGCCGCTGAGTCCGAGGAGAACTACGGCGGCGAATACGATGCCTTTGACGGCGCGGCCTATGACGAAATCGATCCCGAGGACGATACCCCGCCTTGGGACGAGGACGGCGAGGAATGAGCCGGGAGCTGCCCCGCGAGGAAAAGGCCACGATCCGCAAGCTGGTGACAAAGTGGTGCGCCAACTATGACAAAGAATGCGGCTGCCTGCCGCTGGACTGTGATTGCTATATGCTGGGCAAGTGCTGGACGGGGGCCTTTTGCCGCTACTTCCGGGAGGCCGTTCTGCCCCTTGATCCTGTGCTGGAGGCCGCACTGACGCAAGACGGCCCGGCCCCGGAAACCCGGATTTGCCCCGTCTGCGGCAGGGTCTTTCTCCCGGATAGGCGCACACGCTACTGCTCCTCGGCCTGTGCCAAAGCCGCGAGGCTGAAAAAACAGCGGGGATATATGCGGAAATACCGGGGCTGATGTGTGAGCATTTGCCCTCGAAAAAGCCCGAGATTACAGGGCTTTCCGGGGCCGCTTTTGGGGTGGGCCGTATGTTTTCATGGCCCGCCCCATTTTGGCCCGATACTGCTAACATTTTGAAAGGAGACAACCGTGGAGAAAAACGCTGGCTATACCATACGGCGATCCGTTCTCTTTGAGGGCGGGAGCGGTTTTGCGCTGGGTGAAAACCTAAAGGCACCGGCTCCGTTTGTGACATGGCAATTCAATGACACGGACAGGGGCCGTTCCTACTTTTGGGGCCATTACTACGCGGACAAGGCCGCAGCTGAGCTGGATTTCAATTCCCGTGTGGCTGACCACAAGCGGCTGTACGGACAGCGGGAGGTCACGCCCCGGCCCATTGCCCAGCAGATGCAGGAGGCCGCAAAGCTGGCCGAAGCTGACCGGGGCCAGACGGCTCCGAAAAGGAATGTCCCCGACAAGGGGGACAGATAGGAGGTATCATGGAACACACCAAAAACGCCGAGCTGTCTGTGGAGCAGAACTACAACCACATTGACGGCCTGATCAACAATCTGCCCATTCAACCCCCGGAACGGGAAAAGCCGCTGGACAAGGTAAAGGAGCCGCCCCGCCCCAAGCGGAGCCGGGAGCGTGAGGATCGTTGACCAAGAAGCGCGTCCGCAATGTGCCGATCAATATATGGGTGCGCCCCGATGAGCTGGAAACCATTCAGGAGCGCATGGCGGAGGCGGGCATCCGCAACATGAGCGCCTATATCCGAAAAATGGCGCTGGGCGGTTATGTGCTCCACGTTGACCTTTCCCCGGTCAAGGAGCTGGTTTCCCTCCAGCGGCGCTGTGCAAACAATCTCAATCAGGCGGCGATCCACGCCAACAGCTACGGCGGCTTTTACCCGGA
>JAFVWL010000067.1 GCA_017501695.1 Oscillospiraceae bacterium
AAAGGCCTTTTTGCTAATCGCAATTAGCAAAAAGGCCGCACATTTTTTCTCCTTTGTCAAGCATTATTTCTAAAATTGTTACGAAAAAGCTGGATCCCTCATTTCTGTGAGATCCAGCTTTTCTTAACTTAATGACATTGATCCGAATCTTGGGGCTATTGTAAAGAGCATTATTACTGAGGTGGTGGAGAATCCTAGAAATAGGTTTGTAACGGATGATCCTGTAGAGATGGACTTTTATAATGCTATCAAGAATGCAGTCAAATCATATTGCGGGACAAGTGACATGCCCCAAAACCGTAGTTCAACGTATGTGTTACAGGACAATTCGACGGTCGGTCCATGGCTTAGCATGTATGAACAGTACAACTGTTATGCCTTCGTTCTTGGTGAAACGGATGCCTTTTATTGCCCCGGGGATTTTAGCGGTGGGGGTTATCGTAAGTCTCAAAGTGTAAGCACGTGGGCAGAAATGACAGAAGATGACCTTCGAGCACGAAACAACGCATGCGTTGTTGTCAGCACATCTTACTCAGAGATAATGGAGTTGAGTTCAAGTCACGACATAATCTGCCTGAGAAAAAGCTCTGTGACCAACAATGAAGGATTCCATTACATGATGTATTATAATGGAACGTGGAGACACAAACCGGGAAATACACACGTGCTAAGGTTTCACTATTTACCATATGAAGTATACTGGTTAAGCGAGTATTCTTTTGGGTCGGGAGATGAACTGGAAACTGGATGTGGAACGCAAGTTTACACAGGTACAATTTATTATTTTGCCTTTGGAAACACGCATCAGTACGAGGTTGAATATACCGGAGAGAACTATCATTCCGGAGGAAAACACTACTATCAATACGCAGGTTATTGCCCTTGCGGAGCTTATACGACTTACTACGAGAGCATCGATTGTGACGGCCCTCCTTGCTATGATATGATGAACAGACTGATTGATGATCCAATTGCGATTGCGGTGCAGTGACGAAAATCGGTGCACTGTTTTGATTCGACAAAAAACGGCAAGCACATAAAGATACCATACAATTCTGCCCGCGGCGTGTGCGCCGCGGGCATTTGGCGCTGTGTGGAAGAATGGGGAGAAATTCCAACTTTTTTAACCAAAACCTTAACAGTTCGTTTACGTTTTCGCCTTGACACGCTGAAAATTTGCTGATATACTTCATAGGAATAAAGGGAGTAGTCGGCGCGGCTTCGCGTGGCCCGGTCAACATCCTGGGGAAACCCTGGCCGTGCCTCAAATGACGAGACTTGCGAGGTTCCGGCACGGGCTCCCTGGGCAGCTTCCGTACCGGTATGGGGTATGGAGGTTTATTTTATGGGAATTTTGGAATTGCTGCTGCTGGCGGTGGGCCTGAGCATGGATGCCTTTGCCGTGTCCATCTGCAAGGGCCTGCGTATGCGGAAGGCGGACCTGAAGTCCATGGCCATCTGCGGCGGCTGGTTCGGCGGCTTTCAGGGCCTGATGCCTCTGATCGGATTCCTGCTGGGTTCCCTGTTCGCCGCGGCTATTGAGGCCATCGACCATTGGGTGGCCTTCGGCCTGCTGGGCATCATCGGCGTGAATATGCTGAAGGAGGCCTTTGAGCCGGAAAAGTGCGAATGCACCGAGGAAGCGGACCTGTCCGTCAAGACCATGTTCGTCATGGCTGTGGCCACTTCCATCGACGCTCTGGCTGTGGGCATTTCCCTGGCTATGGCGGGCAACGTGAATATCTGGGCGGCGGTTTCCCTCATTGGTGTGATCACCTTTGCCATGTCCGCCCTGGGCGTGAAGATCGGCAACATCTTCGGCAGCCGGTTCGAGAAAAAGGCGCAGATGGCCGGCGGCATCATTCTGATTCTGCTGGGCGCCAAGATCCTTTTCGAACATCTGGGATTCCTGTAAGGCGGACGATCAATGATCGCCCCTACGACTACATAAGAAAATCCATAAGGAGGATTTGCTATGCTTTTTTCAAGTATCCCCTTTCTGTTTTACTATCTGCCGGCGGTACTGATCCTGTACTTCCTGGTGCCCGGATTCCTGAAGAATACGGTGCTGCTGCTGGCATCCCTGTTCTTCTACGGCTGGGGTGAACCTGTTTATCTGTTCCTGATGCTGGGTTCCATTGCCCTGTTCTGGGGCTGCGGCATGGCCATGGGCAGATGCAAGGAGCAGAAATGGAAAAAATTCTGGCTCATCGTTTCCGTGGTGGTCAGCCTGGCCCTGCTGGCGATCTTTAAGTACGCGGATTTCTTCATTTCCAGCGTCAATGCCGTCACCGGCCTGAGCATCCCCCTGCTGCGGCTGGCCCTGCCCATCGGCATCAGCTTCTACACCTTCCAGTGCCTGAGCTACACCATCGATGTGTACCGGGGACAGGCTGCGGTGCAGAAGAACCCCATCAGCTTCGGCGCTTATGTTTCCCTGTTCCCCCAGCTCATTGCCGGCCCCATTGTCCGGTATGTGGATGTGGCTCGGGAACTGGATGAGCGGACCCATTCCTGGGACAATGTGGCCCTGGGCATGCGCCGGTTTATGATCGGCCTGGGCAAGAAGATCCTGCTTGCCAACCAGTTCGGCGAGCTGACCAACATCTTCCGGGCTTCCGATGAAAAGTCCGTGGTGTTCTACTGGATCTACGCCATCGCCTTCACCCTGCACATCTATTTCGACTTCTCCGGTTATTCCGATATGGCCATCGGCCTGGGCAAGGTTTTCGGCTTCAACTTCATCGAAAACTTCAACTACCCCTATATCTCCCGGTCCATCCAGGAGTTCTGGCGCCGCTGGCATATGAGCCTGGGAAGCTGGTTCCGGGACTATGTGTACATTCCCCTGGGCGGCAACCGGGTCAGCCGGGGCCGCTGGATCTTCAACACCATGGTGGTCTGGTTCCTGACGGGCATGTGGCACGGCGCAAGCTGGAATTTCATCCTCTGGGGTGTGCTCTACGGTGTGCTGCTGCTGATCGAGAAGTTCGTTCCCGCTATCCAGAAGCTGCCCGCGGCGCTGGGCCATGTGTACGTGATGGTTATGGTAATGATCGGCTTCGTGCTGTTCAACGCTGTGGATATGGCCCAGGCTGCCGGTGACCTGGCGGGTATGTTCGGCCTGGCCGGTGTGCCCTTCCTGACCCAGGAGACCGTTTACTACCTGGGCAGCTACGCGGTGCTGTTTATCGCCGGCTTCATCGGTGCCACGCCTGTGGTCCGGAATCTGGCCTGGAAGCTCTGCGACGGCAAGGTGTCCGGCAAGGTTATGGCCATCCTGGAGCCCGTGCTGCTCATCGGCATCCTGCTGCTGTGCACCGCCTACCTGGTGGACGGCTCCTTCAACCCCTTCCTGTATTTCCGTTTCTAAGGAGGATGCACAATGGATAACAAGAAAATTCGTGCCATCGGTGCGGGCCTTCTGCTGGGCCTTTGGCTGGCCCTGACCGTCTTTGCCTGGATCAAGCCCGCGGATGCCACTTCCGATTCCGAGCGCCGCCCCCTGGACCAGTTCCCGGAGCTGTCCGTGGAAACTGTGCTGGACGGCAAGTTTATGACCAAATTCGAGGATTATACCCTGGACCAGTTCCCTCTGCGGGATACCTTCCGGCAGCTCAAGTCCATGTTCCACTATTTCGTGCTGAACCAGGGCGACAACAATGATATCTATATCGCCGACGGCTATGCCGCCAAGCTGGAGTATCCCCTGAACCAGGTTTCCCTGGACAATGCCCTGAAGAAGTTCAACGCCATCTATGACCGCTACCTGAAGACCACGCCCTGCAAGGTCTACGCCGCGGTGGTGCCCGACAAGAGCTATTACCTGGCGGAGGAGAACGGCTACCTGGCTATGGACTACGCGGACCTGTTCGCCCAGGTCCAGGCGGGAATGCCCTGGGCTTCCTACATCGACCTGACCGATACCCTGTCCATTGAGGACTACTACCGCACCGATACCCACTGGCGGCAGGAGAAGCTGATCCCCGCGGCCCAGAAGCTGGCCCAGGCCATGGGCGGCAAGGGCCCCGTGGCGGAGGATTTCACCGTCACTCAGGTGGACCGGCCCTTCTACGGTGTGTATTACGGCCAGGCTGCTCTGCCCATGGCCTCTGAGAACCTGTATCTCATGGAGAGCGATGTGCTGAAGGGCTGCCGGGTGAAGGATGTGGAGACCGGCAAGTATGTGCAGGTCTACAATCCCGAGGACCTGGACAACAGCGACCTGTACGACATTTACCTGGGCGGTGCCAAGCCCCTGATGGTTATTGAGAACCCCAATGCCAAGACCAACAAGGAGCTTATCGTCTTTCGGGATTCCTTCGGCAGCAGCATGATCCCTCTGCTGGTACAGGATTACCGTACCGTCACCGTGGTGGATATTCGGTATATCAATTCCACCATCATCGGCAACTATGTGCGCTTCCGGAATCAGGATGTGCTGTTCCTGTACAGCTCCCTGGTCCTGAATTCCAGCGCGGGCCTGCAGTAACCAATATAAGAACGGCGGACACGAAAGTGTCCGCCGGTTTTTTATTTGGTCAGGTTTTGGATCCAGGTGCCCTTGCGGATCATAAAATAGCCGATGGCGCACTTGATCAGCTCCAGACTTTGGCAAATGATGTACAGGGGCAGGATGGGAAGCGCTGTGAACCGGCTCAGCATAAAGGCCACGGGAACACAGCATCCCCATACGAAACAACTGTCAAACAGGAAGGTCACCAGGGTCTGGCCGCCGGAACGCAGAGTGAAATAGGCGGCGTTGGTGTAGGAGTTGAAGGGCATCATCACCGCGGACACCAGAATGAGCTGGGTCGCCAGGGCCCGGACAGCGTCGGTGGTGTTGTAAAGCATGGGGAACAGGCCCGATACCAGGGCCATGAGCCCGCCGAATACTACGCCGGAGGTCACGGACAGGGCGATGAGCTTGGTATTGGAGTCCCGGATCTCCGATTCCGGCTGGCCCGCGCCCAGCATCTGGCCCATGAGGATGCCCACGCTGTTGCCCATGGACAGGAACACCACGCTGGCCAGGTTGTAGATGGTGCCGGAGATGTTGGAGGCCGGAACCACGTCCAGGCCGCAGGTGGAGTAGCACTGGTTCAGAATGGCCATGCCGCTGGCCCACAGGAATTCGTTGACCAGCAGGGGCAGGCCCTTGATGGCGATGGCCTTCAGAAGCCTGCCGGGAATGGCCAGACTGCGGAAGGCACCCCGAATGTAGGGATTCTTCCCCGGGTTCAGGTGGGTCCAGCCGCCCACGATGGCAAGCTCCGCGTACCGGGAGATCACCGTGGCCAGAGCCGCGCCCCGGACTCCCAGGGCAGGGGCACCGAAATGACCGAAGATCAGGATATAGTTCAGAATCAGATTGATGAACACCGCGGCAATGCCGCCGGCCATGGGCACCAGAGTCTGACCGGTCTCCCGCAGGGTGCTGGAATAGGTGTTGCACAGGGCAAAGGGAACCAGTCCCCAGGCCATGACCGCCAGATAATCCAGACCGCAGTCCAGGACCCGTGCCACTTCCGCCGGGTCACCCTCGCCGGTGAGATACAGCCCGATCAGATCCCTGCCGCTCCAGGCGAAGATACCGATGCCGGCCATGGCCAGGATCCCGCAGATCAAAAATTTGAACCGGAAGGTGTGCCGGACGCCGTTATGGTCCTGGGAGCCGTGGAACTGGGCGGTGAAAATGCCCGCGCCGGAGCTGGCACCGAAGACACAGAGATTAAAGACGAACAGGAGCTGGTTGACGATGGATACACCGCTCATTTCCAGGGTGCCTACCTGGCCCACCATGATGTTGTCCAGCAGGGAAACAAAGTTGGTGATGCCGTTCTGGATGATGATGGGCACCGCTACCAGCAGGACCCGGCGGTAAAACGCCCGGTCACCAATGAACTTACGGAGCATGGGAAAAACCTCGATTTATAGAATTCCCGGTCATTGTACCACAGGTTTCCGGGGAAGGCAAGGGCATCTGCCGGGACGCGAAACCATAACCACCGGCCGGTGCGTTTCTTTGTGTAAACAGACAGTCACGGCAGGGTCCTGCCGTGACTGGGTCGTTATTCAGGATTGATATTTTTTCAGCCAGCTTCCCAGCGTTATCAGCGCGGCGACACCGGAGCCAACCGCCAGCATCGCGATCTGGTCCGTTGCGAAACGAAACTGCTCTTCCAGGAGGGAGCAGGTAAGTCCGATGACGGCGACTACAGCCCAGAAGATGCCCACAGCTTGGACCAGCCACAGCAGGAGCTTCTGCGGGAAATTGCCGTGCTTCACATCCGTGATCCAATCCTGGATCCCTTTATTTCTGTGGGCAGCAATCAGAAAAATGGCGACAGCCACCATTCCGACGGCCGCGATTCCATAAACTCCGGGGCCCACATTCGCCTGTTGGTCGATCAAATATCCCACCCCAAGCAGAAGCAGCGTAACGGTCCAAAATACGCCCCACACCGTCAGTCCGTACAGGATACCGGAGGTGATCCTGCTGTTGGAATATGTCCGCAGGCTTGCTTGGGTCACTTGGGGCTTGGGGGTGGTGACGGTGGGCTTCGGCACGGCAGTCACCGTTTTGGCGGAAGTAACCGCCGGATTCGGTGCGGTTGCTGTCTGCTTGTGCGTGACCGCTGTCTGCCTGGGCGGGGTGTGGCTATAGGCGCTTTTCTGTGCCTGTACAGCGTCCAGCATTTTCTTCAGGGCCGCGCCCCGGCCGGTGTAAGCATGACACCACTGGGCGTTCTCCAGAAGAAAGTCAAAGGTTTCGTTGAGCTTGAAATTGCTGACCATAAAGGGGATGATGGTCTTTTTTTCGTCAAGGGCCTTGCCCAGTTCCCTGCGTACCCACTGGGAATCCTGAGCGCTGGGTGACAGGATCAACACGAAGGTCCGGGCTTCCCGGATGGCTTTGGGAATTGCCTGGGCATAGTCGGACCCGGCAGGGATACTGTCCGGTGCCATCCAGCAGGTACAGCCGCCCTGCAGGAGGAAGGTCCGAACATCCAGGGCATCCCGGAAATCCTTGGAGCTGTAACTGATAAAAACATCATGCATCGCCGGAGTTCTCCTATCATTCTGATATTATAATCAGTTTATCATACGCAAAAATGATTGTCAATCGAGATTCAGCGTGGGGGAAGGAGATCAAAGTGTGACCCGTAAACACGGTGACGATCTCCCAAAAACGCAACAGGAAGCACCCGGCGGGTGCTTCCTGACAGCTTAATATTGGTTCTATAATAAATGTTGGGGTCAGGCGATGAGCCTGGCCCCATTGTTATAAATAATAGTTGAGCATAGAGACAAAAATCCTTTACAATGAATGTACCCCTACAACCACGAAAAGGAGGTCTCTATGCTCGTGAAAGATT
>JAFVWL010000068.1 GCA_017501695.1 Oscillospiraceae bacterium
CGTGGAGAAGCCGGATGACTACGACTCCAGGAAGGCGGCCATCGAGGCCGAGCAGGAGGCCGCGGCGGAGCGCGCCCGGGAGATCGCCCGTCGCCTGAACGAAGGCGGCCGAGGCGACGGCACGGAGCCGACGGCGGAGGATAGACGGACCTTCCTCGACCGCTTCAGGAGTTTTTTCGGGCTAGCCCCGCGGGACGGGGCGAACGGAGATCCTTTGCCCTTCTTGTAGACGGCCAGTACCGGTGCAGCTGCCCGGCGTGCGGAGGCCTGAAGAACGAGAGCGCGACGGAGCTGCCGGTCACCTTCAGGACCGACGCCCTGATCCGTGGGCTCCGGACGATCTATAACCGCGACATCGACGTCAGGACGGACATCGAGCGAAGCATCTTCGACGAGACGCTCCGTCTCTTCAACGAGGCGACCGCCATAGGCCTGTCAGAGAGCGTGAACCCGTCGGCCATCACCAACCGCTTCCTGGAGGAGCTCCGGACGAATAACGCCGTCTTCTCGGCCTTCAAGACCCACAGGATGCAGAACGACATCGCCCGGCTGCTCATCGACCCCGAGACGGGCCAGCTCAAGAGCTTCGACAAGTGGCGTCGCGACATCAAGGGGATCACCGACCACTACGAGACGGACTGGCTGCAGACGGAGTACAACACCGCCGTGATCAGGGCGCACCAGGCGGCCGACTGGAAGCACTTCCTGGAAGAGGCCGACGTCTTCCCTAACGTCCGCTGGATGCCCACCACGTCCATCACGCCGGATCCGCTGCATCAGCACTACTGGGAGACGAAGCTGACCCTGCCGGTGAACCACCCGTTCTGGGACGAGCACCGCCCCGGCGACCGGTGGAACTGCAAGTGTTCCCTGATGCAGACGGACGAGCCGGTCAACGCCTCCGGCCTGGAAGGATGGACGCCGCCCCTCCCGATGCCCGGACTCGACAACAACCCGGCCAAGGACGGGAAGCTCTTCAGCGACACCCACCCCTACATCACCGAGGCCTATCCTGGAGCCGAAGAAGCAGTACGGAAAGCAGTCCCTAATGCCATATTCATTCCGAGTCAAAGCATAGCCGAAGCAGAAGAATTTGCACAGAAATTTGTCGCTAAGGCTGCGATAGACAGGACCTTCAAGGGTGTGATATCTTACAAAAATATCGACCTTGATATGGCGAACCAGATCAACCAGGCACTCGCGGAGGCTTTCAGTCGTGTCGACATTCCTAAAATAACCGGTATCAAGAGCATTTCCGGAGCTACGGCCACCGGCAAGAGAGTATTCCCTGGCGGAGCAGACGCGATAGCGGCTTACGACCCGATCAATCGAGGAATCTATCTTAATTCCGACGTTTTGGGGAGCAAAGCAAAATTTGCAGCATACCAGAAAAAGTCGCGCGAGGCCTTTGAGACTGTCAGAAAGAATCTGGACAAACTTCCGCCAGCCAGACGAGCCATCGCTGAGCGTTACATCGCAGCCGGACGGGAACTTGTCGACGATAGTGTTCGTGGAGCCATTTATCACGAACTAGGGCACGACATACAGTGGCAGTCGATGAAGCCGGCCCTCTTTAATGAGATCACGTCAAGAATGTCTTCGTATGCAAACAAGATCTCCGGATACGCCGGTACAAATGGACGTGAATACGTCGCAGAGTCCTTTGTCGCCTGGATGAACGGTGAGAGAATTGACCCAGAACTAGCGAAGTTTTTTGACAGCCTAAGAAAGAAGGCGATATAAGAATGTCTGTACCGAATTTCTCCGACATGGTCAAGAAAGACCTGGCCGACCTTCAGAAGCTGAGGGACCGCGTCCTTCCCGTGAAGGTGGGCCGCGCCGTGCAGGCGTCCGTCAGGGAGAACTTCCGGAGGGGTAACTTCTACGGGAGCGCCCCGTGGCTGACGCCGCTCCGGACATCCCTGGGCTTCCGGGGAGCCGGCGGCCAGTACGGCCCGCTGCTGTCAGGAAGCAATCACCTGATGATGTCCACAGACTACTTCGTCCCGAAGCCCGGGACGGTCGTGATCATCAGTGACACGCCTTACTCCAACACCCATAACGAGGGAGAGGAGATCGGAGTCACGCCGAAGATGCGTAAATACTTCTGGGCGCGGCACCTGGAGGACAAGAAGCGCTACGGCGTCGAGGCTCCGGAGACGGAGTTCTGGAAGCGCATGGCGCTGAAGAAGCCGGGAAGCCGCATAAAAATCCCCAGGAGACACTTTCTCGGCCCGGATAAGCATGTGGACCGGATGGTCCAGGGAATCATCGAAAACGAGCTCGAAAACTTCATAAAAACGCATAATCATGGAACAACTGCTTCTAGATCTCATTAACAGGTTCAGCCAGAACATCCCGGAGCTCGTCACGGTGGACGAGGACTACGGCCAGCTGGAGATGATCAACCGGGAGGACCGCTCCAC
>JAFVWL010000010.1 GCA_017501695.1 Oscillospiraceae bacterium
ATCTTAGTGAGTTCTGCTACAGATTCAACCGCAGATTCTTTAACGGTGCCATATTCGACAGGCTTTTAGTTGCTATCGCTGGATAACACTATATTTTGTGTCTTGCTGACTAAAGCCGATAACCACAACTACAATTTACCCCGATACAGGGCTATATCTTTTATATTTTATCAGCTTTAGGGGAAATATGCAACCTCCCCAAAGGAATTTGTAGAGTTTATAGAAAATTAAGATTTGAAACGGCCATAGATGTGGACAAAGTCGGGAAAATATGATATATTCTATGGTAACATTCTATGCATTGGCCGCAGGAGGCTTCCATTATGGGTAAACTAATCGTAATCGAAGGCACCGATGGGTCCGGCAAGTCCACCCAGTTCGCCCGGCTGTCCCAACGGCTGACGGATTCGGGGGTTCCCTTCCGGCATACCGTATTCCCCCGGTATTCCGAATCCAGCTCCGCCCTGATCCGAATGTACCTGGGAGGCCAGTTCGGCACCAATCCCACGGATGTGAACGCCTACGCCGCTTCCGCGTTTTACGCCGTAGACCGGTTTGCCTCCTACAAGCAGGACTGGGGTCAATGGTATGAAGACGGCGGACTGATCCTGTCGGACCGGTACACCACCTCCAACGCCGTCCATCAGGCTTCCAAGGAGCCGGAAGAAAAGCGGGCAGAATACCTGAAGTGGCTGTACGAGTTTGAGTATGACCGGCTGGGTCTTCCCTGCCCGGACCTGACCATCTATCTGGATGTGCCCACCAGCTTTACCGAAAAGCTTATGCGGGGCCGGGAAGCCGCCACCAACACCCAGGCGGACATCCACGAGAAGGACATGACATATTTGGCCACCTGCCGGGAATCCGGCCGGGCGGCGGCGGAATACTATGGCTGGACCGTCATCGAATGCGTCCGGGACGGGGCCATGCGTTCCATTGAAGACATCCACCAAGAGATCTGGGGCCATGTAATGGCCTGCCTGGAGGGCTGAATTATGGTATATGTACTGCTGGGCACCGGCTTTGAGGAAGTGGAGGCCATCGCCCCCATTGATCTGCTGCGCCGGGCCGGAATCCCGGTATGCACCGTGGGTGTCACCGGCAAAACCGTGGCCGGAAGCCACGGCATTCCCGTGGTGGCCGACATTGAGATCGGCCAGATGGACCTGACAGACCTGGAAATGATCGTACTGCCCGGCGGACTGGGCGGTGTGGCCTCTGCCCGGGCCAGCGAGCCTGCCCTGGAGGCCCTGCGTTTTGCCTGGGAGAATGACCGCTATGTGGCCGCCATCTGCGCCGGTCCCACGGTGCTGGCAGACCTGGGCATCACCGACGGCAAGGCTGCCACCTGCTACCCCGGCTGTGAAACCGGCATGGGTAATGCCCGGATGCAGCCCGGCCAGGCCGTGGTCCGGGAGGGCAAGCTCATTACCGGCACTTCTGCCGGCTGCGCCATTCCCTTCGCCCTGGCTCTGATTGAAGCCCTGAAGGGCAAAGAAACCGCAAAAACCGTCGCGGATCAGATCGTGATCCGCTGACAGGAGGATAGAACATGGATAATCAGAAAAAACCCGAACAGCCCACGGATGAGGGCTGGCTCGACGAGCTGCTGGGTCCCCAGGACCAGGGCATCGAGATCGGACCGGACGAGCAGGCCCTGGAAGGTGCCGGTCTGACGGACCCCAACGAGCTGGAGCTGGAAAAGCTTCTGGCGGAATTTGGCTCTGAGCCCACTGCGGAGGAAGCCGCGGTGCCCGAAGCCCCCGCGACTGTCCCTGTGGAGGAGCCCATTCCCTCCGCCAATCCCACGGATGCCGCCGCTCCCTTCCAGGACGAGGAATTCCGGGACACCTTCGGTGACGGCAAGGAGCTGGAAGAGCTCTTCGCCCCTGCCGTGCCCCAGGAAGAACCGGCCCAGGCCCCTGCGGAGCCGGAGCCTGCCCCGGAGGAAGAAGCCCCCAAGAAGCGGAAGTTCTTCTGGTGGGCCAAGGAAACTCCCAAAAAGCGCCGTCCCCGGCATAAGAAGGGCTACGGGCTCTTCGGCATCCCCCACCTGCTGGCTACCTTCATCTGGCTGGGCCTGGCTGTGATCATCGGCACCACCGCCGGCAATATGCTGTGGATGCTGGGCGCGGACGTGCTGGCCTTTGAGCAGAAGCCGCCCCAGAACGTGACCATTGTGATCACCGAGGAGGACACAGTAGAAACCATCGCCCAGCAGCTCAAGGAGCTGGAGCTGATCAAATATCCGGAGCTGTTTAAGCTCTTCGCGGAGATCACCGGAAAGGATCAGTATATCGCCCCGGGCAGCTACGTGCTGAACCCTCCCGACGAGGAAACCGGTGAAATCCCCGCCATCGCTTTTGATTACAACGCTCTGCTCAACTCCATGAAGCAAACAGGTCCCACCATGAAGACTGTGACTCTGTTCTTCCCCGAGGGCTACAACTGCATGGACATCTTTAACAAGCTGGCCGAAAACAACGTTTGTACCGTGGAGGAACTGGAGGAAGCCGCCGCCAACGGCGATCTGGGCGAATGGTGGTTCCTGGAGGGTGTGGAACGGGGCAGCAAATACTGCCTGGAGGGCTACCTGTTCCCCGACACCTATGACTTCTACGAAAACGACGATCCGGAACGGGTACTCCGCAAATTCCTGGATGCCTTCGATGCCCGGTTCACTGACAAGATGCGAAACGATTTCGAGGAAATGAAGGAGCGCTTCGCCACCATGATGCGCAACAGAGGCTACGGCTCTTCTTACATTGAGGAGCATACCCTGACCGTCCGGGATGTGGTCATCATCGCATCCATGATCGAGAAGGAATCCCCCGGTCCTCTGGAGAGCTACACCATTTCCTCCGTCATCTATAACCGTCTGTCGAATCCCAACTTCTCCACCCTGGGCATTGACGCCACCGTCATCTACGCCAACCTGCTGGCCACCGGCATTACGGAGAACATCGATTACGAGATCGACAGTCCTTACAACACCTATGTGTATGCCGGCCTGCCCGCAGGCCCCATCGCCAACCCCGGCCAGGGAAGCCTGAACGCCGCCCTGAATCCGGAGGAAACCAGCTATTACTACTACGCCCTGTATCCCGGAACCAGAGAACACGCGTTCTTCCAGTATTCCGACGATTTCGACAGATTCTGCTGGGAGCACGGCTACTATGACTAAGAAGATCGAGCTTCTGAGCCCCGCGGGCGATATGGAACGGCTGAAAATGGCCGTTCTGTATGGCGCGGACGCGGTATATCTGGCGGGCACGGACTTCGGTATGCGGTCCTTCGCCGGGAATTTCACCCCGGAGGAAATGCCGGAAGCCGTCCGTTTCGCCCATGACCACGGGGTCAAGGTCCATGTGACCGTGAACACCATGCCCCGGAACAACGAGGTCGTGAACCTGCCGGACCATTTGGAGCGGCTTCAGGACGCGGGGGTGGATGCCCTGATCCTGGCGGATCTGGGTGCCTTCACCCTGGCGGGGAAATATGCCCCCAGGTGCCAGCGGCACATCTCCACCCAGCAGTCCGTCGCCAACTACGAGTGTGCCCAGGCCTGGTATGACCTGGGTGCCAGCCGGGTGGTCCTGGCCCGGGAGCTGAGCCTGGGAGAAATCGCTGAGATTCGGCGGAAAACCTCCCCGGAGCTGGAGATCGAGACCTTCGGCCACGGTGCCATGTGCGTCAGCTACTCCGGCCGGTGCCTGCTGAGCAACTACATGACCGGACGGGACTCCAACCGGGGGGCCTGTGCCCAGCCCTGCCGGTACCAGTACGCCCTGATGGAGGAGAAGCGTCCGGGAGAATACTTCCCGGTCTTTGAGGACGAGAAGGGCACCTACATCCTGAACTCCCGGGATATGTGCATGATCGACCACCTGCAGGAGCTGACCGATGCCGGTGTGGACTGCATCAAGATCGAAGGCCGGGCAAAATCCGCCTACTATGCCGCCATCGTCACCGGGGCCTACCGCCATGTCATCGACGATCTGGCCGCCGGTCGGCCTGTGGACCCGGTATGGCGGGACGAGGTGGAGCATGTGTCCCACCGGATCTATTCCACCGGCTTCTACTTCGGTGAGCCGGGACAGTACACGGAAAATTCCCGGTACATCCGGGACTGGCAGATCTGTGCCAAGGTGCTGGAATGCGACGAAAAGGGCCTGGCAGTGTGCAGCCTGAACAACAAGTTGCGTGCCGGGGATGCCCTGGAAGTGGTGGGTCCCGATACCCGGCCCTTCCCCATCATAGCCGGGAACATGGCCGATGCTGAGGGCAATCCCCTGGACGAACCCAGAACCCCCCAGATGCGATTCACCATCCGGCTTCCCAAGCCCGTCCCGCCCCATTCCATCCTCCGCAGAAGTGTGGACCTGTCCGCAAAGTGATACGAAAAGCACCGCTCGGTTTGAGCGGTGCTTTTGCGTTGTATTACGGTTTTAGACCTGTTTCGGCAGGGCAATAGTTTCTCGGACCTGTTTCACAAACCAAAACACCCCATTCACCAGAATGATCAAAGGGATGTACACAGCGGCACGATTGGTAAAAGGGAACAATGCGACTTCTCCCTGTTCTGCATAATAGTCCATTACAAGAGTGACAGCATCATATAGATACACCGCCAGTAATGCAACCGTCAAGATGCCGCCCAGCTTATCGGCAGCACCGCGACAGGTCCAGGTCCGAATAACCTGTTGAATCAGCATACCCGAAGCCAGCACCGGCAGAAATGCGGCCACAACATTCCGACCGCAGTAAACGCAGAAAAAATCCTCCCCCCTGCTTCCGCAGAAATCCAAGAGCATGGAAACTACCGCAAGCACCAGAAGTACAGCAAAGAGAACCGCTCCAAAAATGTCGCAGATACTCCGCACGGTTCCCCGATGCTGGCGGAATTCCATCCAGCAGAGCACAATCATACCCGCGGCCAGAAAAGGCAGATAATACATCTCATGGAAGATGCCTACAACATGGTAAAACATCCACTCAACCAGAATGTGCAGACAAAACAGAATCCAGAGGATCAGATTTACTGTTCTAACAGTATTCAATTTACCTTTCATCCCAGTTCCTCCATATCCCAGAATATGCTGATTTACTGTGTTTCTTGTGGCACATTATCGTCTAGTTGCATTTGCTCGTTTTTGTCTTCCACCGACAGGCTACTATTATTGTTTATTGCACTTTTGTCGATATAACCAAGTGTACATTGGGCTGTAAGCGACTTCACATCATCATTATCAACAATTGTTGCCCCCATTTCGTGGTCTGCAAACTGTTGAATTGATGATAATAACAGATGCGGTGATGCAGCAGTTGTTGCTGTCTTTCCTGTTGAGAAAACATAATCGTCACAAACCGCATACCATATCAACAAGCAAAAATCAACACAGTTCTTAGTAATAGCATTATAATCCCATCCTGCATTTTACCGAAGTATCGTATCAATAGTTGATATATCGGCCTGTGTTAACCATATAGTTATGGACGCTCTGTTGGGGTAGCGGCATTTTTCTTAACTTTCACGCAAGCTTTCTGCGGGACAGCATCCAGCCTATGCCGAAAGCGCTGAAGAGAAGCAGGCCGGCATAGATCCCCACCGGGTCTCCTGTCTTGGGGTTATCCAGACCCCAGTATTCCTCCAGTGCGGCATAGAAGCAGTCCAGGATGTAGTAGGCTGCGGCAGGATCGGACTCCGTCAGTTTAATGGAATAGACCGCGCCGGGGAATTGTGTCCGTCCATCTTGTACCATTTCCGAATGCATACTTACCGGCAGGCGTTCCGCAACAAGCATTTGAACCCTTGTGCTTTCCTTGGCAGCAGCCCGGACAAAGCCAGTAGGATCAGAAAGGAACATCTGTCCCAGTTTATTAGTATGCCCTTCTGAAACATTCTCAGGAAGTTTTCCATAACACTGCAGCAATTGGCTCAAACTCGCCTCATGATGCAACCACTGCCTGAAAGCCGCAAAATCAACAGAAGCCCAGTCAAAAGTCGTACTGTCAAACGTTTCCCAGTCTATCGTGTTCCAATCAATATCAGCGTACCTATCGTCCGCCCGCACCACAACAGTAATTGACAGGAATAATGTCAACGCTAATGTTAGAAGTAAGTAAGAAACACTTGTTTTCATAAATACCTCCTTAATTCGTCAGGCCAATACTTGTGAAACGGGTATGCGCTTCGGTATCATGGCCCATGGGAATCACCTCTTTCCTTTTATTCTATAACTATTATTACACAGGTATTCGTGAATGTCAACAATTATTTTTGCAATCAAGGTGTTGCTTTTGTAAGTATTTTGTAGTATGCTATGTTTGATCACATGAAAGGTGGGGTTACTATGCGAGAGGATCCGGGGCAGTCCGCGTTTCGCCGGGGCATTTTATCCCTGGTAATCCTGGCACTGCTGAAACGGGAAGACATGTACGGCTATCAACTGGTCCAGGAGGCCAACCGGTCCACCGGCGGTGCCCTGACCACCCAGGAGGGGTCCTTGTACCCCGTCCTGTACAAGCTACAGAGTCAGGGGATGATCTCTGACTACCGGGTAAAATCCGGCATCCGCATGACCCGGGTGTACTATCATCTGGAGCCCGCCGGAGAAGCCCGGCTGGAGGAGCTGACCCGGGAATATATCGCCCTGTCCCAGGGCATCTACAAGCTGCTTGGAAAAGAGGTGGATCCCCATGACGCAGAGTGAACGAAACGGATACTTCCGGCAGATCCGGGGCTGGCTCCCCTGCTCCCGGAGGCTGAAGAATCAGATCCTAGAGCCGCTTGAAGCTTCCGTGGATGAATTCATCCAGAAGAATCCTGACGCAAACCTGGCCCAGATCCAGGCCCATTTCGGAACGCCGGAGCAAATTGCCGCAGCCTGTGTGGACGAAATGGATCCCGGGGTACTGATCCGGGATCTTCGGGTCCGGCGGCGGGTGGTTGCCATTGTTTCCGCTGTGGCAGCTTTCGTGGTCGCCACCTGGCTCGGAGTCGTCGGCTGGGCAATTGTAAACGAGCTTAATCATGTCAACGGAACGATTGTATATGAAGGAATTGGCTACGGTCAATATGTCGAAGAGGAGGCACAAAATGAAGCTGACTAACTGGAAACGTCTTGCCTGTTTCACCGCCGCACTTTTGTTGCTATTCACCATGGCACCCTTCGCCCAGGCTGCGGAAAACGAAATTTCCAGGGAAATCATTTACTACGAAGACGGAAGCTGGCTGGAGATCACCGTTGTCCAGTCCCTTGCCCGAGCTGCCAATACCACCACGGGCTTCACCAGAATGATCTATACAGATAACGAAGGCAACACTGATTGGCGGGCTATCCTCAGTGGGGACTACACCTACGACGGCACCACCGCCACCTGTACCAACGCCACCTGTGATGTGTACATCTATGACAACGCATATTACGTTGCTTCTTCCTCTGCCACTAAAAACGGCCCCACGGCCACCGGCACCTTTACCATCGCCCGCCGGGTGTTGGGTATCACGGTGGCAAGAGACACCTACACCATGACCCTGACCTGCAACCCAGACGGAGATTTGAGTTAAATAGCAAAAGCACCGCTCGGTTTGAGCGGTGCTTTCCTTCTTCCGGCTTACTTCCAGTAGCCGTAATATTTCTCATACAGGGCGGCATTTTTCTCGTCGCCGCCGTCCACATTGGAGCTGGTGAACACCGGAGGCTCGAAGCCGGCCTTGACCATCATGTCAATGGCCTCGCTGATCATGGCCTGGGCAATGGCGATGCCCACCGCATCGGAGGTGGGGCCAATGGGAGTATGGAGTCCCTCCACCCACAGGCCCGCGTCTCCCTTCACCGCGTGGTTATCCAGGACCACATCGGCAATGTCGCAGATCTTCTTGCCGGAGCTGTGCCGGGAGGTACAGCCGGAGGTATGCTGCATACTGGTCAGGGCAATGACCTTGGCACCCTTGGCCTTGGCCGCAAGGCACATCTCCACCGGCACCGCATTCCGGCCGGAGTTGGAAATGACCATCAGCACATCCCTGGCTTCCACATGGTACAGATCGATCAGGGCAGGGCCGAAGCCCTCCAGCCGCTCCAGCATGGTGCTCTTGGTGGCCATCTGGTTCAGCATCAGCTCCTGGGGCAAAATGGCATGGACCAGAGCCAGACCGCCGGCACGGATGTACAGCTCCTCGGCAATCAGGTGGGAATGGCCGGAGCCAAAGGCATACAGCCGGCCGCCGTTCATGCAGCTATCCGCGATCAGCCGGGCGGCTTTTTCAATGTTGGGCAGCTCCTGGTCCATAACCTCCCGGAGCTTGGAGTTCAGATATTCAAAGTATCGCGCTGCAGTATTCATCGTCATCTCTCCTTTATATGGATGCAAGGATTTCTTTCAATCTCCGGCAGAGGGTTTCCCCCTCCCCCGGGGCCAGCACCGCCGCCAGGGCCTCGTAGTCTCCCCGATCATAGGCCCCCCGGTCCCCGATATATCTATCATAACCGTTGGCATAGCAAATTGCAACTGTTTCCGTATCGGGAAGCAGGGTGGAATACAATTCTCCCGGTATTGTGACAACATTCACGCCCATAAACCGGAAGGCCGTCACCGGCAGGGTCAACGCTTCCACAGGGGGCAGCTTCCGGGCGAATTCCAGATTGACCCAGGCACCCTCCACCTTAGATCTCAGCAGCCGCAGTTTCCCCGGCTCCTCCCCCGCCGTGGCAGCGGCTTCCCAGACCTCCGTGGCCGATGCCAGCCTGGCTTCCGCCACATCGGGAGCATCGGTGCCCCGGAGCTTCAGGGAGATTCCGGTCTGGATTCCCCGGAGCGGTTCCGGCGCCCGGAGAGGCCGGTCCTTCAGGCAGGCCCGGATAGCCTGGGCAGCCATTTGGCCCATGCGGTCACATTCGGCAAAGGTCGCTTCCCGGCGGGTGAACCGGGTGCTGATATCTCCGGCGGCACCGTTGCAGAACACGGCCATTTTCCCGTCCAGGTATTTGGGAATGCAGCCCACAAAATCCCCGGAGCACTGCAAATTGGCAGGCGGAAGCACCGTAGGATGGCAGGGGAAGCTGTACAGCAGCAGCTCCCGGCCGCTGTCGGTACGGAACCGAAGGGCAGTCAGGCTTCCGCCAGCCGAAGCGCCGGTATGTCGCTCAGAACCCAGGGGCGGCACCGGACCCCGGCCCACCGCCACCCGAAAGGGCTCCAGGCCCTCCACAGCCCGGCGGCAGGTTTCCGTCAAAATCCGCACCACCCGGTCCATATATTCCCGGAACCGAACCCGGTCCCGGATATCCGTGCAATTCAGCTCTCCAAGAATTCCTTCTCCGGGCAGAACGCCCAGAGGGGCCGCATGGCTGTGGATGGCACAGACGATGAGCCGCTGCCGGGTGATCCCCAGCTCCGCCACCGCTGCCGCCGCTGCCAGATACAGCGGTTCATCCACGCAAAGCAGATCCAGGGTTACCAAGGCATAGCGTACCCCATCCTGCTCCAGCACCACTGCCTTGCAGTGCAGGGGGTCATGGAAGCCCTCGTTGGGCCGATAGCCCGCGTAGCCTCCCAGTTCGATGCCCACAGGCGGCGTCATATCCCCCTGGGCAAAACCAAGCCGCATCTTCACAGCATCCCCTCCTTTGCGCTTATTCTACCACGGGCAAGGTCCAAAGGCAATAGCGTTTGACAACCGAATGCGGCGGTGATACTATTAACCCAGGAACACCGAAAGGAGGGTCAGCCATGATCGAACTGACCGGAAAATACGCCACAGCCAAGGTATTTACGGATGTGGTGGACCGGGAGTCCATCTCCCAGGTCATAAATCTGCTGAACCAGCCCTATGCCGCGGGCAGCCGGATCCGCATGATGCCGGACATCCATGCCGGTGCGGGCTGCACCATCGGCACCACCATGACCATTACGGACAAGGTCTGCCCCAACCTGGTGGGTGTGGACATCGGCTGCGGCATGGAGACCGTCCGGATCAAGGAAAAGCGTATGGAGCTGCAGAAGCTGGACAAGCTGATCCGCCAGGAGATCCCCTCCGGGTTCGCCATCCGGTCCAAGCCCCACCGCTACGCCAGGCAGATCGATCTGGAGCAGCTCCACTGCGCCAAGCAGGTGGACCTGCCGCGGGCAGAAAAGAGCATCGGTACTCTGGGCGGCGGCAACCATTTCATCGAGGTCAACCGGGACGAGGAGGACCAACTGTACATCGTCATCCATTCCGGCAGCCGGCACCTGGGCCTGCAGATCGCCAATTACTATCAGAACGAGGGCTACAAGGCTCTGGACGGGTCCATTCCCAAGCCCCTGGCCTACGTGGACGGCCATCTGCTGGACCATTACCTCCAGGACATGAAGCTGGCCCAGGAATACGCCATGCTGAACCGCCGGGCCATGATGGATGTGATCCTGAAGGGCATGGGCCTCCACGAGGTAGAGCGGTTCACCACGGTCCATAACTACATCGACACGGACCGGGGAATCCTCCGCAAGGGTGCCGTATCCGCCCAGGCGGGAGAGAAGCTGCTGATTCCCATCAATATGCGTGACGGCAGTCTGATCTGCCTGGGCAAGGGCAACGAGGACTGGAACTGCTCGGCCCCCCACGGAGCCGGACGGCTCATGAGCCGCAGCGAGGCCAAGAACACCTTCACCGTCAACGAGTACAAAAAGCAGATGGAGGGCATCTACACCACCTCCGTCAGCCGGGGGACCCTGGACGAATGTCCCATGGCCTATAAGTCCATGGCGGACATCGTGGATAATATCGGCCCCACGGCGGAAATCGTCTCCGTCATCCGGCCCATCTATAACTTCAAAGCCGGCGAGGGAGACTGAGCAAAATCGCAAAAGCCAGGGGCAAACGCCCTTGGCTCAGCGTGTCAAAAAAGTATCGAAACAAGAATGTCATTGCGAGGAGCCGCCCAAAATGCGGCGACGTGGCAATCCGCATCCCCTAAAACCTGCGGTTTTAGAAGCACCTTCAGCAAAAATGAAGCATTTTGGAGAACGGATTGCCACACCAGTGTGCGCACTGGTTCGCAATGACAGGTTTTTCGACAGTCTGAGCCAAGGGCTTCCGCCCTTGGCTTTTTATCATTTCTCATTGCGGATCAATAATCCTTCTTCTTACCGCAGGAGCCGCATTTGCTGCCGAAGAGGCCACGCCGGAAGCTGCCGCCGCAATGCTGGCACACACCGGCTTCCCGCCAGGCCAGAACCTGCCGGACCTTTTCCTGCCGGATCCGGTCTGCCTCCTCCTGGGCCTGCCAGTAGGCATCGTAGCTTTCAAAGAGCCGCTCTTTGACGGCCGGCTCTTTGTACCCCACTTTGACCAGGGTGCCATCCTCCTTCAGATAATGGAGCCAGCGGCCGCTGAACAGTGCCACCACGTTCCGGTCCACCACAACCGTTTCATCCCGTCTCCAGGAAAGCATATTTTCCGCACCGCCCAGCAGGGTTCCGTCCGCCTGCAAAGCATAGGGCTCCCCCGCCACCGCCACCTGAACCACATTTTCCGCTTTGTTCATGGCTCCGTTGCCGAACAGGATCTCTCCTTTCTTCGTCACCGCAATCACACGTATGCCGCTGGCAGCAATCATATCAATATCGGTCAGTTTGTTGATTTTCTCCGCCATGCTGCCATCCGCACCGGCATAGAGGACGGTTCCATCCTTCCGAAGACCCAGAGTAAAATCATCGCCGCAGGCGATTTCCACCACATCGGTCCAGGAGGCCACATTACTCTGGCCCCGGTCCATCAGGGCTCCCCGTTTGAAGGAGGTAGCCACGCAGGTTCCGTCCTTCCGCAAGCCCACCACATGATATTCGCCGGCTGCCAAGGCTTCTATGCCATGCCAGTTCTCCACATCCCGGAGGTTGGATTTGCAGTCGCTGAAGGGTACGGTGGTCATACAGGCACCGCTGTTTCGCAGGCCCACGATGCCATCATTGGTGCATACCACCGACCGAATCCCATAGAATTCAGAAATATCTCCCGGGGAAGCATAGCCCCACCGGTGCTGTGCGGTCAATTTCCCGCCGGGACCGGTCCATGCGATGGTGCTTCCGTTGATGCCGACCATTTCCCTTGCCCGCCGGAGATACTCCCGCCGGGCCAGGGTCTCTTCCGCGTTTTCCGCGATCCGGGCCAGACGGTTCTGACGTTCCTGTTCCTGGGCCAGCTTCTTCTGCTGCTTCGCTTCCCGCTCCGCCTGCATAACTTCCAGCAAAGCCCGGGTACGCAGGGATGCCTGTTCCTGTTTCTCCTTCCGCTCCCGTGCGGCATAGGCCTGATCCTCGGCGGCGGTGTCGGGCATTTGGGAATACCGTTCCTCCCAGAATCGCTGGATCATCTGGTTTTCCAGGCTGGGGAGATAGCGGACACCTACCAGATCGTAAAAAGTTCCACCGTTGATGTTGCCCCGGAAATTGGTGCTGATTTCCGACTCTTTATTCAGCTTCTGGATCAGGGCCGTCACTTCCTTCACCGCCTTGGTGGAGGGGTCCTGGTCCAGCAGCGGCCGGCACAGAGCATCCAGCAGCGGGATCTGAGTCTGGCAGGCGGTATACAGCCGGTCACTGGCCTTACGGACGGCTGTCGCAATATCCGCCACCCGGCTTACAGCATTGGGGCCAAAGAGATTGATCTCTGATTCGGTCTTAATGCCCACGATTTCCATGGCATTCTTAAAGGCGTTTTTCTCCTTCGTCAGCTTTGTCTTGACTTTTCGGACCTCGTCCAGCATCTGTTTGGTTGCGTCCGTATTGCCCTGAATTTGACGTGCCATAATCCCTCTCCTGTCCGGTAAAATATTGGAACAGCGATATTTCTTTTCCTGAGCCTATTGTATTGAAAAACCGGAAATGTGTCAACCGGATAATCCGGCGCCGCAGCTTTTCCGGAGCCGCGTTACAGGCGGAGAAAGAATCATGCGCAAAGCAAGCGCCTCACAATTTGTCAAAACCGTAGGCTCAGAAGCATTTTTTGAGTTTCTTGAAATCCGTAATCTGTACTTTTAGATAACAAAAATCGGGAATTTACAAGAGAAACTTGTAAATTCCCGATTTTGGCAGGGGCACAAGGACTTGAACCCTGAGCCTACGGTTTTGGAGACCGCCGCTCTACCAATTGAGCTATACCCCTATATATAAAAGGCGGAGCCTTTGTTTACGATGGTGGGCCCTCAGGGATTCGAACCCGGGACTATCCGGTTATGAGCCGGAGGCTCTAACCAACTGAGCTAAGGGCCCGTAATCACAGTGCCGGAGCACCATCAGCGAAATGCATTATACCACTTTCCTGTCCTTCTGTCAAGGATAAATTTTGAAAACCGCGGGGATCTTTCGATCTCCGCGGTCTGTGCTTATTCGCTGGGCTGTTCGGAGCTGGGGGTCCGGCGGCGTCTGCGGCGGCGGTGGGTGGCACGGCCCGTTTCCGGGTCCGCCTTCTCCGCCCGGCGGGCGTAGGCCTGGGCCGCTTCGGAGCTGGCCTCATAGGTCAGGCGGCTGACCCGGATGGTGCCGTCGGGCTGGTCCGACAGCCGGACCCGGATCAGAAATTTGCCGTGGTCGGCGCAGGCGGCCAGATCCATATACCGGTGTCCCGGCTGGGCAAACCAACGGGAGCCCAGCATCTGCCGGCCACAAACCGGGCATTCATTCTCCGCTCCGGCCATGGCGGACAGGGCGGCTTTCTTATCCTTATAATCGTAGAACACCTTCCGGGCGATGCAGCCGGGCAGCTCCGCTCCATGGAAGCCGTTTTCGTGGCTCTTCAGGGCCTCATCATACTCGCTGGTGCCCCGCTTCAGATCCAGCCGGGCGCAGATCAGGGCTGTATGGTAGGCATCACCCAGGGCATCGTGGGCAGGCCGGGTGGCCTCGATCCCGAAGATCTCCATGGCGGTTTTCAGGGCCTTCTGGGCGTTGGAGCCGTCGGTCTGAGCGTTGAACATCATCTGGGCGTTGTACCAGGTGCCGGTCCAGCTATCGTCCAGGCCATAGAGCTGCAGGTTCTCCCGAAGGATGGTGATATCATCAAAACCCCAGGTCAGGAAAGTCACATTCTCACCGCACCAGCTCCGGAACTGCTCCATGGCTTCCTCCATGGGAATTCCCTCTTCCTTCAGCCGGGATTCCTTGATGCCCGTGAGCTTGCTGACCCGGCGGTTCAGGCGGCGGTAATACTTGGGCCGGATCAGCACCTGGAATTCGTCCGCCACGGTCTGATCCTCCAGCACCCGGACGGCGCCGATCTGGATGATTTCACCCCGGATCTGCACCGGAAGAACCTTCCGGGCGGATGGGGAACCGGGCCA
Source organism: Oscillospiraceae bacterium (assembly GCA_017501695.1). Taxonomy (GTDB): domain Bacteria; phylum Bacillota; class Clostridia; order Oscillospirales; family Oscillospiraceae; genus Faecousia. Next base: position 14,322 of record JAFVWL010000010.1, read on the forward strand.
GGGCTGGTTCCATTCCATATCCAAAACGATGTAGTCCATCTTCAGAAACCTCTGTTTTTCATAATCGTCTTATAATCATACCACATAAACCGGGTCTGTGTAAACAGCAAGTTGCAAAATTAATACACAAAAAATGCCATCCACTCATAATAAGGGCATTTCAGCTCACGATTCTGGAAATTGTAGGTTACAGAAATGTAATTCGCAGGGCGGGGTCATGACCCCGCCCCAGACTGTCGAAAAATCTGTCATTGCGAACCAGTGCGCACACTGGTGTGGCAATCCGTTCTCCAAAATGTTTCGTTTCTTGCTGAAAGTGCGCCTAAAACCGCAGGTTTTAGGGGATGCGGATTGCCACGTCGCCGCCCTTTGGGCGGCTCCTCGCAATGACATTCTTGTTTCGATACTTTTTTGACACGCTGGGGCGGGGTCATGACCCCGCCCTACGCATAATGCGCTAAACTACATCACAAGCCCTTGTCAACAAGCAAAAGGGCGGCCGATGGCCGCCCTTTTTTGGGGTATCTCAGTGATTACAGCAGGTCCTTCACCAGGGACAGGGCAGCCTCGTCAGCCACCAGGGTGAAGTCGGGATGGAGCTGCAGGATGGAGCCGGGAGCCTGGGGCTTGATGGGACCGAAGAAGCAGTCCTTCACGGCCTGGGCCTTCTTCTCACCGTTGACCACCAGCAGGACCCGCTTGGCCTTCATAATGGAGCCGATGCCCATGGTATAGGCGTGGGTGGGCACATCTTCCCGCTTGGCGAAGAAACGCTGGTTGGCATCGATGGTGGAAGCGGTCAGCTCCACCTTATTGGTGCCATTGACGAACTCATCGCAGGGCTCATTGAAGCCGATGTGGCCGTTGGGGCCCAGGCCCAGCAGCTGCAGATCCGCGCCGCCGAAACCGTCGATGACGGCATCATAACGGGCGCACTCGCCGGCGGCGTCGGGGTTCATGCCGTTGGGAATGTTGCAGTTGGCCTGGTCGATGTTCACATGGTCGAACAGGTTGAACCGCATGAAGTAGGCATAGCTCTGGTCATGGTCCTTGGGCAGGCCCACGTACTCGTCCAGGTTCACGGTCTTGACCTGAGCAAAGTCCAGTTCGCCGGCCTGGTACTTCTTGATCAGCTCCTGGTAAGTACCCACAGGGCTGGAACCGGTAGCCAGGCCCAGGACGCAGTCGGGCTTCAGATGGATCTGGGCGGCAATGATATTGGCAGCCTTCCGGCTGACATCAGCATAGTCTTTCGCGCAAATAACTCTCATGGAAAATTTCCCCTTTCGGTGTTATTGACCAGTTAATCTTAGCATCATTCCCATGCTAAGTACAGAGCATTATTTCATTTTCAGTTGATTATAGCAAATTCCTAGTTGGATTTGATAAATATTTGGTTGGTTATCCATTCCTACTTTGTGATTTTTGACACTGGATTTCTGGTTAATTTGTGCTATAATTAGGTAAATCAATTCTGAGAAGGTGTAATGATGAAATACCCCAAAATTTTGACCATTCAGGATATTTCCTGCGTGGGACAGTGCTCCCTGACCGTTGCGCTGCCCATTCTCTCCGCCTGCGGCATTGAGACCTGCATTCTCCCCTCTGCCGTGCTTTCTACCCATACCGCCGGCTTTACCGGCTTTACCGTCCGGGATCTGACACCGGACATGCCCGGCATCAAGGCCCACTGGATGAAGGAAGGGATCCTGTTCGATGCCATTTACACCGGCTACCTGGGCAGCACCGAGCAGATCGGCTATGTCGCGGAGTTCTTCCGTGATACTGCCGCCCCCGGGTGCCGGAAGATCGTGGATCCGGCCATGGCGGACAACGGCAGCCTCTACCCCGCCTTTGACATGGAATATGTGGAGGCCATGAAGGGGCTGTGCGGCAAGGCAGACTTCCTGGTTCCCAACATCACCGAGGCCTGCTTCCTGACCGGCGTGGAATACCGGACCGAATACGACCGGGCTTACATTGACCGGCTGCTGGCCGGACTGACCGGACTGGGCTGCAAAAATGTGATCCTCACCGGCGTATCCTACGCCCCCGGCAAGACCGGTGTGGTGGTCTTTGAAAACGGCTGCTACGCCTACTACGAGCACGAGAAGCTGCCCAACTCCTGCCACGGCACCGGCGATATTTACGCCTCTGCCTTTGTGGGCGCTCTGGTCCGGGGCAAGACTGCTTTCGATGCCGCCCGGATCGCCGCGGACTACACCGTTGCCTGCATCCGCTTCACCGGAACTCTGGAAAACCACTGGTACGGCGCGGCCTTTGAGCCTGTGCTGCCGGAGCTGATCCAGGCCCTGAATTAAGCAAATCCTCCAACAGCCGTGATCTTCGGATCACGGCTGTTTTCAGCTTCACAGAACGGATGCAATCATAGTCCAAACGGATATTCCGCGGGTTTCATCTTGACAAAAGCCCCGTAAGAAAAGTATGATTATTTTAGCGATAATGCCGGAATCTCCCGGGCCTTTTCCATCGTTATGTTAGGAGGATTGCACAATGAAAAACGGAATCATACGCAAAGCGGTCGCGCTGGCGCTGGCGCTTGTGATGGTGCTGCTCATGGTCCCCGTGGGTACGCCCCTGGCTCATGCCGCCACGGTCACCCACACCCTGGATGCCACCGGGGATCTGACGGCCTTTGCCGCCGGTGACAAGGCCGACGGCGACACCGAGGTCGTCGGCACCGAGGGCTACTTCACCGTCTTCTATTCCGAGAAGACCAAGGTGGACGGCTCCAACAAAGAATTCGAAGACGGCTATACCGCCACTCAACGGCTGAACTTCGGCGGCAAGTCCGGCTTCGGTGAAGTCATCAAAAATGCCGTTCAGTTCAAGACCGAGGGTCCCGCCACCGTGAAGATCTGGTGGGTCTCCGGCGGCGACGGCCGGGAAATGGCCATCTGCGACGGTGCCGGCACTGTGGTAACCGCCACCGATGCCGCGGAATCCGTCAAGAATTCCCTGTACATCTCTGAGCTGACTCTGGACGCTGCCGGTACCTATTATCTGGCGGTACCCACCGGAATCAACTATCTGTTCCGGCTGGATGTCACCGAGACCCTTCCCGAGCCGGAGGTTCCCGCATCCGGTGCCTACGTTCTGGATGCCACCACCGATCTGGCCCCCATGGCTGCCGGTGATAAGGCCGACGGCGATACCGAGGTCGTCGGCACCGAGGGTTACTTCACCGTTTTCTATTCCGAGAAGACCAAGGTGGACGGCTCCAAGAAGGAGTTCGAGGACGGCTATGCCGCCACTCAGCGGCTGAACTTCGGCGGCAAATCCGCCTTTGGCGACACCATCAAAAACGCCGTTCAGTTCAAGACCGAGGGTCCCGCCACCGTAAAGATCTGGTGGGTCTCCGGCGGCGACGGTCGGGAAATGGCCATCTGCGACGGTGCCGGTACTGTGGTCACCGCCACCGATGCCGCGGAATCCGTCAAGAATTCCCTGTACATTTCCACGCTGACTCTGGATGCCGCAGGCACCTACTACCTGGCAGTGCCCACCGGCAGCAACTACCTGTTCAAGCTGGAGGTTACCGAGGAGCCCGCTCCCCTGCCCCCCGCCATTACCGATTATATTCTGGATGCCACCGGGGATCTGACGGCCTTTGCCGCCGGTGACAAGGCCGACGGCGATACCGAGGTCGTTGGCACCGAGGGCTACTTCACCGTCTTCTATTCCGAGAAGACCAAGGTGGACGGCTCCAGCAAAGAATTCGAAGACGGCTATACCGCCACCCAGCGGCTGAATTTCGGCGGCAAATCCGCCTTTGGCGACACCATCAAGAACGCGGTCCAGTTCAAAACCGAGGGTCCCGCCACCGTAAAGATCTGGTGGGTCTCCGGCGGTGACGGCCGGGAAATGGCCATCTGCGACGAAACCGGCACTGTGATCACTGCCACCGATGCCGCCGCTTCCGTCAAAAACAGCCTGTACATCGACCAGTTGACCCTGGATGCCGCAGGCACCTACTATCTGGCGGTGCCCACCGGCAGCAACTATCTGTTTAAGCTCCAGGTTACCGTCACCGGCGGCGGTACCCCCGAGGTCCCCGAGCGGACCGATTGGTCCACCGTTGCCGCCCCCGTCATCACCGCCGCTGTGGACAACGGCGCAGGTGAGATGAAGGTCACTGTCTCTGCCCTGGTGGGCTATGACGGCGCTGACGAAGTGGTGGTCACCATGTACGATGCCGAGGGCACCGAACTGGAAACCAAGCGTTCCATCGCTGAGAAGGCCGAGCACACCCTGACCTTCAGCCCCGATTGCTCCGGCCAGTATTCCTTCCAGGCCGTTCTGAGCCGGGAGAACGAGGAACCCAAGACCTCCGAGGCCGTCACCGGCAGCTTCCTGCTGCCCCTGACCGTGCCCGCCATCATCTCCGGCACCAGCGCCGGTAACGGCACCGTGACGCTGGTCTGGGGCCCGGTGGAAGAGGCCACCGGCTACCAGGTCTACTGCGACGGCGCGCCTGTGGGCATCACGGAAGGCACCGAATACACCGTCACCGATCTGACCGTGGGCCAGAACTACAGCTTCCAGGTCTCCGCCCTCCGGGGTGACGAGGAGACGGCACTGTCCGCCGCCCTGGCGGTCACCGTCACCGCCGATGCCCAGAGAGTCTGGGGCTTCACCCGCTACGGCAGCTCCTCCAACGATGCCAACAACGGTTATGTGGGCTCCGTCAACGAGGATGGCTGGGTCACCGTGTACTCCGAGAACGGCAAGGGCAAGGTCATTCCCGAGCAGCCCGACCAGATCGCCTTCTACTACACCGCCATCCCCACCACCCACAACTTCACCCTGCGGGCAACCGTGACCGTGGATTCCTGGACCTATTCCAACGGCCAGGAGGGCTTCGGCCTGGTGGCCACGGACCGGATGATCACCGCCGGCGAGAGCAACATCTGGAACAACTCCATCATGGCTCTGGCTTCCAAGATCGAGTACCGCTATGACGCGGAAACCGGCAAGTTCTACGACACCGGCAGTTCCAACGGCGTGAAATATTCCATGAAGCTGGGCCTGGGCACCAACGCCAAGACCGGCATCACCCCGGACAGCCTGGCTGCCGCCGGCACCGGTGTTCCCGCGGGCTTCACCGCCGCCACCTCCACCCTGGACAACACCCCCGGTCAGCAGGGTCTGGCCGCCGGTACCTACAACATTATCGGCAACGCCACCAAGGAAGTCAGCGGCACCATCGCTGAGCTGACTACCTTCGTTCTGGAGATTCAGAAGAACAATACCGGCTACTTCGTCAATTATTATGACGCCGAGGGCAACCTCCTGGCCCAGCAGAAGTATTACGGTCCCGAGGTGCTGAATGTCCTGGACCCCGAGAACGTGTACGTTGGCTTCTTCGCCTCCCGGAACGCCCGGGTCACCTTCTCTGACATCTCCCTGACCACCATCCTGACCTCCGAGGATGCCCCCGCAGAGGAAAAGCCCGTGACCTATATCGAGCCCACCGTCACCGTCAATTCCTCCACCGTCACCACCTCCGAGGACTATACCGTATCCATCAGCGCCAATGTCAACGGCACCGCTCACATCACTGTGGATGACACTGTGGTGGCAGAGGCCGCGGTCATTACCGGCGGTGTCCGGTATGATCTGGCTGTGAAGCTGGACGGCACCGGCGAGCACAAGGTAGTTGTGGTCTTTACCCCCGATCCCAACCAGGACCTGGGCGAGGATACCAAGCTGACCTCCACCGATCCCATCACCACCGGCATCACCGTCACCTACAACGCGGACTACGCGGAGCTGGTGAACCTGTACGTCTCCCCCAACGGCAAGCCCGGTGCCGCCGGCACCCGGAAGGATCCTCTGGACATTTACTCCGCGGTGGAAAATGTGAAGGCCGGTCAGACCATCGTCCTGCTGGAGGGCACCTATAAGCTGACCCAGACCCTCCGGATTCAGCGGGGCATCGACGGCACCGCCGAGAAGCCCATCCGCATGGTGGCCGATCCGGAAGCCGATACCCGTCCCGTGCTGGACTTCCAGGGCATCTGTGCCGGCATCGTCCACGGCGGCAGCCACTGGTACTTCCAGGGCTTCGATGTGACCCGTTCCCAGAACGGTCAGAAGGGCTTCCAGGTCTCCGGTAATTACAACACCCTGGACCGGATCAACACCTACGACAACGGCAACACCGGCATCCAGATCAGCCGCTACTCCGGCACCGACACCACCATCGACCAGTGGCCCAGCTACAACCTGATCCTCAACTGCACCAGCTACAACAACGCCGACGCGGGCTATGAGGATGCCGACGGCTTCGCCGCCAAGCTGACCTGCGGCGTGGGCAACGTGTTTGACGGCTGTGTGGCCTACAACAACGCCGACGACGGCTGGGACCTGTACGCCAAGACCTCCACCGGCCCCATCGGCTCCGTGACCATCCGCAACTGTGTGGCCTACAACAACGGCTACCTGCTGGACGGCACCAACGCCGGCAACGGCAACGGCTTCAAGCTGGGCGGTGAGAGCATCTCCGGCAAGCATCAGCTCATCAACTCCTATGCCTTCTTCAATAAGGCCAAGGGCATCGACTCCAACAGTTGTCCCGATGTTATCGTGGAAAACAGCATCGCCTACAACAACGAGAGCTACAACGTGGCCTTCTACACCAACAACGCCGCCAACACCGACTTCTCCGCCACGGGCATCATCTCCTTCAAGGATGCCACCGTGAAGTCCGGCTTCGACCGTGAGGACAACCTGAAGCCCAAGGGCACCCAGGATCCGGCCAAGTATCTGGGTGACACCAACTACTACTGGGACGGCAGCGCCTCCAGGAACGCCTCCGGTGTCCAGATCACCGCGGAGATGTTCGTCTCCCTGGAATTTGTGGGTGTGAAGCGGAATGCCGACGGCACCATCGACCTCCAAGGCTTCCTGGCCCTGAATGAGACAGCCCCCGGCAACGCCGGTCCTGTGCCCGGCGGCACCGGTTCCGGTGACGTGGAGCTGGAGCCCGATCCTCAGCCCGAGCCCGAGCCGGAGCCCGAGGATCCTCCCAAGCCCTCCGATCCCACCAACCCGCCCACGGGTGACGGCATCGGTTTCTCCCTGATGACCCTCGCCGTTGCGGTATTCGGCATCGTGGCGCTGCTGCCCATGCTGCCCAAGCGCAAAATCGCATGATCCCCTGACACAGCAACAGCCACCGTCTCCGGACGGTGGCTGTTTTGCGCAGCAACGGGACCTCCCTGGGAGGTCCCGTTGGAAATTATTCTGCCTTCTGCTGCAGGGCGTTATTGATGGCGGCGATCAGGCGGTCGCTGAGGACGGCCATGGATTCGATATGGATCTTTTCCTTGCCCACGAACAAGGTCAGGGAATCCTGATTCCGGCGCAGGCCGGTGATGTCCGCGAAGCGATAGGTTTTGGTATTGCCCAGGAACGTGGTGTATTCAAAGGTGCCGCTGGTGACCATATTGATCTTCTGATTCTTCCAGCACAGCAGCGCCGCGATTCCCACGGGGATCATAACCACAGCGCCCAGGATCATATAGGGATTCAGCGTGAAGCAGGCCGCCACAGCCAGGCCGATGCCAATGAGCAGGAAGATAATGGCCATACCCAGCATCCGGTCCGGCAGGTACATATCCGCCCGGGGCTCGTCTCCGGTATCCCGCATACCCAGAAGCTGGGTCACAATCCGAAGTAATAATTTCATAATGGGACCTCCGGTCAGGCCAGGAGCTTCTTGATGAAGGCGGTCTCCTGGTGGGAGATCTTTTCATCCACGGCGGCTACGGCACTGACCAAAGCCAGAACCTCAGCCTTGACGTTGGGGTTGCTGTGGTCGACAAAGACATCAACCATTTCCGCCATACGCCTGTCGTAAAGACCAATGAGCTGATTGATGGCATCCTGGTTCAGACCCAGGGCATCTGCCAGGAATTTCTTCTCCAGGCCGGTGAGGACACCGTCGGCCGCGATGGCGCTGAGGATAATGGAAGTAGCCATGGCGATGCCGCCGTTATCGGGGTCCACTTCCTTGCAGGCGGGCAGTACGCCCACCAGAGCTTCCTGGGCGATGGACACCAGGGTCTCGTAGTCGGAATTTACCAGCTTCTGCATCATCTCGTTAAAAGTTGCCATTGGGGAACACTCCTTTATGTTTTTGATGGGGCTATTCTAGCACGGTTCGGGGGGCTTTGTCTATAAGAACATTACCTGAAAATTGGGGTTTTTTTCCGCCGCGTCCTCTAGGACCCGGCGAAAGCCACGGCCCAGGGTTGCGAAGGTATCCCAGTGTTCCAGAATCAGCCGGGTTTCCCCGGAGATGGCGGTGAGCTGGTCATAGAGGGCATCCAGATTGTGGCCGTACCATTCGGGAAAATCCAGGGTCCGGGCCAGGGCCTCATGGAGCTGGGGACGGGTGCCGATGGCGGCGCAGTCGATGCGGTATTCCATGTCATTCCTCCCCGTAGAGCAGGGTAAAGCTTTCATAGTGGTCGTCGGTGTAGTAGATCAGACCGTCGTTGGAGAAGACGATCCGTTTGGCGCCCCGGCTGTTTTTGCCCAGGGTGTCAATGTCGCATTCGGTCCAGGACCTGCCGGGGGCATCCGGGAGCAGTTCTTCATAATTGCCGAACCGGTCGCCGCCGATGCATTTGCCGGGAGCGTAATCCTCCAGACCGCCGCCCTCCCAGCCCAGGTCCCGGGCCTGGTCCTTGGTGATGAAATTCTTGGGGAGCTTGCCGTAAAGATGGATGTACAGGGCCACCTCATCCTTGGTGGTATAACTGCCGTTTTCGTCTATGGTGCAGGTTTCGGTGCCCTGGGGCTCAGGATCCGGCAGGGTGGTTTCTACGGTGCCGTAGGAATCGCCGCTTTCCGGGAGGAATTTGTCCAGCACGGTGTTGACCAGGAACAGGCCGGCCACAAACACCAATGCCAGCAGAAAAGATACCAGTTTCTTTTTGTTCATATCGAATCCTCCTTGTAGAATTAACCCCATTATATACCACCGTAAGAAAAAGCACAAGATGGAAGAATCCCCGGAAAAAAGGCCGGAAGCCATGGTTTTCTCTACAAAATTTCCCCTTGTTTTTTGTTCATTTTTTCGTGAAACACTGGATTGTCAGGGAGCTACCTTTTGTGCTATAATCTATCTAGCCAAAATCTATTTCCCTGTAGAAATATGGGGAAGGCACGAAAAAAGTAATGGAGGAATTTCTTATGCCTATGCACATGGGTTTCCGTTGGTACGGCGAAGGCAACGATGCCATTAAGCTGTCCGACATCAAGCAGATCCCCGGCGTGACCAGCATTGTTTGGGCCCTGCATCACAAGATGCCCGGCGAAATCTGGGAGGAGCACGAAATCAAGGAAGTCATGGACCAGCTCCATGCTTACGGCTTCAACGGTGATGTGGTCGAGTCCGTCAACGTCCACGACGACATCAAGATCGGCAAGCCCACCCGGGACGCTCTGATCGAGAACTACAAGCAGTGCATCCGCAACCTGAGCAAGTTCGGCGTGAAGGTCATCTGCTACAACTTCATGCCCATCTTCGACTGGACCCGTTCCAACCTGTTCCACGAGATCGGCGACGGCTCCACCGCCCTGTTCTATGAAAAGGGCATGATCCAGGACGACTACAACGCCATGGCAC
>JAFVWL010000069.1 GCA_017501695.1 Oscillospiraceae bacterium
GGCGACCCTTGCGGTCGCCCGGCGGCGAAGCCGCCTCGGCCCCCGCTTTTCAAGAGGGGGCTGGCAAAAATCGGCTCTTCGGAACCGATTTTTGACTGGGGGAGTTCTTTTTTCTCCCCCCGGCCCTTCGGGCCACCCCCTCATAAATGCGGGGGGCAAGGGGTGCGGTGCTGATATAAACTACAATTTCCCTCACTGTCAAGGAGGCACTATATGGACCATCTTTCCCGGACACGCTTACTGTTGGGCGACACCGCCATGGAAAAACTGAGAAACGCCCGGGTGGCGGTCTTTGGCCTGGGCGGTGTGGGCGGCTATGTGGTGGAGGCCCTGGCCCGGTCCGGCATCGGTGCCCTGGACCTCATCGACCACGATACCATCAGCCTCACCAATATCAACCGCCAGCTTCTGGCCACCCGTTCCACGGTGGGCAAATCCAAGGCGCAAGCCGCGGCGGACCGGGTCCGGGACATTGACCCCGACATCCGGGTCACGGTCCACGAAACCTTTTACCTGCCGGATACCGCCGACCAATTTGATTTTTCCCGGTACGATTATATTGTGGATGCCATCGATACCGTCACCGGCAAGCTGATGCTGGCCCAGCGGGCCCAGGAAACGGGAATCCCCATCATCAGCTCTATGGGCACCGGCAACAAGCTGGACCCCACGGCCTTCCGGGTGGCGGATATTTCCCGGACTCGGGGCTGTCCTTTGGCCCGGATCATGCGGAAGGAATGCAAAAAGCGGGGCATCCGCGCGCTGAAGGTGGTCTATTCCGAGGAGGAGCCTTTGACGCCCCGGACGGTGGAGGGGCTGGAGGAACTGCCGGAGGGCCGCCGGGCTTTGCCGGGTAGTGTCGCCTTTGTTCCATCCGTTGCCGGCATGATTCTGGCCGGCGAGGTCATTAAGGATTTAATTCGTTGAGCAGCAGGAAGACCGTCCCGGGTTGGGACGGCCTTCCTTTTTTTCAGAGGAGCAAATCAAACACTCATGAATACTTCTTTTTCAGCGGTGCAAAGGGGACAGACAAAATCCTCAGGCAGATCTTCCCACTTCGTGCCGGGGGCGATGCCGTAGGCCGGCAGCCCCTTGCTCTCGTCATAAACCCATCCGCAAACATTACAAATATGCATATTCTTCCTTCTTTTTTTCTTAATATTATCACCTTTCCTTAAATATCTCCGTGACTTTCTCACCATATCCTCCCCGCACCATTCGGATTCCTTTTCCATCTGCAGGCAAAAATCCGTCAACGGTGGATTTTTGTGTTTAATTTGTGGTCGTTCCCTTGTATTTCTTAAACTTTCGTGGTATACTGTCAATAGTATCCAAATTTCGGAGGTGTATTTTGTGGAATTTTATGTTAACCACCCCGTGCTGTTCTTCCTTGCGGGTGTCATCATTCTGGCGGTTCTGGGCCAGTCGGTATACTTTTTGTGGAAGGCCATGAAGCGCAGCAAGGAACTGGGCATGGATCAGAACAAACTGATGAAGACCATCCGCACCGCCGCGGTTTTCACCATCGCTCCGGCGGTGTCCATCGTCATCAGTGTCATTACTTTGGCCAAGAGTCTGGGTATCCCCCTGCCTTGGCTGCGGCTCAGTGTGGTGGGCAGCCTGAGCTACGAGGCCATCGCCGCCTCCAACGCCGTCAGCGCCATGGGCCTGGAGCTGGGTAAGATCAGCGAGCTGACTGCCCAGCAGTATGTGAACATCACCCTGGTCATGACCATTTCCATCATGGTGGGCATCTGGCTGGTTCCCGCCATCAGCAAGAAGCTCCTGGGTGGTATGTCCAACCTGGAAGCCAAGGATAAGAAGTGGGCGGATATTTTTCAGAACGCCATGTTCATCGGCATGATCGCTGCCTTCCTGGGTTATGTGTTCTGCGACTTCTCCATGCTTTGGAACCCCACCGAGGGCGTAGCTCCTACGACGGGCCTGATCCCAGTGTGCGTCATGGGTGTGTCCGCCGCCATTATGGTGGTCCTGGGCCTGGCTATGAAGAAATGGAAGTGGCTGGGCGACTATGCCCTGCCCATTTCCCTGGTCCTGGGCATGGCCTCCGCCATCCCCATTACCGCCCTGCTGGGCTAAGGAGGTACATACCATGAAAAAACTGAGCTATATCGATTCCGTCCACCGGGACGGTACCATCTGGAACCTGACCATGATGGTCCTTATGTTCCTGTACCCCCTGACTGTGGCTTTGATTTTCCAGGCCATGCCGGACTGGCAGGCCCTGATTATGGGCCTCATTGCCACGGCGCCCATGTACTGGGCCGTGGGCGTTATTGAGACCATCACCTTCGTGCCCATGCTGGGCGCCGGCGGTTCCTATCTGAGCTTTGTCACCGGCAACATCTCCAACCTGAAGCTCCCCTGCGCCATCAACGCCCTGGAGCAGAATGAGGTCAGCGCCAACTCCGAGGAGGGAGAGATCATTTCCACCGTGGCCATCGCCACCTCCTCCATCGTCACCACCGTCATTATCATTGTGGGCGTCATCTGCATCGTGCCCCTGACGCCGATTCTGGAGGCCCCGGTGCTGGAACCTGCCTTTGCCCAGATGCTTCCCGCCCTCTTTGGCGGCCTGGGCGTGGCCTTTGTCAGCAAAAACTGGAAGATCGCCGTGGCACCGGTGATCCTGATGCTGGTGCTGTTTATTTTCATTCCCGCTCTGAACGCCGGCACCGTGGGTATTATGGTCCCGGTCAGCGTTCTGTTCACCATCGGTGTCTCCCGGATCCTTTACAAGAGAGGAGTGCTGTAAATGCTGGGCTATGTGCTGTTGGGCCTGATCGCCCTGTTTTTGGCGGTGATCCTGATCCGGGCCGCCATGTTCAATCCCAAGCCCCAACCGGAAATTCCTCAGGATCCGGTAACCTTTGACCGGGATGCCGCCATCTCCGCGCTGCAGACCCTGGTCCGGTTCAAGACCGTTTCCAATGTGGACCGGGAAAAAGAGGACGACGGGGAATTCAAAAAGCTGATTTCCTCCCTGCCGGAGCTGTACCCCCGGGTCTTTGATGTGTGCTCCGTGACGGAACTGCCGGACCGGGCGCTGCTGTTCCGGTGGCCCGGCAAAAACCCCGGGGATCCGGCAGTAATGATGGCCCACTACGATGTGGTCCCCGTGGATGAGAGCAAATGGGACAAGCCTCCCTTTGCCGGCATCATTGAAGACGGAGTCCTGTGGGGCCGGGGCACTTTGGATACCAAGGTCACCTTCAACGGCATCCTCAGCGCCGCCAATCATCTGATCGCCAAGGGCTTCGAGCCGGAGCATGATATCTACTTCGCCTTCTCCGGCGGCGAGGAGGTCAACGGCAACGGCGCGCCCAACATTGTCAACTGGTTCGTCCGCCACGACATCCACCCGGCCATCGTGGTGGACGAGGGCGGCGCCGTGGTGGAAAATGTGTTCCCCGGCGTCACCAAGCCCTGCGGCATGGTGGGCATCGCGGAGAAGGGCATGATGAACGTGGAATACAAGGTCCTCTCCGGCGGCGGTCACGCTTCCTCGCCCCCTCCGGCCACGCCCATCGACACCCTGGCCAAGGCCGTGAACCGGCTCCATGGCAAGCCTTTCAAAATGCACGTCACCAAGCCCGCGGCGGAAATGTTCGATACCCTGGGCCGCCATTCCTCCTTTGGCTATAAGATCCTTTTTGCCAATCTGTGGTGCTTCGGCCCGGTGCTGGACCTGTACTGCTCCCTGACCGGCGGGGAAATCAATGCCCTGGTCCGGACCACCATGGCCTTTACCATGATGGAGGGCAGTACCGCCCGGAACGTGATCCCCCCGGAGGCAAAGATCGTTTCCAATATGCGGCTGAATCCGGCGGATTCCGTAAATTCCGCCGTGTCCTACCTGAAACGCACCATTGACAATTCCAAGGTGGAGGTAAAGGTGCTGGAATCCTTCGAGCCCAGCCCCATTTCCGAGACCAACTGTCCTGCCTGGGATAAGGTGGCCGCCGCTGTGGCCCAAACCTGGCCCGGCACTGTGGTTTCTCCCTACCTGATGGTCCAGTGCTCCGACTCCCGGCACTACCGGGATCTGAGCAACCATGTATACCGGTTCTCCGCCATGGACCTGACCGCCGAGGAACGCCGCTCCATCCACGGCAACAACGAGCGAATCCGGCTGGATTGCGCCTGCAAGGCTGTGGAATTCTACATCCGCCTCCTGAAGAAATGCTGACTCACGCCCCCATCCAATTTGGATGGGGGCATTTTTCTGTCCGGAGCGAAAGATTCACAAATTCCGGGAAATTTTTAGAAAAGATTTGCTTTTTCCCGGTGTGCATGGTATACTATATGCGCATTATAGCAAGAATCTGTAAAAAGAAAAATTTTGAGCGCAAAATGGCGCTCTTTACAAATGAAAGGGGTATGTAAATGACTCACAAGTACGTTTATCTGTTTACCGAAGGCAACGGCAAAATGCGCGAGCTGCTGGGCGGTAAGGGCGCCAACCTGGCTGAAATGACCAACATCGGTCTGCCCGTCCCTCAGGGCTTTACCATCTCCACCGAAGCCTGCACCAGATACTACGATGACGGCCGTAAGATCCATGAGGAGATCCAGGCTGAAATCATGGAATATGTTGAAAAGCTGGAAGCCATCACCGGCAAGAAGTTCGGTGACCTGGAGAACCCCCTGCTGGTTTCCGTCCGTTCCGGTGCCCGTGCCTCCATGCCCGGCATGATGGATACCATCCTGAACCTGGGCCTGAACGAGGACGTGGTGGAGGTTCTGGCTACCAAGTCCGGCAACCCCCGCTGGGCTTACGACTGCTACCGCCGCTTCATCCAGATGTACTCCGACGTGGTCATGGAAGTGGGCAAGAAGTATTTCGAGGTCCTCATCGACAAGATGAAGGAAGCCAAGGGCGTGACCCTGGACGTGGACCTGACTGCCGAGGATCTGAAGGAACTGGCCAACCAGTTCAAGGCCGAGTACAAGAACAAGATCGGCGTCGACTTCCCCTCCGATCCCAATGAGCAGCTCATGGGCGCTATTCAGGCCGTGTTCCGTTCCTGGGATAACCCCCGTGCCAATGTTTACCGCCGCGAGAACGACATCCCCTATTCCTGGGGCACTGCCGTCAACGTCCAGTCCATGGCCTTCGGTAACATGGGCGATGACTGCGGCACCGGCGTTGCTTTCACCCGTGACCCCTCCACCGGCGAGAAGAAGCTCACCGGCGAGTTCCTGACCAATGCTCAGGGCGAGGACGTGGTGGCCGGCATCCGTACCCCCATGCCCATCTCCGAGATGGCTGACAAGTTCCCCGAGGCCTTTGCTCAGTTCGAGAAGGTCTGTGCCATTCTGGAAGACCACTATCGCGATATGCAGGACATGGAGTTTACCGTGGAGAACGGCAAGCTGTACATGCTGCAGACCCGTAACGGCAAGCGTACCGCTCCTGCCGCTCTGAAGATCGCCTGCGACCTGGTGGACGAGGGCATGATCGACGAGAAGAAGGCCGTGGCTATGATCGAGCCCCGTAACCTGGATACCCTGCTGCATCCCCAGTTCGATGCGAAGGCCCTGAAGGCCGCTGCTCCCATCGGCAAGGCTCTGCCCGCTTCCCCCGGTGCCGCCTGCGGCAAGGTGGTCTTCACCGCCGAGGATGCCAAGGCGTGGAACGAGCGTGGTGAGAAGGTCGTTCTGGTCCGTCTGGAGACCACTCCCGAGGACATCGAGGGCATGATGGCCGCTCAGGGCATCCTGACCGTCCGCGGCGGTCTGACCTCTCACGCTGCCGTTGTTGCCCGCGGCATGGGCAAGTGCTGCGTCTCCGGCTGCGGCGAGATCAACATGGACGAGGAGAACAAGAAGTTCACCCTGGCCGGCACCACCTACACCGAGGGCGACTGGATCTCCCTGGATGGCTCCACCGGTAACATCTACGAGGGCAAGATGCCCACTGTGGATGCCGAGATCGCCGGCGAGTTCGGCCGCATCATGGCCTGGGCTGACCAGTACCGTACTCTGAAGGTCCGCACCAATGCTGACTCCCCCCGGGATGCCAAGAAGGCTCGCGAGCTGGGTGCCGAGGGCATCGGCCTGTGCCGTACCGAGCATATGTTCTTCGAGGAAGGCCGTATCGGCTCCTTCCGCGAGATGATCTGTGCTGACACCGTGGAGGAGCGTGAGGCTGCTCTGGCCAAGATCCTGCCCATGCAGCAGGCTGACTTCGAGGGCCTGTACGAGGCTATGGAAGGCATGCCCGTGTGCATCCGCTTCCTGGATCCCCCTCTGCATGAGTTCGTTCCCACTGCTGAGGAAGATATCGCCGCTCTGGCCGAGTCTCAGGGCAAGACCGTGGAGGACATCAAGGCCATCATCGCCTCCCTGCATGAGTTCAACCCCATGATGGGCCACCGTGGCTGCCGTCTGAGCGTCACCTATCCCGAAATCGCTGCCATGCAGACCAAGGCCGTCATCCGTGCCGCCCTGACCGTGGCCAAGCGTCATCCCGAGTGGAACAACGTTCCTGAGATCATGATCCCCCTGGTGGGCGACGTGAAGGAGCTGAAGTTCGTGAAGGATGTTGTGGTCAAGACCGCTGACGCTGAGATCGCCGCTGCCGGCATCGAGCTGAAGTACGAGGTCGGTACCATGATCGAGATCCCCAGAGCCTGCCTGACCGCTGAGCAGATCGCTCAGGAGGCCGAGTTCTTCTGCTTCGGCACCAACGACCTGACTCAGATGACCTTCGGCTTCTCCCGTGACGACGCCGGTAAGTTCCTGAACGCTTACTACGAGTCCAAGATCTACGAGAACGATCCCTTCGCCAAGCTGGACCAGAACGGTGTTGGCCTGCTGATGGAGATGGCCGTGTCCAAGGGCAAGGCCTCCGGCAAGAAGCTGCACTACGGCATCTGCGGCGAGCACGGCGGCGACCCCGTCTCCGTGGAGTTCTGCCACAAGATCGGCCTGGACTATGTGTCCTGCTCCCCCTTCCGTGTGCCCATCGCCCGTCTGGCCGCCGCTCAGGCTGCTATCAAGGGCTAATTCCCAACAACAAAACCCCACCGGTTGCCCGGTGGGGTTTTTTGTCCGGAACTGGGTGGGGAGGAAAAAACAGGGACACAGTTGAAACCTGTCGGTTTCTGTGGTAAAATAGTCGAAATCATCTTTTTGGAGTGATCGACATGAAATCTAAGGGCAAGTATTTCAAGCCAAAGCCCAAGGCAAAATTTGCCGGATGGCTCCGGACGGCGGTGGTCGCCCTCTTGGCGCTTGTGATCCTGGCGGGAGGCTGCTTCTTTGCTGTGGAACGTCCGGATGACAGCGGGATGACCACGGTGCCTCCGGTCCCCACCACGAACCCGCCTACCAATCCTCCTACCGAGCCTCCCACGGATCCCCCTACGGACCCGCCTACGGATCCTCCCACGGACCCGCCCCATCAGTGGACCGCGGGCTTTGTAGCAACCCTGGAGCTTCTGGTGGAATACTGTGACGAAGCGGGCAACCCCGTGGGTACGCTGACCCGGGGCGCTCCGGTGGAGTACGAGGTGGCGGAGGATGGGCGTACCGCCATTCTGGTGGACGGTCAGATCTGCTATCTTCCGGAGGGGGCCTGCGCTGTTTCCGATCCGGCGGATGCCGTTCCGGCCCACACCCTTTATGTGCGGACGGCAGTGAATTTGAGAGACATTGATGGCAATCTGCTGGCGGCCTTCGCGGAAAAGGGACAGGCGGTGGAAGTGACCGGCTGTGACTATCTGCGGGAAGACGGAACTGCCCATATGTACCGGGTGGAGCTGAACGGCGAGGCGGGCTATATCATGCCCTGGTACCTGGTGGACAACGAGACCGACGCTCTGGCAAACTACGACCACAACGGCAGCTATGAGCTCCATGCGGGCCGGGGCAACCGTTACGGTGGCGGCGGTGCCGGAAATCTGGACTACTTCCCCCGGGAGAAGGGGCCCATCGAGGGCAACCTCATGCCTGAGGAATGCCGCACCCTGTATATCGCCGCCTGGCGTGTCGCGGACGTGGAGGCCTACATTGAAATCGCCGATCAGAGCGGCATAAATGCCTTCGTGGTGGACATCGCTGACGGCACCTCCATCGGCTATGCCGCTGAGGTGATGAACCAATACGCGCCCTCTGCCGCCGGCAGGGCACAGAATACCGTGGAGGATTACCGGGAGGCCATCCAGAAGCTGAAGGACGCGGGTTACTACGTCATCGGACGGATCACCACCTTCAACGACACCTATTTTATCAAGGATCATCCGGAATGTGCCATTACGGACCTGGACGGCGATCCGTTGAAGCTTTCCGGCGAGTACTGGCCTTCCGCCTATAACCGGATGGCCTGGCAGTACAAGGTGGACCTGGCCATTGAAGCGGTGGAGCTCATGGGCTTTAACGAGATTCAGTTTGATTATGTCCGGTTCCCGGACAGCACCTGGCGGTATGAGGACGCGGGTACCATCGATTTCCACAACACCTACAACGAGACCAAGGCCCAGGCCGTTCAGCGGTTCCTGATGTACGCCACCGACCGGATCCATGAGCACGGGGCCTATGTCAGTGCCGATGTGTACGGCGAAAGCGCCTACAATTACGTCACAGCCTACGGCCAGTATTGGCCTGCCATCAGCAACGTGGCGGATGTGATCAGCGGTATGCCCTATCCCGACCACTTCGCCGCCTCCGGGGACTGGCTTCCCTGGGAGCATCCCTACGAAACGCTTTACGATTGGGGCTCCTGCGTCATGTACCGGCAGGAAGAAACGGCGACTCCCGCGGCGGTGCGTACCTGGATCCAGGCCTACAACGCCATCCGCGCGCCTTACAACACCTACGGCCCCGATCAGGTCTTTGCCCAGATCCGCGCTCTGCGGGACGCGGGCTGTACCGGCGGCTATATGACCTGGAATTCCTCGTCCTCTCTGGACAAATATTCCTGGCTGATCCCTGCCTTTGCCCCTCCTGAGGAGGAATAAAAGAATCGATCCGCCCCTCGGGTTCGAGGGGCGGATTTGTTGTTGACGAACCGGAAAACCGGGAGTAGAATAAACACATTACAGAAAAGGAGCGATGCGTGATGCTGACAATGGAACGGGCCAGGGAACTGCTGGCTACCACCACAACGGAGGACCATCTGTTCCTCCATGCCAAGAACGTATCCGTGGCTATGGGCGGCCTGGCGGAGCATTTCGGCGCCGACCGGGAGCATTGGATGGCCATCGGTTATCTTCATGACTATGACTATGAGCAGTACCCCCAGGAACACCTGTCCCACACGGAGGGTCCGCTGCTGGCGGCAGGACTGATGGAGGAAGAAGTTCGGGCCATCCTGTCCCACGGCTATATCCACCTGAACGATGTGGAGCCCCGGACGGAGCTGGAAAAATCCCTGTTCACCGTAGACGAGCTTACCGGCATTATTCAGGCTGCTGCCCGGATGCGGCCCCTGGGTATCACGGATATGGAAGTGTCCAGCTTCATGAAGAAATTCAAGGACAAGAAATTCGCGGCCAAATGCGACCGGGAAGTGATCAAAAAGGGCTGTCAGATGCTGGGCATGGAGGTCCGGGACGTGGCGGCTATCTGCATCGAGGCCATGAAGGCCCATGCTGAGGAACTCCAAATCGGCCCCAAGGCCTAAAATCCCCCAAAAACAGAAGGCCGCCCCTCGGTGAACTGCACCCCATTTGTTAGACAAGTATGATATAATACTTGTACTAAGAAATGGGGTGTTTTTCTTATGCCTAAAGGAGTACCGAACAAACGATATACGGGTGAGTTTAAGCAGATGGTCGTAGAGAGCATGATGCGA
>JAFVWL010000011.1 GCA_017501695.1 Oscillospiraceae bacterium
ATTACGTATACTACTACAATAATCTGCGCCCCCACAGCAGCTTGGGATATATGCCCCCGCTTGCTGCATAACTGTCATTTATTTTTCGGATTTTCTGTCCAAATTATTGCGCCACTTTTGCCGCCCAAAGGCGGCGACGTGGCAATCTCCTGTTGGAATGTAGGATAATCTGTCTGCTTAAGTCCATCACAGATATTCAATGTTAATTGGAAAGCTGGTCATTTCAGTCGGTGCCGGAGATTCCCACGGGCACTATCGTGCCCTCGGAATGACAGAATCGGGGGGGACGGGCGACACACAGGCCGTCCCCCAAGGAAAGACTCCATCTCCTTTCCGGGATATAACATGGAGGATTCAAAATAATACGAATGTGAATTCTGCTGGTATGAAAACAAGCGTAAGAAACGTCAAATGCGTCAAGACGGGAAAAAACCACGTCATTCCGAGCCAGTGCTCACACTGGCGTGGGAATCCCGTGGATTTTCAAACATTTCTTGTTAAAAATCGTACATTTCCACCTTAATTTACGGGATTGCCACACCACTTAAGCGGACTGGTTCGCAATGACGTGTTGTTCATGGGGCTTTTTTGACACGCTGATGGCCCGCCGGGGATTTCCCGGCGGGCCTTGTTCTGTAATGCTTACTTCTTCTCGGGGGCCTTGATCTTGTTCAGCTTGGCGTTGATGTCCAGCAGCTCTTCCTTGGTGAAGTTGACACCCATGGTGCCGATCATACCGGCCAGCCGCAGGAAGGTGAAGCCGCCCAGCATATCCATCATGCCACTCATGGCGGAAGCGTCCATGCCGGCACCGCCGTTGCCGCCCAGAGACTTGGCCTGGGCCATCATCTTACCGAAGATGGAGGTGATCAGCAGCTTGCCGGGGATGGTAGCCATGATCTCGGAGAACTTGGAGTTCAGGCTCAGGTAACCCTCGGGCATCTCAATGTCGAACCAGTTCAGCACGGCGCTCTTTTCCTTCAGACGGTACGCCTCGTTGAAGGTGTCCACCTTCCGGATGACGCTCTCGTCCTTCAGGTCGCCTGCCACGGCCACCAGCTTGGTCTCGCCCACATTGGGAACCTCAAAGTAGAAGAAGGGCAGGCCGTTATGCGCCTGGACACCCAGGGAAACGCCGTTGGCCAGCAGCTCCACCGCAGGCTGGTTGGAGTAGACGGTGACCTTGGTCACGTCCTCCACCCGGTCCACATACCGCTTGCCGCAGAGGTGGACCATGGGCTCGGGATTCAGCCATGCCTTGTAGGCGTAGAAGGAATCCTTCTTGTACTTCCGGTCGAAGGTCATCAGACCCTTGTGGTTCTGACCGTTTTCGCCGCCCTCGGCCCGGGCATCGGCGCCGAAGTCGAACATATTCCACACATGGGTGGCCCACAGGTAGGGACGCTCGTGGATCTGCTTGATCAGCTCCTCATGGTAGAAGGCCTGGTATTCCTCGGTGTAGTCACCCTGCTGGGGGTCGGAGGTGTGCCAGTCCAGGGCCTCGCAGCCGTACTCGGAGATGCCGATGGGCTCGTTGGGGTACTGGGCGTGGAACTTGTCGAACCAGGGGCCGTTCATGGCGGTGTCGCCACCGTACCAGCCGAAGTAGTGGTTGTAGCTGACGGTGTCGGGGATCCGCACATAGGGGGAGTCGATGGGGCAGGGGGACACCACAGCCATGGTGGTCAGACGGGTCTTGTCCATCTCGTGGCACAGGTCGTTGAGGATGCGGTGGTTCTCCAGCAGATCGGGATCCCTGTCGCCCTTCATGGAGATCTCGTTGGACAGGCCCCAGACCACGATGGAGGGGTGGTTGTAGTTCTGGATGATGAGCTCCTTCATCTGGGAGACGGTGTTCTCCCGGCCGGTGGGCATATGGTTGGAGATGTAGGGGATCTCCGCCCAGATCACCAGACCCCGCTCGTCACACAGGTCATAGAAGAACTGGTCGTGCTGGTAGTGGGCCAGACGGATGGTGGTGCAGCCCACCTCGCAGATGTAGTCCATGTCCTCGATGTGGTGCTCAGGCAGCAGGGCGTTGCCGAAGCCCCAGCGGTCCTGATGGCGGGAAACGCCCCGGAGGGGGTATTCCTCCCCGTTGAGGATGAAGCCCTTATTGGGGTCGATCAGGAAGCTGCGGCAGCCGAACCGGGTGGTGACGGTATCCAGCACTTCCTCGCCGGCAATCAGCTCGGCCTTGACGCTGTACAGGTAGGGGTCCTTCCGTCCGTGCCAGCGGTGGGCGTTTTTGATGTGGAAGATCACCTTTCGGCCGGGGGTGGTGTGGGAAGCGATGGCCTTGCCCTCGGCGTTCATCAGGGTGTAGCGGATCATCTGGTCCTGCTTCTGGTGCTTGGTGTAGACCTGAACCGCAACCTTGGCATCGTTGCCCTCCATGACAGGGGTCACCTGGATGCCGGGACCGCCGTAGTATTCCAGATCAAAGTGGGAGGCGCTGACGCAGATCAGGTTCACATTCCGATACAGGCCGCCGTAGAAGGTGAAGTCCGCCACCTGGGGATAGACCCGGTCGTTGGCGGCGTTGTCCACGGTGATGACCAGCAGGTTCTCTTCCTTCAGGTGCTTGGTCACGTCCACACGCCAGGTGGAGTAGCCGCCGTCGTGATGGGCCAGGTGCTGACCGTTCAGGTACACATCGGCGGAGGAGTTGGCACCGTTCAGCTCCAGGAAATACTTGTCCGCCACGGGCAGGTCATACTTCTTGATGTCCCGGGCGTAGTAGCAGGTGCCCCGGTAGTAGTCGTTGCCGCCGTCCTGGCCGTCGATGGCGTTCCAGGAGTGGGGCAGGTTGACCCAGTTCCAGTCCATGGGCAGTGCGGCAGGGATTTCCGTGGCCTGCTTGGTAAAGGCCCACTTGTAATTCAGGTTGTATACGGTTCTCAAATGATTCGCTTCCTTTCGTTTTTATTCGCTGATATTATCATAGCATATCCCCGGCAAAAAGCTATTATTTTTTTGTAAATCCTTGTGCTTTTATTCGCCGGACATTGGTTGACAAGGGTAGGGAAATGTGGTAAATTCTATATGTTTATGTGATTTTTTGGAACTTTGGAGGAAGCAAAATGAAAAAGGGAAATCCCGTCGCCCTGCTGCCCATCGGCGTGTTCCTGGCCATGTATCTGGGCCTGGGCCTGTTCTTTGAATACGGCCTGGGGATGCATATGGGCTTTTACAATGTGCCCATCATCATCGCCTTCCTGGCGGCCATCCTGGTGGCCTGCCTGCAGAACCGGGCGCTGCCCTTTGAGAAAAAGCTGGAGATCATGGGCCAGGGCGTGGGGGATAAGAACATCATCACCATGCTGCTGATCTTTCTGGTGGCCGGTGCCTTTGTGGGCGTTGTGGGCCGCAGCTCCGCCCAGAGCGTGGCCTACTTCATGCTGGACCTGATCCCGGCCCGGTATGCCGTGGTGGTGCTGTTCGTGGTGGCTTGCTTTGTGTCCACCGCCATGGGCACCAGCGTGGGCACCATCACCTTGCTGACACCCATCGCCGTGGAGGTGGCTCAGGCCTCGGGCTTTGCGGTGGCCCTGTGCGTGGGCACCGTGGTGGGCGGCGCCATGTTCGGTGACAACCTGTCCTTCATTTCCGATACCACCATCGCCGCCTGCAACGGCCAGGGCTGCGCCATGCAGGATAAATTCCGGGGCAATTTCTGGATCGCCCTGCCTGCCGCCATCGGAACCGTGGTTCTGGTCCTGCTGCTGACCTTGGGTCAGGAGCCCGCGGTCATCACCCGGGAGTACAACCTGATCCAGATCATTCCCTATGTGCTGGTGCTCATCGGCGGCATCGCCGGTGTCAATGTGTTCCTGGTGCTCCTGGCGGGCATCGCCTCCGGCTCTGTGATTATGCTTGTGACCGGCCAGATGGCGGTCACGGACCTGCTGGCCAGCATGGGTAAGGGTGCCGAGGGTATGTTTGAAACCTCCATGGTGGCAGTGCTGGTGGCGGCGCTTTGTGCCCTGATCCGGGTCTACGGCGGCTTTGACGCCCTGCTCAGCTTTATCCAGGGCCTGTTCAAGGGCAAAAAGGGCGGTCAGCTTGGCATGGGCCTGCTGGTGGGCGCTATGGATATTGCCACTGCCAACAACACCGTGGCCATTGTCATGGCCAATCCCATCGCCAGGGAAATGAGCAGGGACTACGGCATCGGTCCCCGGCGGGCGGCCTGCATCCTGGATACCTTCTCCTGCATCTTCCAGGGCGTGATCCCCTACGGTGCCCAGATGCTGGTGGCGATTGCCGCCGTGGCGGATATGGGCCTGAGCATTTCCGCCTTTGAGATCATGCAGTATCTGTTCTATCCCTATCTGCTGCTCCTGAGCTGCCTGGCGGCGATCTATGTGATCCCGCAAAAGGAAAACTGACAAAAAAGCATCGAAATAAGAATGTCATTGCGAGGAGCGAAGCGACGCACCCCAGGGTGGTCTCTCTTGCCCTTCGGGCAATTCACCTCCTGGCAATCCCGTGGATATTCAGACAATCCCCCGTCTTGTCATTGCGAGGAGCCGCCCAAAGGCGGCGACGTGGCAATCCGCATCCCCTAAAACCTGCGGTTTTAGGCGCACTTTCAGCAAAGATGAAACATTTTGGAGAACGGATTGCCACACCAGTGTGCGCACTGGTTCGCAATGACAGGTTTTTCGACAATCTGAAAGGACGCTTCCCGATTGGGAAGCGTCCAATTTCTTATTTCTGCGCGGCCTTGCTCAAAGCCCGGTCGATGGTATAGCCCACGCCGTTGACATTACTGACATCCGAGGTGATGATGAAAGCGTGGGGATCCAGCTTCAGAGCGCCGTCCCGGATCTCCGGGTACTTGTTGGAGTAGACCACCGTGAGAATGGCCTTCTGGGTGTTGCCCTCATAGCCGGTTTCGATCTCCAGCATGGTCACACCGCAGTTGGCCCGGTGGAGGATCATTTCCCGGATCTTCTGGTATTCCGGGGAAATGATAATGAGCTGCAGGGTCTTTTCGCCGGAGACCACGGTTTTGTCGATGACGATGGACATGAGGAAAATGACCATGATGCTGCACAGCACGCCGTCCAGTCCCTTCACGACCACCTGCATCAGCACCACAATGGTGTCGAAGAACATGATGCTCTTGCCCACGGGGATACCGAAATACTTGTTCAGGATGCAGGGAGGGATGTCCATGCCGCCGGTGGAACCGCCCACCCGGACCACGATGCCGATGCCTAGACCGAAGAGCACACCGCAGGCCAGGCCGGACAGAACGATATTCTCGTTGAACAGATTGCCCAGGGGCAGCGTTTCAAAATAGCCCAGGATCAGGGGATAGAGAATGGTGGACAGCAGACTGGCACCGGCGAATTTCCACCCCAGGAAAGCCCAGCCCAGCAGAAACAGGCCCACATTGACCACCGCGGAGATCACGGACAGCCGAACCTCCGGCAGGAAAAGCTGGATGAACAGGGCGATGCCGTTGGAGCCGCCCAGCATGATGCCGTTGGGCACCACAAAGGCACACACGGCAAAGGCCAGCATGGCGTTGCCCAGGATAATGGACAGGATCATTTTTATGTTTTGTTTCATGCTATCCCTCTCTGTCTGTTTGGTCAGCCCTCTTCGACGACGATCTCCTTCAGCTTCAGACCGGGATTCCGGCGGCAGGTGAAGTCAATGGCCCAGTAGCTGCTGAATACCAGCAGGCTCCGGCCCCGGTAATCCTCCAGCAGCTCCGCGTCGCTGCCCAGGTTCAGGTCGGAAAGGTCCCCGGGATACTCGTCGATGAGCCGGATCTCCTCGTAGGGCAGGCCCTCCATCCGCAGGTCCACGCCGTACTCGTTCTTCATCCGGTACTGGAAGACCTCGAACTGCAGCACACCCACGACACCCACGATGACCTCCTCCATACCGGAGTTGGGCACCTTGAAGATCTGAATGGCACCCTCCTGGGCGATCTGCTCCGTGCCCTTGACGAACTGCTTGCGCTTCATGGAGTCCTTGGCGGACACACGGCTGAAGTGCTCCGGGGCGAAGGTGGGGATGCCGGAGTAGGTGAATTTCCTGCCGGGAACGGTAATGGTATCGCCGATGGCAAAAATGCCGGGGTCAAAGACACCGATCACGTCGCCGGCGTAGGCTTCTTCCACGATTTCCCGCTCCGCGGCCATGAGCTGCTGGGGCTGGGACAGGCGCATTTTCCGTCCGCCCTGGACGTGGAAATATTCCTTATCCCGCTCGAACTTGCCGGAGCAGATCCGCATGAAGGCCAGCCGGTCCCGGTGGGCCTTGTTCATGTTGGCCTGGATCTTGAACACGAAGGCGGAGAAATCCGGGCTGAAGGTATCCACTTCGCCCTCACTGGAGGTCCGGGCCAGAGGGGGAGGCGTCAGCTTCAGGAAGTTTTCCAGGAAGGGCTCGATGCCGAAGTTGGTCAGGGCGGAGCCGAAGAACACGGGGGAGAGCTGGCCGTTCCGGACCGCCTCCATGTCCATCTCCCGTCCGGCGGACAGCAGCTCCACATCGTCGATGAGCTGCTGGTGCTTGCTTTCGCTGTCCAGCAGGGAGGCCACCTGGGAGTCGTACAGGTCCACCTCCAGCTTGTCGGCCTTGGCCCGGCCGTTGAGGCCGGAGAAGAACAGAAGCTGGCTCTTTTCCCGGTCGTACACGCCCTGGAAATCCTTGCCGCAGCCAATGGGCCAGTTCATGGCGTAGGTTTCAATGCCCAGCTCCCGCTCCACCTCGTCCAGCAGGTCGAAGGGGTCCTTGGTCTCCCGGTCCATCTTGTTGATGAAGGTGAAGATGGGGATGTGGCGCATAGCGCAGACCTTAAAGAGCTTCCGGGTCTGGGGCTCCACACCCTTGGCACCGTCGATGACCATGACGGCGGAGTCGGCAGCCATCAGGGTCCGGTAGGTATCCTCGGAGAAGTCCTGGTGGCCGGGGGTGTCCAGAATGTTGATGCAGAAACCGTCATACTGGAACTGCATGACGGAAGAGGTGACGGAAATACCACGCTGCTTCTCAATCTCCATCCAGTCGGAGGTGGCGGCGCGGGAATTCTTCTTGCCCTTGACCACACCGGCCTGGGCGATGGCACCGCCGTAGAGCAGGAATTTTTCGGTCAGGGTGGTTTTACCGGCGTCGGGGTGGGAGATGATGGCAAAGGTCCGGCGGCGGCTGATTTCTTCGATTAAATTAGACATGATACTCCTCCATAGTAATGTATTCAAAGAAAACCGGAGGAATCCTAAATGGGTCCGGAAATATACATAGGTTGGCCTCCTGAAATGGGGGATTTCTTCACAATAAACCAATTTATTCTAACATATTTTTCCGGACCTGGCAAGTGGCTATACGAAAAAATACGGAATCCGAAATTCTCGAAAACAGTTGTCTTTTTGCAAAGGACGTGCTATAATTTCCCCCAAAAGGAGGCGGAAACTGTGAAGCTGTTTTCTGAATTGATGCTGGACCGGCCCAGCGGCCGGGTGGTGGGCACCTCGGCCTGCTTCTGGATGTTTTCCTTTGTGGCCATTCCGTTTTTTCTCCGGCTGCTGATGATCGGGTCCTATGAAGACTATGCCCTGACCTCCGGGGGACAGATGGTGTACCACGTGTTCAACTTCCTGGCGATGCTGATGATCTTCGGGAACTACCTGAAGGATTCCTTCCTGAATGTGGAGGTGGATACCGCCAAGGTGGTCCGCACCGTAGCCAGCTCCACAGCCATCATTCTGGTGTTTTTCATTGGATTGCAGACCCTTTATGGGCTGGTTGATCTTCCCTTGCTGGCCCCGATGGCCTGGGGTTCCCTGCCCATTGGGGAAATGACGATCCTGGAGTATTCGTGGACCGTTATTAACTTTCACCCTCTGTGGGGCAGCCTGATCATGGTGCTGCTGACCCCCCTGACCACAAGCTGTATCTACTACGCCATGACCTTCGCGCCGGTCTGCAATAACAAGCCCTGGCTGGCCTATGTGCTGGTGGCCGTGGTCCTGGCCATTCCCCGGGTCATCAATTCCACCCTGCTGTACTGGGCACCGGAGCAGGAGCTTGCCATCTATCTGGGCCAGCTTCCCATCCATATGGTGGCCTGCCGGGCCTACCAGAAATGCGATACGGTCTGGGCTCCCATCTTCACCCTCATGGTGGCGAACCTCTTTGCCTGTGTCTACCTGGGCCTGCCCAGCCTCCTGCTGGGAATGCTGCAATAAAATCCAAAACGGACTTCCAACCGGAAGTCCGTTTCAGCGTGTCAAAAAAGTCGGTTTTACGGCGCAGCCGCTCCCTTCCCCCGGGGGGAAGGTGGATTCAAAATGGCCCAACGCCTTGGGACATTTTGAAGACGGAAGAGGAACGGCGAAACCTGAAAGTTAGGAAAATGTCTGATACTTAGTACAAAACATAACATTTCTGCCCGCATTCCTCTTCAGTCAGAATCGGCATTGAAAAGCCGATTCTGACAGCTTCTCCCCGGGAGAAGCGTTAGGCGCTCCCGCGCCAGAAGGTTTTTCGACAGTCTGCAAAACGGACTTCCAATCGGAAGTCCGTTTTTGCTTATGCTTTGCCGGCGCTGCCCAGGACGTGGCGGAGCTTGTGCCGTACCAGCTCCTTCATGTTGGCACGGGCGGGCTTCAGGTAATCCCGGGGATCGAATTTCTCCGGATTCCGGGCCATGTACTGCCGCAGGGTCCCGGTCATCACCAGCCGCAGATCCGATGCCACATTGATCTTGCACACGCCCAATTCCGCGGCCTTCCGCAATTCCCCGTCGGGGATGCCCACGGCCCCGGGCAGACTGCCTCCATGGGCGTTGATCATTTCCACATATGCCTGGGGCACCGAGGACGCGCCGTGGAGCACCAGGGGGAATCCCGGCACAGCCGCCATAATGTCCCGGAGGATGTCGAACCGGAGCTTCGGCTCCGTGCCGGGCTTGAATTTGTAGGCCCCGTGGCTGGTGCCCATGGCGATGGCCAGGGAATCGCAGCCGGTCCGGGCGATAAATTCCGCCACTTCCTCCGGCCAGGTATACCGGGCCCGGTCGTCGGAGACGGAAATATGGTCCTCCACACCGGCCAGAGCGCCCAGCTCCGCCTCTACCACCACGCCCCGATCGTGGGCGTATTCCACCACGGCCCGGGTCACGGCGACATTCTCCTCGAAGGGCAGGGAGGACCCGTCGATCATCACGGAGGTATAGCCCCCGTCGATGCAGAATTTGCACATCTCAAAGCTTCTGCCATGGTCCAGATGGAAGGCCATGGGGATCTCCGGGCATTCCAACGCCGCGGCCCGGGCCAGTTGGACCATGTAGGTGTGGTTTTCCACCACATCCTGGGACACCTGCAGGATCACCGGGGACCGCTCCTCCCGGCAGGCCTCGGAAATGGCCTGAACCGTTTCCATGCTGTTGAAATTGAAG
Source organism: Oscillospiraceae bacterium (assembly GCA_017501695.1). GTDB lineage: Bacteria > Bacillota > Clostridia > Oscillospirales > Oscillospiraceae > Faecousia. The sequence goes on from JAFVWL010000011.1 coordinate 9,425, forward strand.
GCACCAATGGCATAGCCGCCGGCATAAGCCCTGCGGAACATTTCGGTGGTAGTGACTAAGGACATGGAAAAGCCCTCCGTTTTTCTTTTATCATACCATATTCTGCCACCGGTTTGCAACCGGTTTCCGACAGCAAAAGGCTCCCTCGTTCGAGGGAGCCTTCATGCTAAGTAGGGAATTAGGCCTTGCCGGCGCAGCCCAGGACGTTGATCAGCTTGTGGCGGACCATTTCCTTGATGTTGGCGCGGGCGGGCTTCAGGTACTCGCGGGGGTCGAACTTGTCGGGATGCTCGGCGAAGAACTTACGGATGGTGCCGGTCATGGCCAGACGCAGGTCGGAGTCGATGTTGATCTTGCAGACGGCCAGCTCAGCGGCGTGACGGAGCTGCTCCTCGGGAACACCGATGGCGCCGGGCATCTTGCCGCCGTAGGCGTTGACCATTTCCACGTACTCCTGGGGAACGGAGGAAGAGCCATGCAGGACGATGGGGAAGCCGGGCAGCTTCTCGATGATGGCCTCCAGGATGTCGAAGCGGAGCTGGGGGTTGGTGCCGGGCTTGAACTTGTAAGCGCCGTGGGAGGTGCCGATGGCGATGGCCAGGGAGTCACAACCGGTACGGGCAACGAACTCCTCGACTTCCTCGGGACGGGTGTAGTGGGCGTTGTCAGCGGAAACATTGACCTCGTCTTCCACACCGGCCAGAGCGCCCAGCTCAGCCTCGACCACAACACCGTGGTCATGGGCGTACTCGACGACCTTCTTGGTGATGGCGATGTTCTCCTCGAAGGGCTTGGAGGAAGCGTCGATCATGACGGAGGTGAAGCCGCCGTCGATGCAGGACTTGCAGGTCTCGAAGCTGTCGCCGTGGTCCAGGTGCAGGGCAACGGGAATCTCGGGGCACTCGATGACAGCGGCCTCCACCAGCTTCACCAGGTAGGTGTGGTTGGCGTAAGCACGGGCACCCTTGGAAACCTGCAGGATAACAGGAGCCTTCTCCTCCTTGCAGGCCTCGGTGATGGCCTGGACGATCTCCATGTTGTTGACATTGAAAGCACCCACAGCGTAGCCGCCGTTGTAAGCCTTCTTGAACATCTCGGTAGTAGTAACAAGAGCCATTGGAATCAATCCTTTCTTAATAAGTGGACGAAGCCTGGTCCGCCCACAATTTGTCCCTTATATTATAACACAGATTTTTTGCATTTCAATATGAAATTTTCCGACAGCGCCGTGTCAAATGGAAAAATACGCCACAATTTTGCGTTCAGAAGGCCGTCTTCCTCCGGCGGAAACGACGATTTTCAGAAAAAACGGAAAATCCTATTTACCTTTTCGGGAAAATGCAGTATAATATTTCCGCGTTTATTTACATTATTAACTGTAAGGAGTGTTAATTACATGAAGCTTTCCCCTCTGCAGATTGCAAGATATCAGTACAACCCCAAGCTGCCCGGTATGCTCAGAAACGGTATTTCCGAGATCTGTGTCCGTAATGGCGGCGCCACCGAGAGCGTGGCGGACCAGGAGAAGATCCAGGCCCTGTTCCCCAACACCTACGGCAAGAATGAGATCACCTTCCAGAAGGGTCAGAACACCAGCGAGGCCAAGAAGCAGGTCGTTGGCGTGATCCTGTCCGGCGGCCAGGCCCCCGGCGGCCACAACGTGGTCTGCGGCCTGTACGATGCCCTGAAGGCCCTGAGCCCCGAGAACGTGCTGTATGGCTTCAAGGGCGGCCCCAGCGGCCTGCTGGAGGATGACTACATCATCTTCGACGATGCCTATATCAACCAGTTCCGCAACACCGGCGGCTTTGACATCATCGGCTCCGGCAGAACCAAGCTGGAGACCCAGGAGCAGTTCGCCATCGTGGTTGAAAACTGCAAGAAGCACGGCGTTACCGCCCTGGTCATCATCGGCGGCGACGACTCCAATACCAACGCCGCGGTCCTGGCTGAGTACTGCGCTGCCCATAACACCGGCATCCAGGTCATCGGCTGCCCCAAGACCATCGACGGCGACCTGAAGAACGAGGACATCGAGTGCTCCTTCGGCTTCGACACCGCCACCAAGACCTACTCCGAGATCATCGGCAATATCTGCCGTGACGCCAACTCCGCCAAGAAGTATTGGCACTTCATCAAGGTCATGGGCCGTTCCGCCTCCCATGTGGCTCTGGAGTGCGCCCTGCAGACCCAGCCCAACATCTGCCTGATCGGCGAGGAGGTTGCCGCCAAGAAGATGTCCCTGGCCCAGATCGCCGATTACATCGCCGACTCCGTGGCTGAACGTGCCGCCAAGGGCTGGAACTTCGGCATCGCCATCATCCCCGAGGGCATCGTGGAGTTCGTCCCCGAGTTCTCCGTGCTGATCGCTGAGATCAACGAGCTGCTGGCCGGTGAGAAGGCCGATGTGTTCAACACCCTGCCCACCTGGAAGGAAAAGTACGGCTTCATCAAGAACGGCCTGACCGAGGCTTCCTTCGCCGTCTTCGACATTCTGCCCGAGAACATCCAGCAGCAGCTCTTCCTGGAGCGTGACCCCCACGGCAACGTGCAGGTGTCCCTGATCGAGTCCGAGAAGCTGTTCTCCGCTCTGGTGAAGGACAATCTGGCTGCCCGGAAGGTGGCCGGCACCTACAGAGGCAAGTTCTCCGCTCTGCATCACTTCCTGGGCTACGAAGGCCGCTGCGCTTTCCCCTCCAACTTTGATGCTGACTACTGCTATTCCCTGGGCTACAACGCTGCCATGCTGATCCAGTACGGCTACACCGGCTACCTGTCCAAGGTTTCCAACCTGCAGGCCCCCGCGGAAGAGTGGGTCGCCGGCGGTATGCCCATCACCAAGATGATGAACATCGAGCGCCGCCACGGTGCCGATAAGCCCGTTATCCGCAAGGCTCTGGTGGAGCTGGAGGGCGCTCCCTTCAAGTTCTTCGCCGAGCACCGCGAGCAGTGGGCTGTGGAGACCGCTTACCTGTATCCCGGTGCCATCCAGTACTTCGGACCTTCCGAGGTCTGCGACCTGACCACCCGGACCCTGGCTCTGGAAAAGGCCTGAGCTTCATAAAAATGCCGCCTGTCCCAATTCGGGACAGGCGGTTTTGCGTTATTCGGGGGTGACCTCCTGGTAAGGGGCGAAATGCTCGGAGTCTTCGTGGACACCGGAGCCGAAGAAACACTTGTCATAGACACCGTAGAGCCTGGTATAAGTGCCGGTGGACAAATCGTATTCGCACCACATCCGGGGCCGTAGGTTGATCTCACCCTGGACCGCAAAGAAGGCATACATCACACCTTCCTGGAAGGGGTTGGCCTCTACATAGTCGGGTGTCGCGTTTTGGATGCCGGGCCGGAACAGAATGCTGTCCGGGTTCTCCTGCTCCGCCAGATACCGCTGCCAGAAGACGGGGTTGATGGTCTCCCAGCGGATGAGATTGGGGTTGTCTTCGTAGAGCATGAGACGGAAACAGCTCCTGGGCACATCGGGCATATTCTCCGTGTGGAGCAGCTCCGGCTCCCCGGAATCCGCAATGAACCGGTACAGGCAAAGATGGTCTTCTTCCTCCACCAGGATATACAATACGCCATCTATCGCGGCAGAGTCCAGAATAGCATCGGCGGTATAGCAGACGGTGGTTTCTCGGGTGAGTGTGTTGGTGCTGATGACTTTCTGATCGTTTTGGACCTTAAAGGTATAGTAATCAAAGCGGGCTGTAATGTCTTCCATGAACTGATACGCCAGATCACGGGCCGGCATAAAGAGAGCGGTGTCAGACTGTAACTCCCGGAGAAGATCAGACAGATACACCAAGTCGTAGCCATCTGCCCAGGCACTCATATGGTCAATCAGGTCACTCTGCTCCCGGTTGCTGAGGGTCGAGCTTGCCAGTTGCGTCAGGAATTCTGCCGGATCGGTATAGAAGGCATCATACAGCTCAGCAATCCAGGCTTCCGCGTAGGCACCGTCGGTTTTCCTGGTGAACAGCTCCCGGAAGTATCCATCGGGATCGTGGACAAGGGCATAAGCCTTGGTATAGATCTCCTGAAGTGCGGTTTTGATATTATTGCTGTTCTGACTTTCCATGGTGTAGGTGGTGGTTGCATAAACGGTCTCGCCGTTTTCCAGGATAGCCTGGATGCGGATGACGGCATCCAACTGACCTGTAGTTTGGCTGTGCCGGAAGCCCACGATCTCACTGGCGCTGACACGGTAGTAGTGGATCACATAGTAGGATTCCTCCATGGACTCCATGTAGGACAGGGGGATGGTGTCCCAATCCACGGTAAAGAACCAATCATCGTGAATCAAATCGCCGTCAGTCTGCTTCCATCCATAATCTTCCGCTTCTTCGGTAATAATCCGGGGAAGTGAATACTTGCGGTACTGCTCGTTGAGGTTGCGGATGGTGGATACCGTCTGGCTCACATTGGTGCCATAGTCAAAGGTGGAAACATAGTGATACCGGTAGGCCAGGGACTCCAGGAAGTCGGTGACCACCTGCCGCAGATCCTGGTCATTAACGTCCCGGTAATCGGCAATGGACCGAATCCAATAGTGTTCCGCGTTTTGCCACTGGTTTACGGCGGAAATGCTGTTGTGGGGGAGTTCCCGCTCTGCGGCAAACAGATGGGACAGAACCCGGTAAGGCACTGCTTCATTGCCGGGTTGGTCCTTCAGGGTTACAATGTGGCCGGGGGAGAAGGAATACCCGGGATAATATAGGGTGGTAATGCCGGTCAAAACATCGTAGTAGCCCTTGCTGAACTTCTGGGTAATCTGTCCGAGGGTGTCCGTGTGGAAGATGTAATAGCAGTCCGTATTGGGGTTGTAGGGAAGGGCAAACCATGCCTGATCCGGAGTCAGACCAAAATAGTCCATGAGCAGTTGTTCTACCCGGTCCGCCGGCAGACGATGAGTCTCTCCCTTCCAGTAATCATAGCCGTTGTCCTGCAGATACTGAATTTCCTCGTCGGTAATAGGATCGTCCATTTCATAGCCCAGGCCGTCATAGAAGAAATACTTCATGTTGCAATTCTCGGCAGTGGTGAAGGTACTTGCCAGTACGTAGTTATACCGGAAAGTTGTAGGATCCTGAGGATTCCACTGGAAAAGCTCTGCGAAGTAGTCCAGTTCCTCCTGGGTCAGTTCCCGGCCCTTGTAATCGGGCAGGGCAACGCCAGTTGCGGTGGCAGACTGGTATGTGGCACGCAGATGTTCCTCCGGGGTAATGCCGTCGGGGTCGGAGAGGACACCGTCGGTGACGATGCCGTTGGGGTCGGTGAGGATATAGCCGGTCAAATGCTGTTCGTTGGTGAAGGAAACCCGGAGCAGGGTGCCGTCAGCCTTCTGCCGCAGGAACACCACCAAAGTGTTGTCGGCTTCGGTGAAGGATTCCACATACTCCCAGTCCTGGGCCTTCAGACTTCCGTCCATGGGCCAGGGCAGGGAAAAGGCCTTGTCAAAGCTTCCCTGGACCAGGGCACTGCCGTCCTGCTGCACATTTTTCGTGCCGCTGAACTGCTGGCCGTCGTAGCTCAGCCAGATGGAGGCCGTGTCATTTTCCACATCCTGAATCAGCCAGTTGCTGCCGACCTTGACCCGCAGCGTGCGGCCGGGATTGGGCGCGGCCTGCTGCCAGGTATGCAGATAGATCGTTTGTTTCTGAGAAACGGTGTTCATGGAACTGATGCACTGCCGAATATATCGGTCCTGCAGGAAATGCAGAGGCTGATCGGGGTAATGAAGCTCATCACGGTTGATGGCTTCCACCTGAACGGCGGAGCCGTACTGCATTTGCAGCCGGAGGAGGGCCTGTTCCATTTCAACGTCATAGCCGCCGATAAAGGCCTTGATGTGAAGAATACCGTTCTCAATTTCTGCGGAAAGCAGATTGGGATAGTCGGCCTGATAAAGCTCCTGCTGAATCTGTTCCAGAGTTTCCGTATCCTTCTGGGTTCCGGGGGTAATACCTGCGGCAGCTTTGTAGGAACTGAGAATGTTGGCTGTGTCGGATTCCTCGACGGGAAGGAAATGATAAATCCGAGTAACGGACCCATCAGGGTCATCAATGGTCTCCTCTATGGCAGTTAGATTGTCTGTACCTGCTTCAAAGATAAAGGTGGTGGTGAAGTGAAGCGTAAGTTCCATTTCTTCCAGGGAATGGGACAGCACGACACGGTCGTTTTCTGCTTCCACCAGGGTAAACTCCAGGGAAGACCAATCCTTTTTCCAAAGCCAGTTGTCGACATCATCCTGAACATATTTCATATCGCTGTCAGTCACCGCTTCCCACTGGAGGTAGGGGATTTCCTCGTCGGGGTGAACAATGATGGCTTTGTCGCTGTACCACTGACCGTCAATGCATAAATACTCGACTGTAAAGTCGGTGCGTGATGAGCGGAAGTACCAGTCCTCACCGTTTTGAATATGGATTCGGGTTCTGTCCGCAGGAAAGCCATCACCGGAATAGCTGACGGTATCCACCAGCAGGACGTAATTCTCCTGGGCAATCAGCCGCTCCATAGCATCCAGACAGCGCTGAACAGGATCGACCGTCACCGGGTCCGTCATGAAGCACACAACGGTGAACACGATGGCCACCACGCAGACCAGGCTGATCCAGAAGCTGGGCTTCCGGTAATTCAGCACGTTCAGAATCCGGGATTTCACGGAAACCTCGCCGAAGGCCAGGGGACAGGCGGACAGGGACCGGTGGTCCGCGGCGCAGTTGACCAGGGCGGTGGAGTATGCCTTCCGCTGTCCGGTGCTCATGTTCCGGACCACGGATTCGTCACAGGCCATCTCAATGTCCTTGCACAGCATCACATAGGCCATCCACACCAGGGGATTGAACCAGTGGACGCTGAGACACACAAAGCCCAGCAGCTTGGACCAGTGGTCGCCCCGGCGCAGGTGGGTCTGCTCATGGGCCAGAATATGGTCCAGGTCCTGGGGGGCAAGGCCCACCGGCAGATAGATCCGGGGCCGCAGATAGCCTAGCAGGAAGGGGGAGTCGATGGCTGCCGTCTCGTATACGTTCCGGTCCACCAGCACCGCCTCCCGGACCCGGTGTTTCAGTCTCAGGTAGGAGATCAGAGTGTACAGGCCCATGGCACCGGCACCCAAAACCCAGACCCAGGGCAGCACAGCGGCCCAGTCAAAGGCCGGCTTCACCTGGATGACGGGATCCGTTCCGGGGGTCACGGTGACGGTGGAATCTCCCGGCGTCACCACGGTACCGGATCCCTCCGGAATCTCCACGGAAGGCCGGTCCGGGGGTGTGACTACCAGATTGCCGCCGGGATTATCCCCCACGACCACATCCACGTCCCCGGGCAGGTCTCCGGGATCCGCGGGCACCATGGGCGCCGGGTCCGCCTCGGGGATCCGGTCCGGGGTGGGGTCCGGGGTCTGTACCTGGGAATTGACAATGGGAGGAACCTCCGGCTGGAGGCTCAGGGGGCTTTCGATTTGAATGGGCACCAGCAGCCGCAGTCCCGCCAGGAGCCACAGCAGGCAGATATACCGCCGGGGTGCTTTGCTGAGAACCAGCCGCAGCAGCAGGATCATCAGAATGATCACACTGCCGGAAAGACTGGCATCCAGGATGAGTTCAAAGAAATCCATCATTACAATCACTCCTCAAATTGATCGATCAGTGCACGAAGCTGCGCTGCCTCTGATTTGCTCAGTTTTTTACTCCTGGTGAAAGCGGCGATGAAAGCGGGGACGCTGCCCTCAAAGGTTTTCTCCACCAGTTCGTCCAGCTCCGCCGCCTGCACATCGGCCTTGGAAACCAGGGAGGTGACGGTGGCGTTTTCGTTCTTCAGCACACCACGCTCCGCCAGGCGGCGGATCACCGTGTAGGTAGTGGCTTTGGACCAGCCAAGCTGCTCCTTGCAGAGCTGGGCCAGCTTGGTGGAGTTCACCGGCTCCTGCTCCCACAGAATCAGACAGAACCGGTATTCGCTTTCAAAAATCTTCGGTGTTTCCATAAATACCAACCTCCTGCAAGTTGAATGCATTAAACCTTCTAAAATGAGTTTAACACATTAAACCTTTCCTGTCAACAAAAAATTCTTGCATTTTGGAAATAATCTGGTAGAATGACCTCCAACGGAGGGATGCCCATGAAACAGGGAAAATCAAAAATCGCGATCGGGCTCTTTGCCCTCTATGGCACCGTCATGCTGTGGCTGCTGTTCGCCCGGGAGGCCGGGACGGTGGGGCCGGATTACTGGGAACAGGTCCAAAACCGGATCAATCTGGAGCCCATGCATACCATTCGCCTGTTTCTGCGGGTCCTGGCCGGGGAACCCAGCGGCTACTATCTGCGGCTGGCAGTGGTGAATCTGCTGGGGAATGTGGTCATGTTCCTGCCTCTGGGCTTTCTGCTGCCTCTGGTGTGGCCCTCTTTCGGAAAATGGTGGCGGACCTGGCTGGCGACCCTGGCCATTATGATCCCGGTGGAGCTGCTCCAGCTCTTCACCCTTCGGGGAAGCTGCGATGTGGATGATCTGATCCTGAATCTGGCCGGCGCCGCACTGGGCTACGGATTCTTTTCTTTTTGCCGGTATTTGCGGAACAAAGCATAAAAAACCGCCCCTGTTCTTACGAACGGGGGCGGTAATTTTGTGGGGTGTCAGCCTTCCTCGAAGAAGAAGGTAACGATGTTCAGGTCTTCGTCATAGGTCCAATCCCGCAGACCGCTGCGGCCGGAGGCGCGCAGGATCTCGTTGATGCCGCCGCCGTAGATCAGGTGCCGCTCCGCGGCTCCACGGACGTTGGCATTGGCGAACCGCAGGTCCAGACGGGTGGTCTGGGGGTCCTCCAGCATGGCCAGAAGCTGCTGCTTCACGGATTCGTGATCGTAGGCCTCGTAGAACAGGCCCTTTCGCACGAAGTAATTGCAGGTTGTGGCGGTGCAGACCGGGGCAGGGGGGATCTCGGAGATGGTCCGGCTGAGCCGGATCTCCGCGTCGGTCAGGCCGAAGTAGTTGTAGCACATCTTTTCCCGGTGCTTGGTGGCGTCGGTGTTGGAACCGTCGCCCCAGGTCACGTCCACGTGGTAATACTCGCCTTCCAGCTTGACGATGTTCCAGGCGTGGGAGCCGCCCTCGGTGCAGTTGCCCCGGACATAGATGCACTCAATGCCCAGCTTCTGCATCAGATGCTGGTAAGCCACGGCGTAGCCAGCGCAGACAGCCTTTTTCTGGACCAGGGCACCGTAGATGCTGCGCAGGTCATCGGGGGTGGTGTCCTGAATATTGCGCTTCTCCAGCTCCTTCCAGCGGCGTTTCTGCCGGTCCAGGGCCAGGGAGTCGTAATCCATTTCCTCCGCCAGCAGCTCGTACATCAGCAGGGCCACATCAAAGTCACCCATGTCCGGAGTGACCCGGGCCAGCAGCCGGTCAGTCTCTTCCTCAACCTCGGCCATACGCTTCTGCTGCTCCGGTCCGTCCATGCAGTAGACGGGAACCACACCGGTGATATGCTCCCGGGTGCTGCCGGACAGATAGTCCCAACTATACCGGTCCACCCACAGCAGGTCCGGATGGTCGCCGAAGACGGCATTCCAGACCCTCGTGGCTTGCTCCTGGTTGATGGTGATACCGTTGAACGCGATCTCTTCCGTGAAGGCCCGGAAGCCCTCCAGCAGCAGGTCATAGGCCTGCTGTTCCGGTCCGGACAGCTCCTCGTAGAAGCTGTAGCGGATCTTTTCCGGATCCACCCGGGTGGAACGGCCGCCGGTGGTTTTGCGGATGGGAGGCTTGCTGCCCTTGGGGTAGGTCTGCAGCATATACCGGAAGCTGTTTTCTGTGTTCAGGGCCTGGAGAGCCTGCCGCAGGCTGCAGTAGCCCAGGTCGGACTGCTCCGTGCCCAGCAGGGCCCGGCGGTGGAGCCGCCTGCGGAGCTGATGCTGCTTCAGCTGCTGCAGATACTGCAGCAGCACATACAGGACCTGCCCCTCGAATTCCGGTTCGCCGGTCATCCGCAGATGCTCCAACTGCCACATCCGTACAGTCTGCTTCAGCAGCTCACTGTGGACGGTGACCAGGGGCAGCTCCGGTGCCAGCAGGATCTTCTTCTGCTCCATATCCAGAGCGGAGATCTCCTTGCCGGGAGCCAGGACAACGGAAAGCTCCTCCGGCAAGGTCACGCCGAAGCCGTCGGACAAGAACCAGCGAATGTGATCCAGGATCTTTGCCGCTTCCTGCTCTGTGGGCTTATACGCATCCTGGCAGGCACCGCAGATCTGCAGCCGGTTGTCCCACAGGAAGGAGTCGTCGGCGGTCAGATTGCTGCCGCAGAAGCTGCAGCAGTTGGAAAGCTGCAGGGACTGAAGCAGATCGTGCTCCCGGATATAGCGGCGGGAGAACACCTGCAGCAGGTTGCGCAGGGTGGTCAGGTCATACAGGCCGGGGCACTCTTTGGCACCAAAATAAAGGTAAGCGCCCTCGGAATGGGTCCGCAGCCAGTTCAGGTAGTCGCTGAGCATATCCAGCACGTTCCGCAGATAAATGCCTTCGGGGGAGTAGAGCATATCCAGTACGCCGGTGCCTCCCACGCAGTCGTCCACGATCAGCAGCTCCATGGCATTGGCCTGGGGCTGGCCCCAATTCAGGACCCGGGGATACATTCCGGCGATCCGGCGGCTGTGACGGTCCCGGTTGTTGTACATGGCCTCCGGGTCCTCCAGAATGGGGCACACCGCCAGGCAGAAATACTGGTCCGGGAACAGGGTCTTCATCATTTCCTGCAGGGCGATGGCCAGGGTCATGGTCAGCCGGTCGCTGCGGACGAAGTCGCCTTCCAGCTTCAGGTACAGGGCGTTGCCCACCTTCCGGCGGAGCTGCTCCCGGAGCTGCTGGGAGGGCTTGACAGCCACTACGGTGGAGTCCGTCAGGTCCATGCGCTCCGCGTGACCGTGGACGGGATAGTAGGCCACGGTATCGGAGTGGATCTCCATGGCTTCCTTGCTGCGGACCATGGTCAGACTCTGGATGCCCTCGGAGCCCTGGAATTCCAGCCGGGAGCCGCTGACGGTATCGGAATCCAGTCCGCTGCCGTCGTCAATGGCCTGGCAACCCTTGCGGAAGGCTTCGCAGCTTCCCAGGGTGTAGTGCCGGACCTGAATGTAATCATCGGGAACGTTGTGGACGGAATTGGCATCGTCCACGGTGATGATGCCGTTGACCCGGTCGATGCGCCGGACCTCGTAGTTGCGATGGTCGTAGATCAAATTCTGACCTACCAAATACCGCTGATCCAGCATCTTCCGGAACAGGCCGATGCGCACATCGGGCCGGCCGCCGGTGAAGCGGACGGTGACCAGAGAGGTGTCGGCCAGCAGCCGGTTCAGGATGCCTTCCTCCACGATCCAGATCTTCCGGACCCGGCGGAACCGGTTGTCCATGTCCTCCCGTACCGTAAAGCCCGCGTGTTCCCGGATATTGGGTCCGAAGGCGATCTGGACACAGTTGTCCACCAGGGTCTTCAGGGACGTAAAGGTAAATTCCTCCGGAATCTCGCAGCCGGTAAGCCGGTGCATCTCAGCGGCAAATTCCTCCAGGGGAACGCCCTGCATGAGTTTGCACAGCAGCAGGATCATACCGCTGCGCTGGACCAGGGCGTGTTCCGCCATGCCCCGCTCCATCAGGGGCTGCTCATGGATGCTCCGGGCAGCCCGGTCAAAGAAATAGTCCCGCAGCATATAGGGTCGGCTGATCACATGGAGGATGGAAGCCTCCTTGCCCATGTACCGGGAGTAGGTGTAGATGACGCCGGGAAGATTGTAGCCGTCGTCAGCCACCACGGCGAAGCCGATGGGCCGTTCCTCGGCATCGTACATATCCAGCCACTGGGGATTGACCTGGTTGGGGAAAATGGCGCTGCCGGAGACCAGGTTGATGTTGGGAATGCCGCCGGCATGGGCGATCTTGGAAATGCCCACTTCCAGGGGAATGGCTTGGGCGGAATTGTCCAGCATGGCAGCGCCGTCGTTCCGGGCTTTCCACACGTACATCTGGACACTGCCGTAGGCATACTCCGCGTGGACCGTATGGATGGACTGGTCCAGCATGAAATACTGGGTCAGGCTTCCGGCCAGGTTCAGCGTGTGCCGGGTAGACAGGAACAGATACTGGGGTGCCTTGCCGGTCTTCTGCTTCATCCGTTCGGCCATGACCAGGCAGTAGTAGTTGTTGGCGGTGATGACCCGGTCCGCGTCGGGCAGCATGACCAGGGTAACCCCTGGGAAGAATTCCTTGCCCTCATCGTACAGATTGTCGTCCTGGAAATCCGTGGGGGTCAGCACCAGCACATCGGTCTGGTTGTCCTCCCGCAGATCCGCCCGGGTATCCACCTTCCACAGACACTCATGGGTCCGCAGGACCCGGCGGAAGCCCTGTTCCAGGTTTTCCACCACGGCAGGGATCTCGTTTTCGTCCTGGCAAACCACCACGATCCGGTCACCCTGGCTGATCCGCATACTCAGGTAGGGATACAGGTAAGTGCCCGCGGCGGTGTACAGGGGGGCATCGAAAAGTACGTCGCTGCCCCGGGTCAGGGCCAGAATGCCCCGGAGGTAATCGTCATTGCGGACCAGGCCCTGGCTTTCCGCGAAATGGGCCACGCTCTGGAGCAGAGGCTCCTGGCTCAGGTCCACCGGGGGGCGGGACTGATCGATGGACTGCACATCCTCGGAATGGAAGGACTTGACCTGGTTGGACTTGCCGTAGGTCTTCATCAGATCCTGCTCCACCTTGTCCAGGTCCACAATACGGCCCCGGCGGCGGATAGTTTCGGCATCCGCCTGGTGGACCGGTTCGTCAGGGAGCCGGCCGTTCATAAACCAGAAGATCTCCGTCAGCACCACCAGGGAAATGCAGGGGTAGAGGTAGCAGTTAGCGGCCAGGGCGGTCATGGTGTCATAGAAAGCCTTGGCGAACAGCTCCACCGGGAAGAAAATGGGGATCATCAGCAGGGTAAAGATACCCAGATACAGCACCCCTGCCATGACCAGGAAGGCACCCAGGACCTGGGACACCTTTTTGGCCTGGGGCTGCACATACCAGCAGCCGTCCTGGGCCTTGGTATAGAACAGCTCGGCAATGCCCCGGAAGGCGGCGTTGGAATTGTCCTCCTCCCCGGGAATGGTTTCCGGCAGCTCCGTGGTCCGCTCCTGATGGGGGGCGGTTTTTTTCTGCTTCCGCTTTTCTTCCTTGCCGGGCAGGGTGATCCGGCCGGAATGATCCGGCTTTTCCGGGGCGGGGATCAGATGCTCAGGCAAGGGCTGCCGCTTGGGCTCCTCTTCCGTCTTGGGGTCCTCGACTTCGGATTCCTTTTTCTTGAACAAACCGGTGAAGAAGCCCAGGATATTGGCACGGAAATTTTTCCAGGCTTCCTTCCGGGCGGCTTTCTTTTCTTCCAGGGCCTGCTGCTGTTGCGGGGTCGGCTCCTTCCGGAACAGGCCGAAGAGTGTGCCGCCGAAGGCCTTAACGGTCAGCACCAGGGCGCAGTACAGCAGATTGGCGAAGACCGCCTTGAATACCGTGGCGCTGTAGGCGGCATAGGTGGGTACCAGATCGATGACCCACTTGACCAGCTCCAGTCCTGCCACCCAGTCCGCCAGATCCAGGATCACGGGCATCAGGATCACCGTTGCCAGTGCCAGCACCAGAGCGATAGCCACATACAGAATGTTCTTATGCCGCCGCTCCTCCGGAAAATTAAAGCCGCAGAGGGTGAAGGGCAGGGGAATGGGCAGGAAGGGCAGGGCAAGCAATGCCAGGGAGACCAGCATGATCAAAATTCTCAGCATGACGGATCCCCCCATTTGTCAGAAAGTAAGGTGTAGAAGGCCAGATTGCTCCGGTGGCTGGGCGGCTGGTGGTAATCCAGGGTCCGCACGGCCTGGACCGGGGCATTGTACCGGTCGCTGTCGGGAAGCTGAAGCTGGGTCGCCAGCTCCTGCAGCAGCTCCCGGGCTTTTTTCAGGGTGCTCATATGGGCAGCGTAATTGTCCTTGCGGTTTTCGTTGACCGCGTGGATCATTTCCAGCTCCCGCAGATCGTCGCTGAGGTTCATGCACCGGGGCAGAACATCGCTGTACGCGTTTACCGCTGCCTCAATGGAATCCTCCCGGCGCCGGGCGCTTTTCCAGATCAGTTCACTCATCTGTTTGGCGTAGCCGTGAAGCTCCTCGCAGAGCCCCCGGAGCCAGAACAGCAGACCTGCCACATAGATCCCCGCGAACACGGCGATGCTCAGCAGGAAATGGGCATAACGGTCAATGGTCACATTGGCTTGTCCCAAAGTGATGCCCAGATAGGGCAGCATGAGCTGGGCCAGGAAGATCAGGGCCAGAATGCCGCTGAAGGCCTGGAAATTGTGGGTGTTGACACTGCCGCAGTCCGGGGACCAGAACCGTCCGGCCTTACGGAACCGGGCCTTGATGACCTCCGCTTCCTGGCGCACATCGGAATAATCCGCCAGCTTTTCCACGGTGACCCGGGCGCATTCCTGCTGGGCCTTGGCAAGCTCCTTGCGCAGCTTTCCGTCGTCCAGCTCCGGCTGGGTGGCCTGGTCTGCCTCCTGAGGAAGGGCAGGCTTTTTTCGCAGGGCCTGGCTCCGCCACTGGCGGAAGCCCCGGGCGCAAAGATCCAGGATGCTCTGCTGCTGCTCGGTGACCAGCTCCTCGTTATACTCCGCGTCCAGCCGGGTACACAGGTCATGGAACAGCTTTTTCTCCTGGCCAACCCGGAACCAGGCCCGCTGAAGTTTTTCGCTGGGGTGATCGGGACGGGGCTCGTTGGGATTTTCACTGTGGTGCCGGGCTTCCGCTACACCGGGAAGCTGGCTGGCTTCCTTGGACAGCGTATCCCAGATCTGGCCCTGCAGACTGCTGCTGGAGGACCTGGGCTGATTTTTCAGGGGATAGTAGGACTGCCGGGGAGCCGTGTTCAGCAGATAATCCACCCGGCTGCTGGCCCGGCTGATCCGGGCTTCCAGATCCTTTTGGGTATGCGCTGGCAGGGCCAGCTCCGTATCTTCATTGGGATGCAGCACCTGCTTGACCAGATGGTCACAGAGGTTGAGCTGCAGGTCCGCCCAGATGAGCTGGGGGACCGTGGTTTTGGGAACGAATTCCCGCAGATGGATGGTCAGGTTGATCTCACTGGTACCGCCGGTGGGCACATAGCTGCAGTTCTGCAGAGCTTCCAGGTCGTCCTTCAGGGCGGCCCGCAGGTCATCGTAGACCAGATCCATGTTCGCGGTCTGGCTGTACTGCTTCCGCAGCTCCATTTTGCCCAGATGGTCCTTCAGGGCGGTGGCAAACAGCTCAGTCACGTCCAGATATTCCAGGTTGCCGCCGGGCAGGATCCGGCTGACCCGAAGCTGCCGGATGGGCTGATCCTGGGCGCTGATGCCGAAAATGTGGTCCAGGACCTCTCCGGCGTTGATGCCCTTGGAGCCGTCCTCCTGATGGGAGATCAGGAAAACCACGGTGACGGACCGGGGGATCAGGTTGGACTGGCTGGCCAGGGGGCCCAGCAGCCGCCGGTTCAGCATGGCCAGGATCAGCTTCTTGTAAGCCTCCCGTACCACGGCAACCTGCCCCATATGGAAGCAAACGGGATCGGCCAGGACTACCAAACGGTAGTCCTGGCGCTTGATTTGGTCGTTGCAGATGCCGGAGATCTCCCCAACGCAGGATTCGATATTGTTCAGGTCCTGTTCCAGCCAGAACATCTGGTCCTCCCGGAAGGGGAGAAAGAACAGGGGGTTCTTCCTGAGCTCACGGCCCAAGGTATTGATGATAATGGTGCGCATGACTCACGCTCCTTTGGTTGGGATAGGGACGAGATCAGCCGTTGATGATGTCGCCCTTCAGGACCCAGTTCCGGGAGATCCAGTCGAATTCGTCGGTGCCGCGGATGCAGTCGGGAATGTCCAGATCCAGCATATTGCCTTCGGTGACCACGGGACCCAGGGATTCCAGATTCTTGTCGGTGGAGACCATCTGCTCGGGGGTCAGCTTCCGCTTCCGGGCGGTGGCGACCACGTATTCCTGGATGAACTTGGTGGCGGCACTGTTGTACAGGTTGATGTAGTTCTTGTAGCTGGTGCTGGTGGTGCTCAGGCCTTCGCCGTACATACCCCGGCAGAACTTGTCCAGGATTCCGGCGGCACACTGCAGCAGGGATTCGCCAAAGTCCCGGTCCTCGGCCAGACGCTCCTCGCTCTTGTGCAGCAGCCATGCGAATTCCAGCAGACCGCCCATGGTCTTCTTCTGATCCACAACCAGTTCCGGCTCTCCCACCTCATGGGACACGGCGGCGTACAGGGCCTGGGCTGCGGCAGCCTCTTCCTCGCTGGCCAGGTTGGTGCTGGCCTTCCGGGCGTTTTTGCCGTGGGAGGCGGTGACTTCGCTGTCCCGGGACTCGTAGATCAGCAGATCGGCGCGCATCCGGCGCAACAGCTCGTTGCGGGTCATCTGGCCCTTGTAGACTGCCAGATTATGGGTGTAGTTGGACAGGGTGGACACCTGGTAGTTGACGATGGTGTCCAGCTTACCCGCCAGCTCTTCAATCAGGCCCTCCTGGTCTGCCAGGTACTCCAGCAGCCGGGAAATGTTGCTCTTGTTGATGGGAGTGCCGTGAGGCCACTGGATGTAGTCGGAATGGCCTTCCAGCTTGGCGAAGAACCGGGGGCTGTTCATGGCGTCGTAGTCGAAGCAGATCTGGCGCTGCAGCATCAGGTACAGCAGGGCCTTCATGGTCTTCTCGTTCCACTCCATCTCCAGCTTGGGGCTGATGTAGGGGATGGCGCCCCGGACATGCCAACGCTTGTCGATGTGGGGAGTCTCCGCCAGGGAATGGGTGGCGGCGGCGATGGCCAGCCGGCGCTGATAGTAGGAGTAGTAGGAGTTGTCGGTATCCTCCCGGAACATGAAGATCTGGGTGGGCTGCAGGCAGTGAACCGCGCTGAAGCAGAAGATCTCATGGTCGCTGTAGGAAGCGGCCACAATGGGTTCCCGGGCCAGGCCCAGGTTATTCTTCAGGGTTACCAGAGCTTCTCTGTCGTCCTTGGCGTGGAAGATGCGCTGCAGCTCGTCCACAGCCACGGGGCTGATGCCCAGATGCTTGTACAGCACGGAGCTGTCCCGCTCGTCCAGGAAATAGCCGTCGTTGTTGTCCTTGGTGTAGCGCAGCAGAGGCATGGCCTTGGCAATCAGATCGTCAAAGTGGGTGGTCAGGGCACCGCGGATCTGGGCCTCGGAGATGGCGTTGTTGGTAAAGTCGGTTTCGGGATCCAGGCCGCACTCAGTACAGCACTGGCGGTACAGGGCGTTCATGGCAGAGGTCTGCAGGTAGGTCGCCCGCTCCCGCAGATACTTGGAATAGGTATTCACGATGCCGTCGAAGATGTGGCCCAGGTCCTCGTAATGGTCATCCTCCATGCCCTTGGGCTTCCAGGCGCCGTGGCTCAGGTTCTCCGCTTCCTTCTGCTGGATCACTTTCCAGGTCCGCTTGGTCAGAGCCTCATAGATGGCCTTACCGGCGGCGGAGTAGATCTCCTCGTTGCCGCTGGCCAGGGCAGCGCTGACGCTGGGCTGCTGGTAATAGTAATAGTGGAGCATATCGGGGGAAGCGCCGATGTAGATATCCCGGTCGTCATCGTCGTCATGGAGCACCAGGTCGCTGTCAGCCCGCTGCCGCATCTGGGCCCGGTACTGGTCCATGTTTTCGTACAGACCCTCGTACTGACTGATGAGGATGTCCAGGTTGTCCAGTACGGAGGTATAGACCTGGTACTTCAGCTCGTCGGTGGCGGCGATCATCATGGTCTCCACGAAGGAAGAGAACTGGTTCAGGAACATTTCCAGATTGGCCTGAGCCATCCGCTCCTTGCCCCAGAAGACCTTATTGATGTCGTTGACCACATCTTCCACAGTGTCGTCGCCGTCGTCCTTGTTCTGGTCCAGACACAGCTCCATGCTGCGGACCGTGGACTTCAGGGTGTCCTCCAGAGAACCCTTGTAGCTCTCGGTAAAGGCGCGCATCTCCTGACGGACCCGGTACAGCAGGTAGCGGGCAGCCATGGGATGGATATCCTTGCCGCCGAAGCGCAGCAGGGAGTTGTAGATATTCACGGGATCATTCTCGGCCCGGACGGCATCGGAAGACACCTGATCCGTGGGCAGGATGGCGCTGGCCAGCATCACAGCGTTGCCGGTGACACCGTCAGCCAGTTTGCCGGAAAGGATGGTCATGTTGGTTTTCGCGGACTGATACAGAGTCTTCAGCCGCTCCAGGTAGGAGGCAGTGCTGGTAACGGCGTTGTTGTAGTCAAAGACCAGACCGTCCCGGGCGTTTTTGACTTCCTGCAGGGTGCCCAGACCGTAGTTGCCGTCTACGCCGCAATCCTGTTCCAGACCGGTGGAGCAATACATGGCCTGGTCCAACAGGGCCATATAATCGGTGACCCGGTCCACGCCGTTCTTGTTGTAGCCCACATATGTGCTGATGCTCTGGTACACGGAGCCCTGGGAGCTCAGCTCCTTGTTCATGTTGTTGATGAACACCTGCTCCCGTTCCTTGGGGGAGGGGGTCCAGAACTTGCCGGAGGCGTTGGCGATCTTGCGCTGCTTGGTCATGTAGTTGTTCCACTTGGTTTCCATCAGGAACCACTTGGTATCCAGCTCCTCGAAGGTCTTGGCCTCGGCCAGGTAGCGCAGAATGTCCTCGTAGGGATAGATGATCCGGGCGTAGCCGGCGCTGCCGTAGATAGCGGTGGGGTTCTTAGCCCGGGAGCTGAGCTCATTGCTCTCGTCGCTGCGGATGACATACTCCATCTCGGAGTACAGCCGGGCGTAGGCCACATCAGCCATGGTCTTGTAGTAGTGGCTCAGGTCGCCCAGAATGCCGCCGTCCCGGTTGGCCAGGTCCACGAAGTACAGCAGGTCAAAGGGCTTGGTGTTGTAGTCCTTGGAGAATTTCTGGTCCTTGGAGTTGAACAGGTAGCCCTCGCTGCGGGTGTCGATGGAGATGTTGATGAACTTTCCGTAGCCGCTTTCGATGCCGCAGTCGCCGGAGACTGCCAGGTTCATGGCGTTCAGCTCCCGGATGGCAGCGTAGGCGTTGGCGTACATGGCAATGCGCTTGTTGTCATCGCCGCCCTCCCGGGTCAGGTTCTGGGCGAAGAGCTCGGGGCAGGCGAACAGACCCATGATCCGGATCTCGGGATGACCGATATCCCGGAAGAACTTGCGGATATACAGGGCGATCTCGATGAAGGTGCCGGAGCCGGTGCCGCCGGCTACGGAAGACACGATCATGACCCGCAGGGTATCCCGGCTGATGGCGATGCCGGGGCGGCACAGCTCCTGAAGCTGGCGGCGCAGCTCGTTGCTGGGGTTGTTCAGGAAGTTTGCCAGGCACAGGCGGGACTTGTAGCGGTACTGGGAAGCGCCGTCATCGGTGCCGGAGGCCAGGAACCGGCTGTCGGCATCGGTATTGGGCAGCCAGTTGTTGACGCCGTCGCCGGAGCCCAGGGCGTTGGCCATCTCCTTGACGGTGTCAGCGGAGCTGATGCGGATGGTGCGGACACCCAGGGCGCTGAGGGCGGTGGTGTCCCGCTTGTCCAGATCCAGATAAATGCTGTTGGCAGAGTTCTTCTGCTCGTCGTTCAGCAGGGCATACAGCTCATGGAGCACGTTGCCGCCGCTGCCGCCCAGGCCGATGATCAGGGTGCGCATCTCGGTGGGCTTCAGGTTCTTGTCAGGCTTACTCAATGTAGGATCCTCACTTTCTTGTGTATGGAATGGGATGGATATATGGATTTATTCGTCGGCGGTATAGGTCCAGAATTCCAGAGAATTGTCTCTCTTGACGATGTAACCGCCGTCTGCCATCAGGATGGTCTGGGTCACCCGCTCCTCTGCCTGAGGACCGTAGGGGTGGGGGACGATGGAACGACCGGGGAGCCGCCGGTCGATCTGATGCCCCTGAATTCCGCCTGCCACGGCGGTCCGCAGATAGGTCAGAAGCTGGAGCGCCACAGGAGTAGCGCCACTGGTGGAATACTTGCTCAGCTCCCGCCGGGTGCCGGAAAGCACACATTTGGGAATGGTCAGATTCAGGAACTGGAAGCCGATTCCGGGATTGCCGGCAGTGAAGACCTGGTCATGGAACCGGACCGTCTCCGCCACAGGCAGCAGCCGCAGATAGAACCGGTTTTTAATCGGCAGAGACTCCCGGACCGATACGTAGTATTGGCCGTCCCGGTGGATCACCCGGTAATAGTGAATATGGCCGGGCCGGATCCGGGGCATGCGCCAGTTGCTGTAGATCACCATCAGGATCAGCACCAGGATCACCAGGAAGGCAACGAGCAGGGCGATGTAGAAGATCAGCTCCGCCATGGTGAACACGATCTCCAGCTTACCGGAGGCACTGTCACCCTTGGCCGCGTCCACGGTCAGGGTCACAGTCAGGTCCCCGGCAGGGACCAGTCCCAGGGCTGCAAAGGGCCGCTGGAGGAATTCCAGAATAAAGTTATCCGTGGAGCTGGTGGGCCGGACGAGGATGGCGGGGGTTCCGTTCCAGGTGCCTACAGTCACATCCAGAGCCATGAGAATGCTGCCAGGGTCCTGGGAAACGGTGATCATTTCCTGAACCATGGATTCCAGCGTATCCCGGGAGCAGGGAAGTCCGTCGGCGTAGATCACGAAGGCGACATGGGCCTGGTTTTCCAGCAGGCCGAACCGCTGAACCGTTGCCGGATCGGATACATGGGCCTCCACGGTGTACTGGGCGTTGTAGAGCAGGACAGTGACCTGGCTCTGGGCCAGCTTGACATCTCCCTGATACAGGACTACGGTGTAGCTGCCCACGGGGGACAGGGGATCATTGGGGATGAAAATGAAGCTGCCGTCCCGGAAATCCACGGTGCCGTTCAGCACTGTGCCGTCGGCGGACAGGGCTTCCAGCCGGAATTTTTCCGCTTCCTCCCGGGTGATGGGGCTGTCGCCGGAGCTGCGGTGGGCAGTCACCGCAAAGGTGATGGCCTCCCGGTTGCCTGCCAGGGCATTGCTGAACAGGGTCAGGTCCCGGTCCGCCTCCGCCGTGTAGGTGACGGGATCGGGAATAACGGTTACCGTGGCCTGGGCCAGGGTGGCGTCGCCGTAACGCAGGACCACGGGATAGGTGCCCACGTCAGCGGTTCCCTGAGGGGTAAAGGTGAACACGCCGTTGTGGAAGCTCATGGTGCCCGGCAGTTTCGATTCTACCGCGAACTGCGTGGCTTCAGCGTCGGTAATGGGTTCCGATTTGCCGTCCCGCTGGGCGGTAACGGTGAAGGTGATGGACTGGGTGTTGTCTGCCAGGTCTATGTCGATGATCTGAAGATCCCCGCTGACCTGGGCGTTGTAGGTGACAGGGAGAACGGTCACTCTGGCCTGGGCCAGAACCGTGCTGTCCTGATACAGCTTCACGGTGTAATCTCCCACAGGGGTGTCGGGATCGTTGGGGGTAAAGGTGAAAACGCCATCTTTGAAGGCGGTCTTGCCGCCCAGCACAGTGCCGTCGGATGCCTTGGCTTCCACCCGGAATTTGCCGGAATCGGCCTGGGCCAGGGGCTTGGTTTCCGTGCCCCGGTGCTCGGTGACCCGGAAGGTAACGGACTGGGTGTTGTCCGCCAGCCGGTCGTTGACCAGGGTCAGGTCGCCGGAGGCCGTGGCGGAATAGGTAATGGTAATGACGGATACGGTCTGGGACCCCAGCAGATCGCTGCCGAAGTACAGCTTTACGGTGTGTTCGCCGGCTGTGGCTCCGGTCTGTTTGGGTGTGAACCGGATCACACCCCTGCCGGGGTAGGTGACCTGGCCCTGGAGGGTTCCGGAATCCACCCGGAAGGAGGGAAGCAGGTCGCTTTCCACGGGAGTGCCTTCCAGGGTCACGGTAAAGTCGATGTACTGGCTGGTGTTGCCTGCCAGGTCCGTGTCCAGAACGGTCAGGGGACCGGATACGCTGACCCGGAAATCCGTGGCGTTGACGGCCTGGATGGTCCGGGAGGTGCTGACCCGGTAGGCACCGTCCATGAGAGAGACGGAGGCGGTGACGGTGGTGTTGCCGGCGGGAACGGTGAATTCCTCTCCGGGCTGGATGATCCGGTCACCGCAGGTGAATTCGGCTTCGGACTTGCCCGGCAGCCGGTTGGCAGCCAGGGGGGTGTCCGCTCCGTCCTCCCGGATCTCGTACTGCAGCCGCAGGGTGTCACCGGTAGTGAGCTTTTGACCGGGGCGCACATCCTCCCATTTGCCGTCGGCGGTTTTTCGCTGAACGGTCAGGGCCACATGGATTGCGGGCTCGTACATCAGGGAAAGGGCGGCGCTGCTGACATCCTCCGAGAAGGTCAGGGTCACCGTGCCTTCGGGGATTTTTCCTGTGGGACTGGTGATCATGGCGGTGCAGCCGCCCAGGGTCCCGGCTGGCACATTGTCGTAGTTTCGGTTATAGGGGTAGGCGATAGTGGCGGACCGGGAAACCTCCAGCTTTGTGCCGTCCTCGGCGGTGGCACTGACCAGACGGGCACCGGTCTGCTGGGCAAGGACCGCCACGTTCCGGATGGGGGAGGACTCGCCGGAGATCCGGATGGTTACGGTCTTACCGGAGATCTTCACGTTCTCCTGTACATCATACCGGCCGGAGATCCGGTTGGACAGCTCCTGCATGGTGGAAACGATCTGATCCTGATCCTCCGCGAAATAGGCGGAGAAGTTGGGGTAGGCGTTGAGCTTGGCACTTTCCCGGAAGTCGATGGCGGCTTCGGAGCTGGTGTCACCCTCGGTGCCAATGCCGAAGTAGACAAGCTGCAGGCTGCTGTAATCCTCCAGGATCTTGGCCAGGGCATCCTCCACGTCCGCCGGGTCGTACATATAGCCGTAATCGTCGTTGAAGTTGCCGTCGGTGGTCAGCACCAGCCAGAACTGTTCACTTTCGTCCACCTCCGCGGCACCCAACTGGGCATCGGACAGCAGACCTTCCCGGATCAGCACATCCAGGGCCGTATAAGCACTGGACAGAGGCGTGCCGCCCCGGGCGGAGCCGGTGGCATCCAGAACCTTCTGGACCTGGGACTGACGGTCGCCGGAAAGGTCCAGCTTCATCTGATCCGTGGTCAGCTTGTTCATAAAGGTGACGGTCAGGGTATCGGTTTCGTTGAGCAAACCCGTAAAAACCTGGGCCGCGTAGCTGGCATAGCTCCATTTCAGGTTGTCCGCGTTCTGAATCTCCTGACTCATGGAACCGGAATTGTCATAGAGAAGGCTCACGTGCTTGCGTACATAGACGGTGTTGGACTGGTCCGCCTGAACCGCGGGGACCAGAAGCACGGACACCAGCAGTACCAGAGCGCAAAGCAGAGCCCATCGTTGTTGCCGTTTCATGGGCATCATTCTCCTTCGGTGGCTTCGGGTTCGTTCTCCAGGAAATCAAACAGGGGGATCTGGAAATCACTGACGGAAGCGCCGGTGGCGATGGCCAGGGCGTGTTCCTTCACAGCGCAGTCCACACACAGGACCTTATCCTTCTTTCCCGCAATGTCGGTCAGGGTGTTGCTGATGATGTTGGCCCGGTAGCCGGTGCCGAAGAAAAACTCGCCGCAGTGGTCACAGGTGTGGGTCAGCCGGGGAATGAAGAAAACCGCCGCGCCCACAAGGATGGCCACCACGACCACCAGGGCGATGACACCGCCGGCACCCATACCGCCGGAGCTGCGCTTGGGTTTTGCCAGATTGATTTTACTCATGATTTCGCGCTCCCTTCGGGTTCACAATATATTCATACATCTTATAATATACCACAGCCTACTGGGAATGGCAAACAAAATATAACAGAAAACGCCATTTATTTTAGATGGAAACGTAAAAGAGCACCGGCTTCCCGGTGCTCTTTTCTGGTATGCTGATAGCTGCGGCAGGGTTGCTTGGGGGCAAGCCGCCCCACAGTTGGGTATGTAAGGAATCAGCCGATATAGCTGCAGGCAGCCATGGCGGCGATGGCACCGTCAGCGGAAGCGGTAACCACCTGGCGGATGTTCTTCCTGCGGCAGTCGCCGGCCACGAAGATGCCTTCGGTAACGGTCCGGCAGCTCTCGTCGGCGTCGAAATAGCCCCGGGCATCCAGTGCGGCCACATCAGCGAAATTTTCATTTTCCGGGGCCAGACCCACGGCAAGGAACACGCCGTCGGCGGCGATCCGGTCTTCCTCGCCGGTTTCCTCACTGCGGACCAGGACGGCGGAAAGCTGGCCGTCCCTGCTCTCATAGCCGGTGACCAAGGTGGAGAACCGGAGGGAAACATTCTCCTTTTCCTTCAGCGCGTCGGCCAGGGTCTGCTCGCCGGTGAAGAAGGCCAGGTTTTGAACAATGGTTACATGCTTGCAGACCTCTGCCAGCAGCAGGGCTTCCTGCAGGGCGGAATTGCCGCCGCCCACCATGACCACATCCTGCCCGGCATAAAAAGCGCCGTCGCAGACCGCGCAGAAGGAGATTCCCTTGCCGATGAGCTCCTGCTCCCCGGGGAGCCCCAGGGTCCGGTGCTTGACACCCAGAGCCAGGATCACGGCCTTGGCCCGGTAGCAGCCGCCCTCTTCCGTGCGGACGGTCTTGACCTCACCGTTCTCCACGGAAATGACCTTTTCCAGCTCCACATCGGTGCCCAGGTTCATGGCCTGCTCCGTCAGCGCGTCGGCAAATTCGGCACCGCTGATCTGGATGGTGCCGGGGATGTTTTCAACCTTGGGAGAGTAGGCGATCTGGCCGCCGAAGGCGTTCTTTTCAATGACCAGCACGGACTTGCCGGCCCGGCGGGCATAAACCGCGGCAGTCAGGCCTGCAGGGCCACCGCCAACAATGATGATGTCATACATGATAATACCTCGATTAAGTTGAAAGTTGAAAATAGATAGTTTTGCGGGAAAGGCCCGTATTTGGCGGCAGAACCGAAACGGGATGCAGAAAAAGAGTATGTAACCGGAAAACGAATACTGCTGTCATTGCGAACCGGTGCGCACACTGCGACTCGCTAAGAGCCGCCCTTCGGGCGGTTGCTCGCTTGCATGGCGCCTGCGGGCGCTCATGGTGTGGCAATCCGCTTCCTTTCCTGACAACGAAGATGTCAGGACGGATGACACAAAGGTCGTTTCTGTGGTGATATATGGACAGGGCCGGGATTTGCCCGGCCCTGTTCGGATTGTTTTAACGGTTCGCCAGGAACTTCTTGATCTCGGGCACGCTGTAGTAGGTCTCGTAGGTATCGCCGTGGATGACCGCCAGGGTGGGAGCACCCTTGACACCGTAGGCCTTGCACAGGTCGATGTTCTCGTCAGCGATCAGCTTTTCGTAGGCGATGCCGGCCTTGCCCAGCAGGTTCTCAGCCACCCGGCAGTTGGGGCAGGTGACCCGGGAGAACAGGACCAGCTTCTCCTCAGCGGCAGCGGGGGCCTGAACTGCGGGAGTCTCTACGGGAACCTCCACAGGGGCGGGAGTGCCTTCCCGGTCGCAGAGCCGGCGGCCCTCGATCTGGGAGGTGGCGGGGGCATATTCCTTCCGGTCCTTATACTCCTGGACCTTGCCGTCGTTCCAGTTCTGGACGGGACGGTAGTAGCCGGTGATGCGGCTCCAGACCTCGGTGACCCGACCGCACTTGGGGCAGGTCTTGTGCTCACCGATCAGGTAGCCATGGTCATGGCAGATGGAGTAGGTGGGGGACATGGTGTAGTAGGGCAGCTTGAAGTTCTCGGCGATCTTCCGGACCAGGGCCGCGGCAGTCTGCCAGTCGGGCAGTTTCTCGCCCAGGAAGGCGTGGAAGACGGTACCGGAGGTGTACAGGGTCTGCAGCTCGTCCTGGATGGCCAGAGCCTCGAAGATGTCCTCGGTATAGCCCACGGGCAGGTGGGAGGAGTTGGTGTAGTAGGGGGTGTCGTCCTCGGTCTTGGCGGCAGTGATGATGTCGGGATAACGGGCCTTGTCATGCTTTGCCAGACGGTAGGTGGTGGACTCGGCAGGAGTGGCCTCCAGGTTGTACAGGTCGCCGTACTGCTCCTGATAGTCGGACAGCCGCTCACGCATATGGTTCAGCACATCCTTGGCGAACTCCTGGGTCTCCACATGGGTCAGGTCCTTGCGCAGCCAGGCAGCGTTCAGACCAACCTCGTTCATGCCGATGAGGCCGATGGTGGAGAAGTGGTTGTTGAAGGTGCCCAGGTAGTGCTTGGTGTAGGGATACAGGCCATTGTTCATCAGGGTGGTGATGACCTTGCGCTTGGTGCTCAGGCTGCGGGCGGCGATGTCCATGACCTTGTCCAGACGCTCGTAGAACTCCTGGGGAGTCTTGGCCAGGTAAGCGATCCGGGGCAGGTTGATGGTGACCACGCCCACGGAGCCGGTGGACTCACCGGAGCCGAAGAAGCCGCCGGACTTCTTCCGCAGCTCACGCAGGTCCAGGCGCAGACGGCAGCACATGGAGCGCACATCGGAGGGCTCCATATCGGAGTTGATGTAGTTGGAGAAGTAGGGAGTGCCGTACTTGGCGGTCATCTCGAACAGCAGGCGGTTGTTCTCGGTGTCGCTCCAGTCGAAATCCCGGGTGATGGAGTAGGTGGGGATGGGGTACTGGAAGCCGCGGCCGGTGGCGTCGCCTTCGGTCATGATCTCGATGAAGGCCTTGTTGACCATGTCCATTTCCTTCTTGCAGTCACCGTAGGTGAAGTCCATCTCCTTGCCGCCGATGATGGCGTTCTGGTCTTCCAGGTCCTTGGGGACGGTCCAGTCCAGGGTGATGTTGGTGAAGGGAGCCTGGGTGCCCCAGCGGGAGGGGGTGTTGACACCGTAGATGAAGGACTGGATGCACTGCTTCACATCGGCCTGGCTCAGGTTGTCCACCTTGACGAAGGGAGCCAGGTAGGTATCGAAGGAGGAGAAGGCCTGAGCGCCGGCCCATTCGTTCTGCATGATGCCCAGGAAGTTGACCATCTGGTTACACAGGGTGCTCAGGTGCTTGGCAGGGGCGGAGTTGATCTTGCCGGGAATGCCCAGACCCTGCTGGATCAACTGCTTCAGGCTCCAGCCGGCGCAGTAGCCGGTGAGCATGGACAGGTCGTGCAGGTGGATGTCACCGGCCTTGTGGGCATCGGCGATCTCCTTGTCATAGATCTCGGACAGCCAGTAGTTGGCGGTGATGGCACCGGAGTTGCTCAGGATCAGACCGCCCACAGAGTAGGTGACGGTGGAGTTTTCCTTCACGCGCCAGTCGGCCACCTGCAGGTAGTTGTCCACCAGGGCCTTGTAGTCCAGCATGGTGGACTTCAGGTTGCGAATCTTTTCCCGCTGCTTCCGGTACAGGATGTAGGCCTTGGCCACGTCGGCGTAGCCGGCCTCGGACAGGACGGCTTCCACGCTGTCCTGGATGTCTTCCACGGTGATCTTGCCTTCCTTGATCTTCTTCTGGTAGTCCGCGGTAACGCGCAGGGCCAGCAGATCAATGATGTCGGGGTTGAACTCCTTGTTGGTTGCCTGGAATGCCTTGGTGATGGCCAGGCTGATCTTGGAGATATTGAATTCGGCGATAGCGCCGTCTCTTTTTACGACCTGATACATATATTTTGCCTCCTTAGTTTTTGGCCGGTGTGGCTGGTTCATTTCGGTTCGTGACCTATTCTACCACATCTTGTGAAAATGTCAATAGGGTAAACACAATATATTGTGGCTAAGATTTGACGCAAACCGGATATTTAGTATCCCCGGATACCGGCGGAGCCCACATAGGGTGCCGCGGCATCCCGGAACGCGGCTATTTCCTCCTCGGAAAAGCCGGACATCCCTGTGCCGATGAGGTTACCGGAATCTTCAAAATTCTGCAGAAAATACTGCTTCGCGCCGGAAATCCAGCCGCCGATGGCCCGGATATCCGCCTCGGTGTGGAACTGCCGGACCACCGTGGTCCGGAATTCATACTCCACGCCGCTGTTCATCAGAAGCGCCACACTTTCCCGGACCGGGGCCAGGTCAAAGTCCGGCACCCCAACGGTGATGGCATACTTTTCCGGTGTGTTTTTGATGTCCATAGCCACATAATCCACAAGCTTCCGGTCCAGAATTTCCTTCAGGGCGGCGGGATAGCAGCCGTTGGTGTCCAGCTTTACCAGAAAGCCCATGGCCTTGACCTGGGCCAGGAAATCTGCCGCGTCACTCTGCAGCAGGGGTTCTCCGCCGGAGAGCACCACCGCGTCCAGCAGGTTCTTACGGGAACGCAGAAAGGCCAGGACCTGCTCCGTATCCAGCCGGGGGGACTGGGACAGCTCCGTGACCAGCAGGGCATTGTGGCAGAAGGGACAGCGCAGATTGCAGCCTCCGGCAAAAACCGTGGCGGCGATCTTGCCGGGATAGTCCACCATGGACATTTTCTGAAGACCGTGGATATGCATAGGTAAGTCCTCCTGAAACACAGATGGAGCCATTATAGCCTAAGTTGGCCCCCGGGGCAAGAGGCAAAATCTGGGCCGTTTTTTCCGGAAGGGCAAAAATGTTTCAAATTTCCCCCGGGGTCCGGGTTTTTCTGGCGTATGAAAAAATCCTGGTGGAAAACTGTCTAATCTGCTGAAAAACACAGGCCATTCTTGACGGGCTTTTGTGCCCATGTTATAGTTATTAAGGAAAAGTATAGACACTCTCTTGAATACGAAAGGAGCAATATTAACATGAGAATGAAGACACTTCTGACTGCCGCCCGGTTTGCCAAGCTGGGCCAGATGCCGGAAACTGTGGCCCTGCCCCATACCTGGAACGCCCTGGACGGCCAGGATGGCGGCGCCGATTACTGGCGCGGCATCGGCACCTACGAGATCGACCTGCCCAACCCCACCCAGGGTAAGAAGCAGTATATCGAGCTCCAGGGCGCCAACCATGTGGCCACCGTCTACTGCAACGGCCGGGAGCTGGGTACCCATAAGGGCGGCTTCTCTACCTTCCGTTACGACCTGACCCCCGCCATGCTGCCCCAGGGCAACGTGCTGACTGTGGTGGTCACCAACGCCAAGAGCGACATCTATCCCCAGAACGCCGACTTTACCTTCTACGGCGGCCTGTACCGGGATGTGAACTTCGTGGAAGTCAACGATGCCCACTTCGACCTGCTGCTGGACGGCACCGAGGGCGTCTTCGTGACCCCCCACAATGTGGGCAAGACCCGCGTGGATCTGTTCCCCGTCAATGCCGAGGGCTGCATTCTGCGTGTGACGCTGAAGGATGCCGAGGGCAATGTGGTTGGCACTGCCGATGCCGATGCCGTGGATCACGCCCATGTGCTCATTGATGTGAAGGAGCCCCACCTGTGGAACGGCATGGCTGATCCCTACTGCTACACCTGCGAAGCCGCCATCCTCAGCGGTGAGGAGATCCTGGATACGGTCACCGTAACCTACGGCTACCGCTCCTTCCGGGTGGACCCCAACACCGGCTTCTGGCTCAACGGCAAGAACGTGCCGCTCCACGGTGTTGCCCGTCACCAGGACCGCCTGGACAAGGGCTGGGCCATCTCCAAGGCCGACCACGAGGAGGATGTGGCCATCATCAAGGAGCTGGGTGCCAATACCATCCGCCTGGCCCATTACCAGCACGACCAGTATTTCTATGAGCTGTGCAACCGGGCCGGCTTCGTCCTGTGGGCGGAGATCCCCTTCATCTCCCAGTTCATCCCCACCCAGGAGGCCTATGAGAACACCATCTCTCAGATGACCGAGCTGGTGGCCCAGAACTACAACCACCCCGCCATCTGCTTCTGGGGCATCTCCAACGAGATCCTCATTGGCGTGGACCGGGAGGACCTGCGCCAGAACCTGCGGGACCTGCATGAGCTGGCCAAGGGCATGGACCCCAGCCGCCTGACTACCATGGCCCAGGTTTCTATGACTCCTATGGACTCCGAGCACAACTTCATCACCGATGTGGTGTCCTACAACCACTACTTCGGCTGGTACGGCGGCGAGGTGGAGGACAACGGTCCCTGGCTGGACAAGTTCCACGCCATGCATCCCGATAAGTGCCTGGGCGTTTCCGAGTACGGTGCTGAGAATATCCTGACCTGGCACTCTGCCGAGCCGGAGAACCATGACTACACCGAGGAGTACGCCAACCACTACCATCAGGAAATGCTGAAGACCTTCGCCCAGCGTCCCTACCTGTGGGCCACCCACCAGTGGAACTGCTTCGACTTTGCCGCCGATGCCCGGAACGAGGGCGGCGTCCAGGGCCGTAACAACAAGGGCCTGGTCACCTACGACCGGAAGATCAAGAAGGATGCCTTCTATATTTATAAGGCATGGTGGAATCCCGAGCCCATGATCTTCGTCTCCGGCGGCCGGTTCGTCAACCGGGGACCTGAGGCCGAGCGGAATGTCATCGTCTACACCAACTGCGACCAGGTCACCCTGGTGGTCAACGGTGCGGATGTCGCCACCAAGAAGGCTGTGGACCACATGATCGTCTTTGAGAACGTGGTGGTGGACGGCGAGAACGTGATCACCGCCTATGCCGGCGATGTCCGGGCCAATACCGTCACCCTCCAGGGCGTGGCCGAGCATGACTATTCCTACGACCTGCCCGACGGCAACCAGGGCGTCAACTGGTTTGATGACCCCGAGCTGGTGGCTATGAAGAAGGCCTTCAAGTATCCCAAGGATGCCTTCTCCATCAAGGACAAGATGGGTGCCCTGATGGACCATCCCGAAACCGCCAAGATCCTGGGCGGCCTGATGCAGCAGTTCATGAGCGGCAACGCCATGATGTCCAGCATGGGCGAAATGAGCCCCGAGATGATGTCCTTCATGCGGAATATGCGCCTGAGCGATGCCCTGAAGATGGCCGGCGATGCCGTTTCCATGGCTGCCAAGCTGGCTCTGAACCAGGCTCTGAATCAGATCAAGAAGTAATTCCCTATAAAACAGCGGTGCCCCGGTCCGAAAGGACCGGGGCATTTGCCGCGATATTACATTTTCTCCGGGGCGGCGAAGCCCAGCAGGGCGATGGACTGCTCCAGAATGTCCTTGGCAAGACCGATCAGGGCGATATGGCCTGCCTTGAGCTCCTCGTTTTCCTCCTTGAGGATGGGAGTCTCGTGATAGAACTTGTTGACACAGCCTGCCAGCTCGTAGATATAGGCGCAGATCAGGTTGGGGGCGGCGCTCTTCAGGGCGGCCTCCAGGGTGGGACCGAACTTGGTAATGGCAAGCATCAGGTCCTTGGCCTGGGCATTGGCGGGAGCCTGAATGCGCAGATGTTCCCAGGCACCGTAGCGGCTCAGGATGGACTTGACCCGGACGATGGTGTACAGGATATAGGGGCCGGTGTTACCCTCAAAGGCGGCGAATCGCTCCAGGTCGAAGTTGTAGTCCTTGGTGGGCTGATTGCTCAGGTCGCCGTACTTCAGGGCAGCCAGGGCGATCTTCCGGGTGGTATCCTCCACGGCGGATTCCTCCACGATTTTGTTCTCCACCACCTTGGCCCGGACGAAGTCCACCATATCGGCGATGAGCTGCTCCAGCCGGAGCACACCGCCGTCCCGGGTCTTGAAGGGTTTGCCGTCCTTGCCGTTCATGGTGCCATGGCCCACATGCTCCAGCTCGGTATTTGCACCCACGATGCCGCTCTTCCGGGCAGCACGGAACACCTGCTCGAAGTGCAGGTTCTGCCGCTTGTCGGTGACGTAGAGGATCTTGTCCGGGTTCCAGTCCCGCGTCCTCTGGACCAGGGTAGCCAGGTCCGTGGTGGCATAGATGGCGGAGCCGTCGGATTTGATCAGGATCATGGGAGGCACTTCTTTCTTGTCGCCTTCCTCAGCCACGGGGATGACCCAGGCACCCTCACTCTGAACGGCGATGCCCCGGGCCTTCAGGTCCTCCACCATGAGGGGGATATAGGGGTCAGCGTCGCTTTCACCCAGCCACTTTTCAAAATGCACATCCAGATTGTCGTAGTTTTTCCGCAGGTCTGCCACGGAAACATTCAGAATGTGCTGCCACAGGGCCCGGTAGCCCCGGCGGCCCTGCTGCAGTTCCAGGGTAGCCTGGTGGGCCTTATGGGAAAATTCGGGATCCTTTTTCTTGCCGGAGGCGGTGGGATAGATCTCCTCCAGCTCGTCCACGGTGAAGGGAGCTTCCGCAGGATACTCCCCGGTGAACGCGGGGTCGAAATAAGGCAGGTCCGGCTGCCGCTCCTGGAGCTCCGCGATGATCAGGCCCATCTGCAATCCCCAGTCACCCAGGTGTACATCGCCGATGGTCTCATACCCCAGATACTTGTGCAGCCGCTTCAGAGCCTCGCCAATGATGGCGGGCCGCAGGTGGCCGATGTGCAGGGGCTTTGCTACGTTTGCACCGCCGTAGTCCACCACGATGGTCTTGCCTGCGCCGATTTTCTCCACACCGAAATCGGGAGCCTCCCGCATGGCGCGCAGATACTCCACCAAGAAAGCGTCGCTGAGCTTCAGGTTGATGAAGCCGGGCATGACAGCCTCCACCAGGGAGTAGTCCTTGGCATCCAGCTTTTCTGCCACAGCCTTGGCGATCAGAATGGGGGCACATTTATATTGCTTGGCGGCAGCCAGGGCACCGTTGCACTGATATTCGCACAGGTCCGGCCGGTTGGAGACCGTGACCCGGCCAAAAGACGCGTCATAGCCGGCATCTGCAAATGCCTGCTGCATCTTTTCGGTGATGATGTCTAAGATTTTTTTCATATTATTTCTCCTGCTTATTCTGTGCCATCCACTCCAGGTAATCGTCGTAGGTGCCGTAGCGGTCCACAATGGTGCCGTCCGGCTGGAAGGCGATGACCCGGTTGCAGGTGGAGGTCAGCAGCTCATGGTCGTGGGAGGCCAGCAGCACCACACCGGAGAAGGCTTCCAGACCCTTGTTCACGGCCTGGATGGATTCCATGTCCAGGTGGTTGGTGGGCTGGTCCAGCAGCACCACATTGGCACCGGAGAGCATCATCTTGGAGAGCATGCAGCGGACCTTCTCGCCGCCGGACAGCACATCCACGGGCTTGAACACATCCTCGTTGCTGAACAGCATCCGGCCCAGGAAGCCCCGGAGATATACATCGTCCTTCTTCACGGAGTACTGGCGCAGCCAGTCCACCAGCTCCATCTTGTTGCCCTCGAAATATTCGGTGTTGTCCTTGGGCAGGTAGCTGCGGATGGTGGAAACACCCCACTTGATGCTGCCCTCGTCGGGCTCCAGCTCACCCATGAGGATCTGCATCAGGGCAGTCTGAGCCTTCTCGTTTTCGCCCACAAAAGCGATCTTGTCGGTGCGGCCCACGGAGAAATAGACCTTGTCCAGGAGCTTCTCGCCGTCAACGGTGACGGAAACATCCTTGACAGTCAGCACATCCTTGCCCAGCTCCCGCTCGGGCATGAAGCCCACGAAGGGATACCGGCGGGTGGAGCAGGGCATCTCTTCAACCGTCAGCTTGTCCAGCAATTTGCGGCGGGCGGTAGCCTGCTTGGCCTTGGACTTGTTGGCGGAGAACCGCTGGATGAACAGCTGCAGCTCCTCAATCTTTTCCTGGTTCCGCTTGTTCTTGTTGCGGATCATGGCCTGGACCATCTGGGAGGACTCGTACCAGAAGTCGTAGTTGCCCACATACATCTTGATCTTGCCGTAGTCGATATCCACGGTGTGGGTGCAGACGGTATTCAGGAAGTGGCGGTCGTGGCTGACGGCGATGACCATGCCGGGGAAGTCCAGCAGGAAATCCTCTAGCCAGTTGATGGCTTCAATGTCCAGGTTGTTGGTGGGCTCGTCCAGCATGACGATGTCGGGATTGCCGAACAGGGCCTGGGCCAGCAGGACCTTGACCTTCAGACGGGGGTCCGTGGCGGCCATCATATCATAGTGCAGCTCGGTGCCGATGCCCAGACCCTGGAGCAGGCGGGAGGCGTCGGACTCAGCTTCCCAGCCGCCCATCTCCGCGAACTCGGCTTCCAGGTCTGCGGCCCGCAGACCGTCCTCATCGGAGAAATCGGGTTTTTCGTAGATGGCGTCCTTTTCCTTCATCAAGTCGTACAGGTGCCGGTTGCCCATGATGACGGTGTCCATGATGGAATACTCGTCATAGGCGTTCTGGTTCTGCTTCAGAACGGATACCCGCTTGTCCGCATCGATGGAGATGCTGCCGGTGGTGGAGTCCAGCTCACCGGTGAGAATCCGCAGGAAGGTGGACTTGCCCGCACCGTTGGCGCCGATGATTCCGTAGCAGTTGCCGGGCAGGAACTGCAGGTCCACGTGCTGGAACAGCCACTGGCCGCCGAACTGCATACCGAGATTAGAAACTGTGATCATGTCTTACTCCTTATATATACATTATATTATTAACGTTGTTTTTGCCCGGTTTACTCCAGGCGCATACTCATACATTATAATAATAGCATAAAATTACAAATAATCAATGGCTTTTCCGGAAGAAAAGGGAAGATAAATTGTAGTTGTGGTTATCGGCTTTAATAAGCAGACCACAAAATATAGTTATCGAGCGATAGCAACCAACAGACGGTCAAAAATGGCACCATGGAACTTTCTGCGATTGAATCGATAGCAGAACTCGCTAAGATA
>JAFVWL010000070.1 GCA_017501695.1 Oscillospiraceae bacterium
AAAGGCCTTTTTGCTAATCGCAATTAGCAAAAAGGCCGCACATTTTTTCTCCTTTGTCAAGCATTATTTCTAAAATTGTTACGAAAAAGCTGGATCCCTCATTTCTGTGAGATCCAGCTTTTCTTAACTTAATGACATTGAACCGAAAGGTTGGGGCTTTTTTGTCTGCGGTTGAGGTTTTTTGTATTATCTGAGTTCTATGTCCTCCAATTTCTGGATTCTACTTACAATTTTGCTCTGTCAAAATCTTTTTACATCCTGTAAAATTCATTTGTCAAAGTAATTTGATTGACAACATTATTGTTTTTTGTTAGGATGCTTGTACAGGATATTTCGAAGGAGGTATTATGAATGGAACTTGGTAGAAAACTTGCTGCTGCGAGAATGAAATCTGGATTGACGCAGGAAGAGGCCGCCGATGCATTAGGGATCTCCAGACAAACCCTTTCCAACTGGGAGAATGACAAAACAAGGCCTGATATTTCGCAAGCACAGCTTTTGGCTGAGGTATATTCTGTGTGCCTTGATGATTTATTGGGTACGGAACATACATCAGAGGAAGTAGTTATTTCCGGTGAGGCAGAAACTGTTGTTGAAGGGACTAGACTCTATGAACGATTGGTGTTGACTAGCTATCTATCCGTGTATCTTTTGATGATTTTATGTTTTTATTCCGGTGCTGTGTTTGGCAATTCTTGGGCGTTGTTTTTTGGAATCGTCTTTAACGGTCTCGGCTTGTATATTTTGACCGGTGTAGCTTCTCTTGTTGTTGGCTTGCTGAACTGCTGGCGGAAGTATAGATTACAGACTGTTGTGTTATTTGGCTTGGGGCATATGCTGTTTCCATGTTTGACATATAGATTGGCACATTTTTTATCTTCCAGTCACTTTACTTTTCCCGACTACAGGGAAATAATCGGAGACCTGTCTGCAGGTTTACTCATTTCTGTTATCATGCTAGCTGCCGGTAGACTGATTTCATGGTTCATTGAGAAGCTTGACAAGCTGACGGAAAAATTTGATCCAATTTCATGATGATAGTGTATATATAAAAGCAACTCCCTGTTCAGGCGAACGGGGAGTTGCGTTTCTTCATTTTTTAGCTTTCCGATAGAGCAGTGCGGTCAGGATCGTGATTGGTACTGTTAAGAAGGCTGCGGCAACCATGTATATTTCCTCGTAGAAACCTGCGGCCAGACCGACATAAATGCAAAACATTAGGGCGAGAATGTACAGGAATGAAGTGGTCTTTCTCAATTTGGCATGATCCGGTTGATCCGGAAGCAAATTCCTGCGGATCAGGATTGGTGTGATCAAATACCAGTAGATTCCTATGGACAGGACAAAAGCAATTTCTGCCAGTAATACACCGAGACCGATTATGGAGATGAAGTCTGTTGAAAAGGCAGCAGGCAGTGTAAATGCGGCCAGGAAAATCAGAATGATTGCGTACCATATTTTGTGTTTGACCGTGATGAATGCGGTTTCGTTCGGCTGCGAAAGTACAAGCATGAGCGATGAGAAAGAACATAGAATAAAAGGAAGGTAGCCCCAGTTTCCACCCGGGATAATCGGGTCAATGATAGTTGCAAATATTATGGAAAGCAGGGAACCAAACACAGCGATCATTATGGGACGGAGGAAAGGTACGGGTTGATTCACGGTGTCGTGGATTGGAATATCAGAGGCTTTTTGATCTGTTATCAGAGCGTCTACGGTGGTTCCGAGAACCTCGGAAAGTGTAACCAGACTTTGGATGTCCGGCTCGGATTCGTTCCGCTCCCAGCGACTTACAGCCTTGTCAGAAACGCTGAGCTGCGCTGACAGCTGTTTTTGCGTGAGTCCTTTGGCTTTTCTTGCGGCAGCGATTCGTTGTCCAGTCGTCATGCGAACACCTCCCTGTGGTTTGTAGTTTCATTATAGCTGATCGGGTGATTGTTGTCCAGTTTGAGGGCAGAGAAAAGACTCTCGTTTTACGAGAATATAGGAAAATGCCCCGTCCGTTGCCGGACGGGGCGATTTTGCAGCCAAACCCGAAGGTTTAGCAGGAGGAGAGCTGGGGGTTACTTTTTCTTGGAAGCCTTGTAGGCGGCCTTGGCTTCCTTATAGACCTTGTATTCCTCGGTCTTCTTCAGCTTTGCGGTGCCCAGGACCCACATAACGATGCAGGGGATGGATGCGATGCCGAAGACGATGGCCATGGTCCGCAGCGCAACAATGATCAGAGGCTCGGTAACCTTGATGGTGGTGTTGGGACCAACACCGTTCATGCCGCAGGAATTGGCGATGGCGTACAGGTTCTGATGGCAGGCTTCCCGCATGGCGCTGACCACGATGGGATCATTTTCATACAGCGGGAGCTGATCGGTGATATAGAAGGCCATCATGGAGTCATAGGTAGTGGTGCCGGCCATAACGCCG
This sequence comes from Oscillospiraceae bacterium, assembly GCA_017501695.1. GTDB lineage: Bacteria > Bacillota > Clostridia > Oscillospirales > Oscillospiraceae > Faecousia. Next base: position 2,422 of record JAFVWL010000070.1, read on the forward strand.
TCCACACCGTTGACGTACTGGGTCAGCACGTTATCGGTGATCTGCATACCATTGCAGCCCCACTCTTCCTTCAGGATACCGGTGACCAGGTTGCGGTTTGCACCGGACCACTGGGTGCCCCAGCGGGTATAGGCCATCATAACGCCGTTGCCGCCGGCCTGAGAGGACTCCAGAGCGCCCTGGAAGGCCTTCAGATAGATTTCACGGGCGGACTGCTCATTGAGCCACACACCCAGACCAATGCGGTCCTGCTCGGTGTCGTTCAGAGCGAAGTGCTTCATAACCACATGAACGCCCTTGCCTTCGATGCCGGTGACTTCGGCACGGCCAATGGCGGAGGACAGGTAGCCGTCTTCGGAGTAGTACTCGAAATTACGGCCTGCATAAGGAGTTCTGTGGGTGTTGGCGCCGGGGCCATAGAGGGTGGCCACGCCGGCAACCAGGCAGTCGTTGCCAACGATGTTGCCCATATCCTCAACCAGTTCCTTATTCCAGGTTGCAGCCAGCACATCCTCGGAGGTCAGAGCAGTGGTTTCTACGCCCAGGGCGGAGCCGAAGAGGGTGACGGTCAGACCCTGAGGGCCGTTTTCATCACGGGTACCGGGAGCCTGGATGGATTCCACGGGCATATGCCAGTGGAAGGCATCACCAATCAGGGAAACCATTTCGTCGAAGGTGAGCTGATCCAGCAGGGTGTTCCACTTGGGATCATCGAAGTCCAGACCGATCATGTCATAGAGCTTCAGGCCGTTCTTGGCACCCAGGGTGGGCATGGCTGCGGCAGGATGGTCGGCGGGGTCATACTGAACGTTCTGCAGGTCGGCAATCAGACCTTCAGTCAGGGTGAGCTGAACGGGGCTCTTGGGCATGGTGCCGGTCCAGTCGTTCCGGGTCAGGTAAGTGATCTTCTCGGAGACATTGTCGTTCAGATTCAGGTTGGCATCGGAAAGCTTGTTGGTAATAGCGGTGCCGTTATCGCTGACGGCATGGGTTGTGGTGTCCAGCGTGGGGTTGTTCCAGACGGCGACCAGATCGGCATTTCCCTCGGCATCCATGCGGCCGTCGGTATTGGCGGGGGAGTAGCCCTTGGCGGCCAGAACGTTGTTCACGGCGTTGTGGGCATCGGCAGCAGCGGTGAAGTAGTAGTCACCGGCATCCAGAATGTAGGTCTTGGCGCCGTTGGCATCATAGCTGGCCACATCATCGCCGTCCACGGTAATGGTCAGGACCTGAGAAGCGCCGGGCTGCAGAATGTCGGTCTTTTCGAAACCAACCAGGGAAACGGAGGCCTTTTCCACACCGTTTTCAATGTCATACTGGGTGTAGGGGCTGGAGACATAGATCTCCACAGTCTGCTTGCCGGCCACATCGCCGGTGTTGGTGACGGTGACATTGATGGTGTAGGAGGTGGTGGCCTTATCGTAGTTCATGGACATATTGCTGAACTCGAAGGTGGTATAGCTCAGGCCGTAACCGAAGGGGAAGGCCACATCGTTGCCGTAGGCGTAATCGCCGGCGTTGCCGGTGCCCATGACGTAGTCTTCATAGCGGGTCTCATAGTACTTGTAACCCACATAAATACCTTCCTGATAGATGATATACGTGCTGGCATCAGTGGGGATCCGGGAGGTGTCACCGGCGTATGTGGTGGGAACGGCGTTCTTCATGGCGGGGCTGGAGTAGTTGTCGTAGCAGTAGGTATCTACCAGACCGCCGGAGGGATTGATCTTGCCGGTGAGGATCTCAGCCACGCCGTTGATGCCGGTGATGCCCACGCCGCCGATCCACAGGCAGGCGTCCACATCATACTCGTTGTTCTTCAGGAAATCCACCTGCAGGGGGTTGGAGGTGTTGATCAGGACGATGATCTTCTTGATGGTGCCGGCTTTCTTCATGGCGGCAAGGTTTTCCATCATTTCCTTTTCGTTGGCGTCCAGAGCCAGGTAGTTGGTGGAGATGAAGTCCAGATCGGCACCCTCACCGCCGACGCGAGAGAAGGTTACGATGGCGGCATCGCCGTAGGCGGAGACGCTGTTCTTCACATCGTCGGTATAAACGCTCCAGGGGGCTTCACCCACGGCGGAGCTGCCGGTAAAGCCGCCGGAGACCCGGGTGTAAGCGCTGCCTTCACCGGTCAGGTAGAAGTCCCACAGAGTGGGGTTGACGGTGACACCCACCTTTTCCAGGGCAGAACGGAGATTGTCCGCCTTGGACGCGTCCACGTTGGCGGAGCCGGTGCCGCCATAAACCACATTCACAGAGGAAGTGGAGAACAGGCTGACCTTGGCACCCTGGCCCAGGGGCAGGGCATTGTTGTTGTTCAGCAGCAGGGCGGCGCCTTCGCCTTCCACCTGCTTGACCAGCTCGTAGCCGCGGTTCAGCCGGTCTTCGGCAGTGGCGAAGTCAGAGGTGAAATACTTGGCGTTGGGGTCCTCGTCCACAAGCTCCCAGAAGTATGCACCGGTAAACAAGGCAACGGTGTTGTCAAACATTCCGAGGGCGACGGTGACGGGGGCCAGGATCAGGGCAAGGACCAGGCAGATGATGCCGGGAACCTTCCACCGGGTCACAAGCTTACGCTTGGCGCGCTTATAGGCTTTTTTCTCTTCTTTGTACGGCTTTGCCATGGGGGATTCCTCCTGTTAATATAGATATAACCGTACTAATTATATTGCAGGGTGTCACAGTTGTACAGGGGCACATTTGCACATGTGTGTCACTGAAACAAAAAAGAAACAAAACTGCCTTGTGCAAAATCACAAGGCAGTCTTTGGGAATCTTATTTTTGCGATGGATAGATGGGGTTGGAAAGGTAATTAGTCACATATTCTGCCATTTCTTCGGGAGACTCCTGACAGTTATTGGAAATCCAATAGGCCAGTATGGCGAAAAAACTGGAAGCCAGCAGTATGCTTTTGATTTTTTCGGAGGGAAATTTTTGCTGTGTGGGGCAGGAGCGTCCGATGTGTTCCTCCTGGGCCAATTTCAGCGCGAATTTTGTCAATCTGGATTCCAGGCCGTTCTGCAGCAGCAGGCCCAGAATCTCCTGGTTTTTGCCGTACCAGAACCGGAAAAACCGGAGCAGAGATTGTTTGAGTGCCTCAGTGCCGGAAGAAAAATCAAACATGGAGGCCAGATTGCATGCCAGCATAAGGTCCTTGATGATGGCATCCATCAAAGCATCCTTGTTTTCAAAGTAATGATAAAAGGTCCGACGGGGAATGCTTGATTTCCGACAAATATCGGCAACGGAGATTTGATTGTATGGCTTGTGTCGCAGAAGCTCCAGGAAACTGTTCATCAGTAGTTGGTGACGCCGGACAGCGGGTTCTGTTTGGAGTTCGTTCAGCATAGGGCATCTCCTTCAATTCGCGTTTCCGGAATCAGGTTTTGTGATACCGCCCTTTTTTCAGGGAAGGCTTATAACACACCAGGATCAGTGCCACGAAGATCACAAGACACACCAGGGCGATGGTTCCGCCGATTTCAAAGGCCCGGTTTCGGTAGGTGAAGCTGACGGTATGGCTGCCTTGGGTCAGGGGAACGCCGATCATAACCTTGCCCACAAGCACGGGCTCCACAGCCTGACCGTCTACGGTCACGTTCCAGTTGCCGTCCTGGGGGATGGAGGTGTAGAGTAATCCGTTGCGGTTGGCTTCGATGGTGCCCTCCACATAGGTGGTGGAGAATTCCGTCAGCTCAAGCGTGGCATCAGCCAGCACATCGTAGGCCTGCCAGAAAAGGGCTTCGTCCAGCAGGTAAGCCTTGGTGCTCAGGGAACTTTTTTCGTTGGCGCCGCACTTGAACCGGATCTCTACCACATCTCCAGGCTCTACCTGACAGATGGACATCATCTGGGGCAGGGCGATGGATTCGGTAAACAGGGCGGTGCCGTTGAGGTAGACGGTGAAGCTGTTGCGCTTGGGCAGGTTCAGGTCCACACAAAGGAATCCGCTCTGACTCATGGTATAGGTGTAGTTGACGGTATCGGCGTTCTCGGTGCTGTAGGAGCAGGTTCCGTGGTTGGAGATGGCGGACAGCTTGGCGGTCTTGGAGTTGATGTCCAGGGCGCTGTAGGCCACGGGGAACCAGTATTCTCCGGAGATGCCCGTGGCTGCTTCCATCAGCTCGTTTTGGCTTTCAAAATGATTGCCGGACAGCGGGAGGTCCACATTGGCCAGTTGGTTATTCGCCAGGAAGCCCAGGGGCAGATAAGCCTTGTTTTCCAGCAGATACACATCCCCGTAATGATGGATTTCTTCAAAATAGGGGTTCGATTCCACGTCGCCATCCCGCTCGATCATATATTTCAGATTCAGGAACAGGTTAGCGATGGGAGAGCTTTCCTCCCAGAGATAACGGTTATAGTTGTTCTGGGCGGCATAGCCCAGACCTTGCATGAACTGGGTGGTTCGGACATTGGCGGAGCTTGTGAAGGTGGTGATGCCGTTGTAGCCGTTCAGAGCGCCGTCGTTCAGGGTTTGGGAGTGGGTGACTTCCGCCCGGTAGAACAGGGTGTCAGTCTCCCGTTCTTCCATGTAACGGATCATGGAAGCGGCATAGCTGGTGCCCCGGGGATAGTTGCTCACATTGGTGCCGCCGAAGCTGATGCCGAAGGTGGCCAGGTTCATGCCCAACTCAATGGCCATGACCGCAGCAAGGGTCATCACCGCGCTGTTGCGGTGGCTGATCTGCCGCAGGACCACCCGTTTCTGGATTTCAGGTCCCGCGTCCCGGTGGCCCCGGATCCGCTTGAGGCCCAGAAAGAAGGTCAGCAGATACAGCCCCAGGGCAATGGCATTGTAGAACACGAAATGGCGGAAATTTGCCAGGTGAATGTCCTCTAACCCAAAGTTCTTGGCGAAGGGCAGCACATCGTAAAGGCTGACAGCCGCCGTGGTAACCAGATCCCTGGAGCAGGCCAGGACCCCAACGGACAGCAGACCGGCTACCACATACTGCCAGGGTTTGAAGCTGCGGTGGAGCAGATAGGCCCGGTAGGCCATATACAGCAGCACGAAGCTGTACAGGAAGCTGAACCGGTAGGGAATCATATTGGGGAAGTGGAAGCCGTGCCAAATATAGTCAAGCTGGCGAATGACGAAACTGGCATTGAGGAACAGCAGCAACGCAACGGAACAGAGCTTGTCCCGGAATTTCACCTGCTTGGCAGTCAGGAACAAAAACGCCAGTACGACGGTACCCACACCGCAGTAAATGTTGGGCAGACCCTCGGATGCCTTGAAATTGGGAGAAATGCCGCCGCCCATGTTGCCGGCTACCTGACGCATGGCATCCAGCAGACCTTCCCAGGTGTGTTCGCTGGCGATGTTCAGCATAAAGGTGGAAGGGAAGCTATTGACGCTGGAATGGGTATTCTGCAGGGCTGCCAGAGCCGGCAGCTCCAGCACCAGGGTCATGCCGATGGCCAGCAGGGAGAACACCGCAATGCGGCACAGGTCCAGGAAGAACCGTTTGAAGCCCTGCCAGCGGCAGATCTGATACAGGAAGAACAGAATGAAAATGAACAGGCAGGTGAAGAAGCCTACATAATAGTTGGAATAGATGGACAGGAACAGAGTTACGGTGTAGAGGATGAATTTCTTGTCCCGCAGCAGATACACCATGCCCAAAACAACAAGTGGCAGCAGGGCGAAGGTATCCATCCACATAAGATTCCAGTGGTAGCCCATAGCCCAGGCGCACATACCGTAGAAAGAGCCGAAAAGGGCAATGGAAAGATCGTTGCGATGGAAGATGCCCTTCAGGAAAATGGCGAAGAACAAGCTGGCCAGGCCCATACGGATGGGAAGCAGAATGGAGAAATACTCCAGAAGGAATTCCTCGGGAATCAGTACGCTTAGCAGATTCAAAGGGCTTGCAAGATAGTAGGAGATCAGGCCCAGGTAATCCATACCCATGCCCACGCTCCAGCTCCAGAGCATATTTTCTCCGGACAGCAGGGCCTCCCGAAAATCCACAAAGAAGGGATAGTATTGGTGATACATATCGGAATAGAGCATGGAGGTGCTGCCAAAGGGCTCAAAGCCCCGGATCATCATTAAGATACACATTCCGAAAAACGGAATGGAAAACGCGGCCAGAAGGTAGTCGTGTTTGTCCTTTTCTAAGGAAGCAATTTTCATAGAGGAACCTCCGGGATAAAATGGGTTATTTTATATATTACCACGTTTTTCCGCTGGGGTAAAGAGAATGGAGAAAATAATTTCAAAAAATTACAGCCTGCCACGAAAAACGCGGCAGGCTGCAAGCTTATTCAAAATCGTCGTCCAGGTCGGAATCGTCAAACTCGTCATCGTCGGCGTTTTCGTCATAGCCGCTGGCCATGATCTCGCCTACCCGGACACGGCGGCGGATCTTCATGGCTTCCACCTGCTCGTGGAGCAGCTCCTTGACATCCATTGGATCCTTAATGTTCTTTAGCACGATGGTGGGCAGGCTTTTGTCGGAGGAGACAACTGTCACGGTGCCTACGCCGAACAGCCGCTGCCACAGGGTCCGGCTGGTGTTGATATCCCGGATGCGGTAGAGCAGAACCTCTTCGTCGTGAATATTCAGGAAGCCGATGGAAACGAACAGGCGGTCATCGGACAGGGAATAGCGGGTAAAGCTCAGGGGCAGTCCCAGAAAGCGCTTCCGGTCCTTCCAGATGATGTCGGTCTTCTTAACAGCCATGGCAGTATCCTCCTATGTATGTTTTAGTATTTATATTGTATATCGTTTTATTCTGCGTGTCAAGATTTTACAGGATCAAACAGATCAAACCTGTGGCACCTTCGTTTACGATCCGGGTCAGACTGCCCCGGAATTTGCTCCGGACTTCCTCCGGTGTCCGGACCAGCTTGGAGGTCAAGCCGTCCTGGATCAGGGCATAGACGGATTTTCCGAAAATATTGCTTTCCCACAGCTTGTCGGCGGATTCGCCGCCCAGATAGGCGATCAGGTCCTGGGACTGTTTTTCGTCCCCCACCATGGGGGTAATTTCCGTGTCGATGTCCACCCGGATCATGTGGATGGACGGTGCCCCGGCCCGGAGCTTGACACCATAGGTGGTGCCTTTTCGCAGCAGCTCCGGCGCTTCCAGCTTCATTTCCTCTGCCGTGGGCATGACGATGCCGTAGCCCGTGGCTTTTACGGAGGAAAGCGCGTCAGCGATCTTGTCGTACTCCCGCTTGACAGCGGACAGCTCCGTCAGCAAAGCCAGAAGCTGGCTGTCGTTTTCAATGGTCATACCGGCCTGGCTGGACAGAATGCTGTAGAACAGGCTCTCCGGGAAGCTCAGAGCGCAGGAAACGGTTCCTGTGGCCAGATCCACCGCCCGGATCATCAGATCCTGAACCTGGTCCAGCTCCCGGAGCTTTGCCAAAAGGGCCTCGGCAGAGCCAAGGGTTTTGATTTCCTCTGCCAGCTCCAGCAGCGCGGCGCACAGACCGGCCTTCACCGGATGTGCGGGATCCAGGGCATCCATCCACCGGGGCAGATGGACCAGAAGCTGGCTCATGGGGAATGCGTACAGAAGCTCCAGCAGCAGAGTACGCACATCCTGCTCATCCAGGGCCTGGCAGTCGGCAATGTGGCTGTGGATTCCAAAATCGGCCAGGATCCGGTCCCGGACCGTTCTGGCGGCATCTCCCTCGGGCTCCCTGGAATTGATGACTACCAGGAAGGGCTTGCCCGTGGCCTGCATATCCCGGATAGCCCGGGCTTCCGCTTCTGTGTAATCCTGCCGGGGGATATCCGTGACGGTACCGTCGGTGGTGACCACCAATCCCACGGTGCAGTGCTCCTCCATAACCTTTTTGGTCCCCAGCTCCGCCGCCTGAGTCATGGGGATCTCATGGTCATACCAGGGAGTGGTGACCATCCGGGGAACGCCGTCCTCTTCGGCTCCCGCAGCCCCCGCTACCATATATCCCACGGAATCAATCATCCGCACCCGGAGGGCTGCTTTCCCGTCAGGGTGGATCTCCACCGCTTCCTCCGGTACAAACTTGGGCTCGGAAGTCATAATGGTCCTGCCGGAGCCACTTTGGGGAAGCTCATCCCGGGCCCGTTCCCTGCGATAGGGATCCTCAATGTTGGGGATTACCAGGGTTTCCATGATCCGCTTGATCAGCGTTGATTTTCCGGTCCGCACCGGACCCACGACGCCCACATAAATGTTGCCGCCGGTCCGGGTGGAAATGATCTCGTAAATATTATCCATAGCCATCCTCCTTGTTTCGCAGGAGGGGAAGCTCCTGCCGCGGTTTGGTTTATGGTATGTCCCGCTGTGGACAAATAGAACCGATACGACAGAAGGCAACCACAACATAATGTGATTTTTCTTTCGGAAAAGCACAAAATTTCTGAAAATAATGTTTGACAAATTGGGGGAAACCAGCTATAATATCTAGGCATGACTGCGAAGAGGGGGATACTATGCGACTGGACCTTTCCAAGATAATCGAAACGCCCGGGGCATCGGTTCCGTTCTCTGCCAGTATTGATCTGAGTGATCTTCTGTTTGGCACCTGCTATCCGGTCAGTGAACCGGTCCTGGCTTCCGGCGTCGTCCGCAATACGGCGGGTGTGCTGGTAATGACCGGGCGGATCACCACCACCATCCACGGTGTGTGCGACCGGTGCGCCGCTGACTTTGACCGCCATGAGGATATTCCCATTGATGTGGTCCTGGTCACGGAGCTGAGCAACGAAGAGAACGAAGATGAGTGGGTATTCCCTCTGGAGGGAGACAGCGCCGATTTGGAGGACATCATCCGCACGGTGTTCGTGCTGAACATGGATTCCAAACTGCTGTGCAAGGAAGATTGTGCGGGTCTGTGCTGCCGCTGCGGCAAGAACCTGAACGATGGACCCTGTGGTTGCCAGAAGGAGCTGGATCCCCGTTTTGCTGCTTTACGGCAGCTTCTCGATAAGTAAAATCTAATGATGCTGTCTAAAAAGCAGTTCTACCAAGGAGGTGTCATCCATGGCTGTTCCTAAGTGTAAAGTGTCCAAGGCCCGTCGCGATAAGCGCCGTGGCGGTAACTGGAAGCTGTCTGCTCCCAGCGTTGCGGTTTGCCCCAAGTGCGGTGAGCCCGTCATGCCTCACAGAGCTTGCAAGGCTTGCGGTTCTTACAATGGCCGTCAGGTCCTGGCTGCCAAGGCTGACTAAGGCAGGAAAAGCGAAAGCGCAGAGGAAGGCAACTTGCCTTCCTCTTTTTCCTGTTTGTGCCTAAAATTTTGCGTTGATGCTCTGTCCCGGGTTATCGAACCCGTGAAAATAAGGAGACGCCTATGAAGTTTGTTTACGCGGTTCAAAATGAAGCGGAGCTGGAGAAATACAGCCGCTTTTCCGAATCCGTTCGGGAGCGTTTGTATTCCTATATTTGCTTCCTCGCACGGGAATACCAGGTCCGGGAGCTTCCCCGTACCATTGTTTTGACCAATCGTGAAACGGCGACGGAACTAATCAGCGATATTCCGGTTCCGGCATATACTAATGAATACCGTGTTGTGATGACTCCGGACCGGGAAGTATGGAGCGAAATCTACCGGCATCAGTTGGATGGCCTGGATCATGTGGAAGATCTGCTGACCTATTACGAAAACGAACTGACAGAAAGCCATATTCTTCAGATTCTTGGTCATGAACTGGCCCATCACAGTGAGTTGTTTCCGGATGATTTTGATGAGGACGATGGAACTGGAATCTGGTTTGAAGAGGGTATGGTGGAGTATATCAGCCGCCGGTATTTTCTAAGTCCGGACCAATACCAAAGGGAATTGGAGATCAATCAGAAGATCGTGGCCTTGCTGACACCCCGGTATGGAAACCATTCTCTGGAGGAATTTGGAAAGGAAACCTATTCCGGGGATTATGCCAGTATCTTTTTTGAATACTGGCGGAGTTTCCTTGCTGTGCATCAAATCGTAAATCATTTCGGGGGAGATGTACTGGCGGTCTTCCGTTCGTACCGTGCCTGGCATGAATCAAATTCCGGGAAATCCCTGTCAGAATGGTGTTCTGTTTGATTTTGGATGACGATGTTGTGGAATCAGTTGATTTTCCCTGGATTCTGTGTCATAATATATAGATGAGATAATCGAAAGGAGTGGTTCTCATGGCAAAACCCCTGGTGGCCATTGTTGGCCGGCCCAATGTGGGAAAGTCCATGCTCTTCAATAAATTGACGGGACACCGGACCTCCATTGTGGAGGATACCCCCGGTGTGACCCGTGACCGCATCTACGGCGACTGCGAGTGGTGCGGCCGTACCTTCAGCCTGGTGGATACCGGCGGTATCGAGCCCGGCACCGAGAACGATATGCTGAAGTTTATGCGCCGTCAGGCGGAGATCGGCATCGAACTGGCAGATGCCATCATTATGGTGGTGGATGTCCGTTCCGGTGTTACCGCCGCGGACCAGGATGTGGCTACTATGCTCCGCAAGAGCCGCAAGCCTGTGTGCCTTGCCGTGAACAAGTGCGATTCCATCGGCCTGGTGAATCCGGATGTGTTCGAGTTCTACGCGCTGGGCATCGGTGACCTGTTCGAGACCTCTGCAGTCCATGGCCACGGCACCGGCGATATGCTGGACTGGGTCCTGGCCAATATTCCCGAGGACGATGGGGAAGAGGAAGAAGACGAGGTCATCAAGGTGGCAATCGTGGGCAAGCCCAATGTGGGCAAGTCCAGTCTGCTGAACCGGATCCTGGGCGAGGAACGGGTCATCGTTTCCAATATGGCGGGCACCACCCGGGATGCTATCGACTCCTATTTCGAGAATGAAACCGGCAAATACTGCTTCATTGACACCGCCGGTATGCGCCGGAAGAGCAAGGTGGATGATGCCATCGAAAAGTATTCCAATATGCGCACCATCAACGCCATCGAGCGGGCGGATGTGTGCCTGATCCTCATTGATGCCAACGACGGCGTGACGGAGCAGGATACCAAAATCGCCGGTCTGGTCCATGAGGCGGGCAAGGCTGCCATCATCGTGGTCAACAAGTGGGACGCTGTGGAGAATAAAGAAACCAATACCATGCGGGATAAGGAGCTGGGGGTTCGGGACGGTCTGAGCTACATGACCTATGCCCCGGTGGTATTCCTGTCGGCCCTGACCGGACAGCGGGTGGACAAGCTGTTCCAGGTGATCCAGGATGTCTATGCCCAGAACACCAGCCGCATCACCACCGGCCAGCTCAACAGCATCCTGGCGGAAGCCACCGCCCGGGTCCAGCCTCCCACGGATAAGGGCCGCCGCCTGAAGATCTACTATATGACGCAGGCTGGCACCAAGCCTCCTCACTTCGTCATTTTCTGCAATGACGCCCGGCTGTTCCATTTCTCCTATCAGCGGTATCTGGAAAATCAGATCCGGGATGTGTTCGGTCTGCAGGGCACCCCGGTCCGCATCACCATCCGTCAAAAGGGCGATAAGGAGGACGACTGATGCCGTTTTTGTATGTATTGGTGTTCATCGCTGCCTATCTGCTGGGCAACCTGAACGGTGCTGTGGTGGTTTCCAGACTTTTGTCCCACGAAGATGTGCGCAGTAAGGGCAGCGGCAACGCGGGCCTGACCAACTTCGTCCGCAATTACGGCGCGGCAACCTCCGTGTTCGTGATCCTTATCGATGTGGGCAAGGCAGTGCTGGCCTGCCTCATCGGCGGCTGGCTCCTGGGTAATTACGGTGCATGGGACAATGGCGTGGCTACAGGTGCTCTGGGCGTGATTCTGGGCCATGATTTCCCGGCCCTGCTGAATTTCAAGGGCGGCAAGGGCATCCTCAGCGGTGTTACCGTGGCGCTGATGATGGACTGGCGCATCGGTCTGTTTGTCTTCTGTATTTTCCTGGTGGCCTATCTGCTGACCCAGTATGTTTCCCTGGGCAGTGTGCTGTCCTCCGGTTCCTTCGGCTTCATCTACTGCGTTCTGCACTGGGGAAGCTGGTATCCGATCCTGGTGGGCTTCTTCCTGAGCTTCCTGATCGTGTGGATGCACCGGGGCAATATCCAGCGGCTCCTGAAAGGCGAGGAGCGCAAAACTAACCTTTTGAAGAAAAAGGAAAAATAAGTACAGCGGGCAGTCGAAAGGCTGCCCGCTGAATATCTATCAAAACATAAAAACGACGTTGCTTTCGCAACGTCGTAATTTATCGCAGGGGAATTAGATGGCCCGCTCAACCTTGTTGGAACGGAGGCATCTGGTACAAGCGTACACATGGCACGGAGTACCGTTGACAATGGCCTTGACCCGCTTCACATTGGGCTTCCAGGCACGGTTGGAACGTCTGTGGGAGTGGGAGACCTTGATACCGAAAGTCACGCCCTTGCCACAGTAATCACACTTCGCCATTCGTTGCACCTCCTATCCGTAAGTAACTCATAAATAGCGCCCCAGTCAGAGCGCCTAGATATGATACCAAACAATGCGAAAAAAAGCAAGTCTTTTTTTGCAATTTTTTTAGTTTTTTCAAAATAATCTTGATATTATTTTCTCTTATGGCTATAATGGTTGCAAATACTGCGGCGAGGTGAGCGCTATGGTGGATACTTACTGCGTACCCCTGACGACTTTGGTAAAGGAATTCCATATGGAGGTGGTCTATGCCGCCACGGATTACCAATCCATCCGTCTGACTGTGGCTGATGTGGCCCGGCCGGGCCTGCAATTGGCGGGTTATTTTGACCATTTTGAGCCCATGCGGCTTCAGGTGGTGGGCAACGTGGAGGTCAGCTACCTCCAGAAGCTGAGTCCCAATGAACGCGCCATGATCTACGACCGCCTGTTTTCCTATAAATTCCCTGCGTTGATCATTGCGCGGAGCATCCGCGTGGATCCGGAATGCCTGGAAATGGCGAAAAAGCACAATGTGACCCTTCTGCGCAGTGCCGACGCCACCAGCGACATCATTTCCGCCATGATCGCTTACCTGAAGGCGGCGCTGGCGCCCCGGATCACCCGCCACGGTGTGCTCATGGAGGTCTACGGTGAAGGCCTGTTGATCCTGGGCGAGAGCGGCATCGGCAAAAGTGAATGCGCAGTGGAGCTTCTGAAGCGCGGTCACCGGCTCATTGCGGATGATGCGGTGGAGATTAAGAAGATTACTGAAAGCTCTCTGGTGGGCAACGCGCCGACCCTGATCCGCAATTACATCGAACTCCGGGGTGTGGGCATCATCAATGTGGCCAAGCTGTTCGGTATGGGCGCCGTTAAGGCGGAGAATGAGATCAACCTGGTGGTGAACATCGTTCAGTGGAACACCAGCGAGGTCTATGACCGGCTGGGCCTGGAACAGCAGTATATGGAGATCCTGGGTGTCAATGTGCCTATGGTGACCATTCCCGTCAAGCCCGGACGGAACCTGGCAGTGATCCTGGAGGTCGCGGCCATGAATAACCGCCAGCGGAAAATGGGCTATAATGCGGCTCTGGAATTTACGGAGCAGATCAACCGCCATTTTGACGAGACCCTGGGCCGCACGGTCTGAGGGCAGGAGAACCCATGAAAGAATTTACCATCGGAGCGAACGACGCGGGCCAGCGGCTGGACCGGTTCCTGGCTAAGGCTGTGCCCTTGCTTCCCGCGTCCTTGGCGCAGAAATATATCCGCCTGAAGCGGATTAAGTGCAACGGCAAGCGTATCGACCGGGACACCCGGCTGAATCAGGGCGATGTGCTTCAGCTTTACATCAACGACGAATTTTTCGACAAGCCCCGGGAGGATAACGCTTATCTGACCGTGGCTGCCCCAAAATTGAATATTGTCTATGAAGATGACCACATTCTCCTGGTAGATAAGCGTCCGGGCCTGGCGGTCCATCCTCATGACGGGGCAGAGTATGGCCGGACCCTTATCGACCATATCCAGTCCTACCTGTACCAGAAGCGGGAATGGCGTCCCCGGGAGGAAAACTCCTTTACCCCGGCTCTGTGCAACCGCATTGACAGGAATACCGGCGGTATTGTCATCGCCGCCAAGACCGCGGAAGCCCTGCGGGTCATGAATCAGAAGATCAAGGACCGGGAGCTGGACAAGCGGTATCTTGCCATTGTGGAGGGAACGCCCAAACGGAAAGAAGGAAGCCTGAAGGGATATCTTTTTAAGGATGCCAAAAAGAACCGGGTCTTTGTGACGGATACGCCTCAGGCCGGTGCCAAATCCTGCCAGACCAACTATCGGGTCCTGGCCAGCCGGAACGGCTTGTCTTTGGTGGAATGCGAACTGATCACCGGACGGACCCACCAGATCCGGGCCCAGTTTGCCCATGCGGGTCATCCGCTGCTGGGTGATGGCAAATACGGCAAGCTGGATAAGCGGTTCGACCGGAATTATCAGGCCCTGTATTCCTATAAGCTGACTTTTGATTTTTCCACTGACGCGGAAGGACTGGAATACCTCAACGGCAGATCCTTCCGGGTGGAGGAAGTGGATTTTGTGAAGGAGTATTTCCCGGGGGTGACGGTTCTGTGATACCAACCAGACGGGAAGCGGAGCAAACCCTAGCGTGGGCGTTGAGACAAAATCCCGGTCCTTGGGGAGATCACAGCAGGGTCGCCGCTACGGGATGTGAGATTCTGGCAAAGCTCTGCGGAATGGATCCGGATCGGGCCTATGTCCTGGGGCTGCTGCATGATATCGGGCGCTATCCCGGGGTCACCGGAATCCGGCATATGCTGGACGGATTTCGTTTTTGTATGACCCGGGGCTGGGAAAAGGCGGCGCAGATCTGCCTGACCCATGGCTATCTGATTCAGGAAGATCCCAGCGCCATTGTAGGCCCCATGGACATGACAGAGGAAGAGCAGGAAACGGTGAAAAGCCTGCTGTCCCGGATGGTTTATGATGATTACGATCTTTTGGTGCAGCTTTTCGATGCCCTGTCGCTGCCCTCCGGCTTTTGCCTGTTGGAAAAACGCTGGATCGATGTTGCGATGTGGTACGGAACCCATCCTGCCAATGTCCCCAGATGGAAGCGAACCCTGGAAATCAAGGCTATGTTTGAACAGCGCATGGGGCGAAGCGTTTACAGCGCTTTGCCCGGAGTGGTGGAGAATACATTTCGATAACAGAACAAGGACAGTCCGGCGACTGTCCTTGTTTTATATTTTCTGATAGGCGATCCGTTGGTCGCCGTTCTTGCGAAGGTAGATGATCCCGCAGCGGCGGAATCCGTTTTTCTCCAAAGTTCGCTGCATGGGAACGTTGTTCCGGTGGGTATCGATGCGAAGATTTCCACACAGCCGGAAAGCGAAGTCCAGACAGGCAGAAGCGATCCCTTTGCCCCGAATGCCGCAGGCGATCCTGTGTACTACGCCATAGGGCCGATCATTGGGCCAGCTTCCCTCGAAAATTTCCCGGTAATCCGGTTCCTCGCCATGGAAATAGCAGAATACACCAACCACACAGCCCTGTTCCGAGCAGACAAAAAGCTGCTGCTTGCGAAGGTCCTCCCGAACCGCAGTCTCATCGGGATATCCGTTGGTCCACTGATCCGGATTGCCGGATTCTGCCATAAAGGCCCGGGCACCGGAATAAATCTCCAGGATCCGGGGCAGATCGGATTCCCGGGCATGACGAAATTCCAGCGTCATTCCAGAACCTCCTCAATGGTGCCGCCGCCAATGACCCGATCCCCGTCATAGAGAACCACGGCCTGGCCGGGGGTGATGGCTCGCTGGGGCTCGTCAAATACCACCCGGGCTTTTCCGTCGGTGTCCGGATACACGGTGGCGGGCTGCTCGGTCATTCGGGACCGGGCTTTTGCCATGCATCTGACTGGCTCCGTCAGGGCGGGGAAGGGGTACCAGACCCAGTTGCCTGCCACCAGGGTCCGGTGAAACAGGGCTTCGTTAGGACCTACAGTGACGGTGTTTGCCCGCATATCTTTTGCACAGACGTAAACAGGGGTGCCCATGGCAAGGCCCAGTCCCTTCCTCTGCCCCAAGGTATAAGCTACCGCACCCTGATGGGTTCCGACGACATTGCCCTCCAGATCCAGAAAACTGCCGGACGCATACGCTTTACCGGTGTAGCGTTTCAGGAAAGCCAGATAATCACCGTCCGGAATGAAGCAGATGTCCTGGCTGTCACGTTTCCGGGCGTTCAGGAAGCCCTGCTCTGCTGCGATGGCCCGGACTTCCTCCTTGGTCAGTTCCCCCAGGGGGAACAGGATGTGGGCAAGCTGTTCCTGATCCAGGCAGGCCAGAAAATAGGACTGGTCCTTGGCCGTGTCCCTGGCCTTGCACAGGATAAAACGGCCGGATTCCGGATCCCGGCGGATCCGGGCGTAGTGGCCGGTAACCATATGGCTGCAGCCCAGCAGCAGGGCTTTTTGCAGGAAATGGTCAAATTTCAAATGACGGTTGCAGTCCACGCAGGGATTGGGTGTCAGTCCCGCTTCGTAGCTGCGCGCAAAACGGTCCATGACTTGCTGCCGAAAGGGGACAGTGGCGTTAAAAACATGGAAGGGGATCCCCAGCCTGTAGGCCACAGAACGGGCATCCTCCACATCATCCAAAGAACAGCAGGTACTGCTTTGCTCCGGGGGAAGGATTTCGTTGGAGAACATTCGCATGGTGGCGCCGGCACATTCATAGCCCTGGCATTGGGTCAAATAAGCAGCCACAGAGCTGTCCACACCGCCGCTCATGGCGATCAGTGCTTTCTTTTGTTCCAATCCATCCACACCTCCTGTATTATGGAATGGACATATTCTATCACAGGGAAACCGGAAAAGCAATCACTGCCGAAGGCAATCCAAGGGCCAAATTATTACATTTTGCAGATTCGTTTACCGCAAGGGATTGTGGCCGGAATGAACTGATCTACAATATATGGAGAATTTGGGATAAATACGCTGAATTAGTAACATTTGAACGAAGTAAGGGGTAACAAAACTGTAACAACTGTAAAAAAGTAGTTGCATTATCTGCTGATATCTGCTATAATGGGGCTGTACTACTGATGAAAGGAGCAGACGACTGCAATGAAACGAAAGATATCTCTGATCTTGTCTGTTGTGCTGCTGATCGGCTTGTTTGTATACGGCCCGGTCACCGTTTCCGCTGAAGCATCTTCCTATGTTGCCAGCGATGAAATGATCGAGTTACTAAAGCAAATGGAAGGATTCGACCGCTATCCCCGCTGGGACTACCAGCAGTGGACCGTGGGCTACGGATCCAAGTGCCCGGATGAAGACCTTTATCGCCTGCTGCGGGATGGCATCACCGAATATGAAGCGGAGCTGCTTCTTCGTGAGGAACTGGGGACCTTTGAGAAAATGGTCAACAGCTTCAATGACAAATACGAAATGGGCTTCCAGCAGAATCAGTTCGATGCTATTCTTCTTTTTACATACAACATGGGCCAGGCCTGGATGTTCCGTGACGGAACCTTCCGGAATGTCCTGGTGTCCGGAGAAACCGGAAGCGACCTCATGTTTGCCATGGGCCAGTGGTGTCACGCCGGCGGAGAAGTTCTGATTCCTCTGGTCAAGCGTCGTTTGATGGAATACAATATGTATGTCAACGGTGAATACAGCCGCACCCTTCCCGAAAATTACAGCTATGTGATTTACGAAATGAATGGCGGCAGCGGCGAGACGGATGTGCAGTGCTTTGATTCCGATTTGAAGGAAGCGCCCCGGGTTGTGCCTACCAAGGAAGGCTATACCTTTGCCGGCTGGTATACTTCCAATTCCGGCGGTGTCCGGGTTACGGTTCTGGACGAATACGTCCGGGGTACTACTCTGTATGCCCGCTGGACCCTTGGCGGCGAGGATATCCCGGATGAACCTCCCGTTCAGGAAGGTGCCCAGCCCATTACCCCGGTGCTGGTTACCGTTACCGCGGACCATGTAAACATCCGCAGAGGTCCCGGTACCAATTACAGCATTGTGGACCGGGTTTCTCAGGGCACCCAGATGACCCTGACCGCGATCCAGAGCGGCAGCGGCTATACCTGGGGCCTGTTTGAGTACGGCTGGATCGCACTGATGTATACCAATTATGAGGAAGTGAAGATTCCGGAGCCTCCTGTGGATCCTACCGAACCTCCCACGGAGCCCACGGAACCTCCCACGGAGCCCACGGAACCTCCCACGGAGCCTACGGAACCTCCCACGGAGCCCACGGAACCTCCCACGGAGCCTACGGAACCTCCTACGGAGCCCACGGAACCTCCCACGGAGCCCACGGAACCTCCCACGGAGCCTACGGAACCTCCCACGGAGCCTACGGAACCTCCTACGGAGCCCACGGAACCTCCTACGGAGCCTACGGAACCTCCCACGGAGCCCACGGAACCTCCCACGGAGCCTACCGAACCTCCCACGGAGCCTACGGAACCTCCCACGGAGCCTACGGAACCTCCCACGGAGCCTACGGAACCTCCCACGGAGCCTACCGAACCTCCCACAGAACCGGAGCCTGTGATGGGCACCATTACCGGTAACGACCTGTGTATCCGAAACGGTGCCGGTACCGGCTATGCGGTGATCGGCTTCCTGCACAAGGGCGACCGGGTGGAAATTCTGGAACAAAAGACCGTTGGGTCCATGACCTGGGGCCGAATCAGCCGGGGATGGATCTCCATGAACTACGTGAAGCTGGATCCTGTAAGACAGGAGCCGGAGCCTCCCGTTGATAATCCCCAGGAACCCGCCCCTAAGGGCACGGTCACCGGCGACAGCCTGTGTATCCGGGCCGGAGCCGGAACCTCCTATGCGGTCCTTGGCTTCTATAATAAGGGGGACCGGGTGGAGATCCTGGAGCAGAAGACCGTTGGCGCCATGACCTGGGGCCGGACGGAAAAGGGCTGGATCAGCATGACCTACGTGAAGCTGGATGAGCCGGTTTCCCAGCCCCCTGAGGAGCCTGTGGAGCCTCCTACGGAGCCCCCGGTGGATAATCCCACAGAGCCTCCGGTAGATCCCACGGAGCCTCCGGTAGATCCCACGGAGCCTGAGAAAACAGTTCTGACCGGAACGGTGACTGCCGACTGTCTGTATGTCCGGGAGGGTGCCGGTACGGGTTACCGGATCGTGGGTTATCTGCTTCAGGGCCAGACTGTGGAGATCCTGGAACAGAAGACTGTCAACGGTATGACCTGGGGCCGGGTTTCCAACGGCTGGGTCTCCATGAAGTATGTGGAGCTGCAGCAGGCTGAAAACGATCCCGAGGATCCGGAGCCTGTGATGATGACTGTGAACGCCGATTGCCTGCGTGTCCGCAGCGGTGCCGGTACTGGCTACCGTGTGGTCGGTTACCTGTACATGGGTGCCAAGGTTCAGGTCTTCGAGACTACTGTGGTGGATGGCATTACCTGGGCCAGAATCGAAAACGGCTGGGTATCCATGGAATACCTGAAATAATACATTTGTCCCCCGATCGTGTGATCGGGGGACAGTTTTATGTATTTACTGCTGGGCATTGAGAATGATCTGCTGCACCCGAACAGCATCCGGGATATTTTCCAGGGAGAACAGGCCGTCATAACCGTTAAAGCTGTTGCTTGAGCGGTGGGTACGCATATACGGATTTCCGAAAGCGATGGTACCGTAGCCGTCCTTGTGGATTTCCAGATGGGTAGCAGGAGCGTTGGCCAGGGTCTGGATATCGATGCGGCTGCCTCGCTTGCGGATCACCTTTTGATTGGTAATCACATAGGCAGTGTGCTTACGCTGATAAGCGGTCCAGAGGAACCGGCCGATGAGAATATAGAATCCGGCACACAGGAAGGGAATCAGGAAGAGCTTAGAAAACAGAGGAGAATCTGTGGACAGGATATTAAAAGAGATGAAAATAACACCGCCGGTCCAGAATAAGCTAAATGGAATTAAGATAAAGTCTTGCCTGGTCAACAGATTGCCGGGTCCGGGTGTTCCCCTCCAGAGAATCTGTTCCCCGGCTGTGATGTAGGGCTTGCAGAAGCTGTAATCCATTTCTTCGTTCATAATCTTTCCTCCTTCATGGGCTCCGGCCGATCACAGGTGGAGTGAATGGGCAGGAATTGGCGGGATTTACCACTGTCCATCATGGCGGTCAGGACCTCTATCACGTGGCAGGCCTGTGCTGCATTGACCCGGCTTTCGGAGCCCGTTTGGATGGCTTGTGCCAGGTCCGCCGGACCCAGGCCGCGGGCGTTGTCAGAGTAGGGGAAGGTCAGGGGGATTTCCTGGGGTTTGACGGACATGGTCATGTCGAAATTGTTGGGATAGAACCGGAGACTGCCGCCGAAGCCGTTGGGGTCCGGCAGGTAGAGAATGCCCTTTGTACCGTAAATGGCAAAATAGGGTTGATCGAACAGGGCGCTTTCCTCGTTCAGGTGGTAGGTGCCGCAGATACCGCAGGCCATGCGCAGCAGGGCGTAGACCTGGCTTTCGTTGGGCGTGGAGATGGTCTGGCCGAATTCGGGGCTCTGGGGCAGCAGATTGGTGCGGGTGGGGTAAGGCGTTTCCACCATGGCGGCTACCTCTGACACGGGACCCAGCAGGCTCACAAGGGCGGTGATGGCGTAAACAACATAGTTGTAGCAGGCACCGCCGCCGGGCTCCCGGCGGAATTTGTTGATGGAGCCCATGACGGTAGCGTCCCGGTTGGAACAGATGGCGAAGGAGGTCACAGTGCCAAGTTCCCCGTCATCGATAAATTTCCGGGCAGTCTGCCAGGCGGCACCCAGAAAAGTATCCGGAGCGCTGGCAAGATAAAGTCCCCGTTCTTTTGCCAGCGCCACCAGCTCTGCCGCCGTGACAGGGGAGTCAGTCATGGTTTTCTCTGTGTAGACGTGCTTTCCGGCCAGCAGAGCGTTCCTGATGATGCTATAATGGGCATGGGTGGGAGTCAGATTGACAATCATGTCCACACCGGGATCGGCCAGCATTTCCTCCAGGCTGCAGGCCAGGATGCCGTATTGATCCGCTTTTTTCTGAGCGTGTTCCAGATGGTTGGCACAGATGGAAACCACCTTCAGGTGCGGAAAGCGGGTGGTCATGTTCTTCAGATAAATGTCACTGATGGCACCGGCACCCACGATGCCGACACGAATAGACCGGTTCATAACATCCCTCCCTTATGATTATCCTAGCACATTCGAACCGGAATGTAAAGAAAGAGCCATCAAAAGTAAATGAAACTGCGAAAATACTTTCTGTTTCTTGATATGTATCGCAGAATATGTTAAAATAACATAAAATCTTCCGATGGGGAGGAGTCTCAAATGACAGATGCACAGCAGAAAGCCGCAGCCAAGCAGTTTGTGAAAGACTGGACTGGTCACGGTGACGAGAAACAGGAAACCCAGCGGTTTTGGCTTGACTTGCTCCAAAATGTCTTTGGAGTGGAGCAGGCCACCAAGGCGATTGAATTTGAAGTGCGGGTGAAGCTGGACCATACCAGCTTCATTGACGGTTATATCAAGGACACCCATGTGCTGATTGAGCAAAAGGGTGCCGACATTGACCTGAAGAAAGGCTACAAGCAGTCCGACGGCTCTATGCTGACCCCGTTCCAGCAGGCCCGCCGTTATGCTGGCTATCTGCCCCACAACATGAATCCCCGCTGGATTGTGGTCTGTAACTTCAAAGAGTTCCATATCCACGATATGAACCGCCCCAATGATACCCCTGAAGTCATTAAGCTGGAAGAACTGGCAACTGAGTATAGCCGCCTCCAGTTTCTGGTGGATACAGGTAACGAGAGAATCCAAAAGGAAATGCAGATTTCCCTACAGGCTGGTGAGCTCGTGGGCAAGCTCTATGATGCTCTGCTGAAGCAGTACAATTCTCCTGCCAGCGAAGCCGAGCTTAAGAGCCTGAATATGCTTTGTGTGCGGCTGGTATTCTGCCTGTATGCCGAAGATGCTGGCATCTTTGGAAGCAAGACCATGTTCCACGACTACCTGAAAGGCTTTCAGCCGAAGAATGTTCGTAAGGCACTCATTGACCTGTTCCGTGTGCTGGACACCAAGGTTGCAGACCGTGACCCCTATATGGACGAGGATTTGGCGAGCTTCCCCTATGTCAATGGTGGCTTGTTTGCTGATGAAAATATCATCATTCCCCGCTTTACCGAAGAAATCATTGACTTGCTGCTGACCAATGCCAGCGAGGATTTCAACTGGTCCCAGATTTCTCCCACCATCTTCGGTGCAGTCTTTGAAAGCACCCTGAATCCCGAAACCCGCCGCAGCGGCGGTATGCACTACACCAGCATTGAGAACATCCATAAGGTCATTGACCCGCTGTTTTTCGATGCTCTGTCTGCCGAGCTTGACGCCATTGAAGCGATTGCCGTCAAAAAGACAAGGGAGAACAAGCTGGCAGACTTCCAAAAGAAACTGGCATCCCTGACCTTCCTGGACCCCGCCTGTGGCTCTGGCAACTTCTTGACAGAAACATATCTGTCCCTGCGGCGATTGGAGAACAGAGCCGTCACCCTGCGGCTGGGTGAGCAGATTGTCATGGGTGATGCTGCTGACTTCAACCCCATCCAGGTATCTATTGGACAGTTCTACGGTATCGAAATCAACGACTTTGCCGTGACCGTTGCCAAGACTGCTCTCTGGATTGCTGAAAGTCAGATGATGAAGGAAACCGAGGAAATTGTGCATATGCACCTGGAGTTCCTCCCGCTGACCAGCTATGCAAATATCGTTGAGGGTAATGCGCTGCGAATTGACTGGGAGACTGTTGTACCTAAGGACAAACTGAACTACATTATGGGTAACCCTCCGTTTGTGGGGAAGAAAGAACAGACTAAGCAGCAGAAATCCGAAATGATGGCTGTCTATGGTAAGGGTATTTCTGGCGTGGGAAACATGGACTATGTTACAGCATGGTATGTCAAAGCCGCCGAACTTATGCAGGAAACTAAAATCAGCACAGCATTTGTTTCGACCAATTCGATTACCCAAGGTGAGCAGCCACCTGTATTGTGGACAAAGTTGAATCAACTGGGTGTTTCCGTATCCTTCGCGCACACATCATTCGATTGGAAAAGCGAATCAAAGGATGCCGCAGCTGTTTATTGTGTTATTATCGGCTTTTCAGTTGATACAGCCTCTTGTGAGAAGCGTCTTTATAATGGTGGTCGATACACTATTGTGAAGAACATTAATTCATATTTGCTGGATGCACCGACGGTTATTATTTCTAGTCGCTCTAAGCCTGTATGTGATGTCCCGAGTATGTGCTATGGCTCGATGCCCATTGATAATAATCATCTGATTTTGAACGAAGAAGATGTTTGCCTCGCCTTGCGTGAGTCAAAAGCCAACGCCGACTTCATAAAGGAGTATGTGGGTGGCGATGAACTGCTCAAAGGTAAAAAGAGATGGTGCTTATGGCTCCATAATGTCGACCCTGCAAGATACATGAATTCCAAATTTATCATGGGTAGAATTGAAGCAACAAGGCATTACCGACTGTATGAATCTAATCGTCCGCAAACAAACAAAGCTGCTGATACGCCGCACCTGTTTGGTGAGGTTCGACAACCCCAAAATGGAGCATTGGTTGTTCCGAAAGTGTCTTCTGAGAACCGTTTGTATATCCCAATCTCCTATGTTAAGCCTGGCGTGATTATTAACGGAAGTGCCTTAATGATTCCTGATGCATCGCTGTATCATTTCGGTATACTCTCATCTAATGTTCACAATGCGTGGATGCGAGTGGTAGCTGGTCGGCTAGAGATGCGTTATCAGTATTCTGCTAATGTGGTATATAACAATTTTCCTTGGCCTAATCCTACTGAGGAACAAAGAAGAAAAATCGAAGCTGCTGCACAAGCAGTGTTGGATGCACGAAACAATCATCCAACACTTACTTTGGCGGATATGTATAAGGATGTAAGATTCTTGTTATTGACCGACCTTAAAAAAGCACATGACGATTTGAATCGAGAAGTTATGCGGGCATATGGGTTCTGGGGGAAACTAAACACTCCTGAAGAATGTGTGGCCGAGCTGATGAAGATGTATCAAAAGCTGGTGGAAAACGCATAACGATCCCAGCCGGTGCAAAACAAGGAAGCCAGGCTATCATAACCACAGGCCGTGCAAGCCCACCCTTGCACAGGGGAGCCGTTCCGCTGCGGCGGGTGCGGGCGTAGCGAATATGTTTTGGTCCCCCCCGGCTGTGCCGGGGGGACTTCTACACAATAAAGAAAACCCAGAAGCCTTTCGGTTTCTGGGTTTTTGATGTTCTTGATGAGAGACAGATTATCTCTTGGAGAACTGAGGTGCGCGACGGGCGGCCTTCAGACCGTACTTCTTACGCTCCTTCATACGAGGATCGCGGGTCAGGAAACCGGCAGCCTTCAGAGCGGCACGGTGCTCGGGGTTGATGGTCAGCAGAGCGCGGGAGATGCCGTGACGGATGGCGCCGGCCTGGCCGGAAACGCCGCCGCCGGCGACGGAAACGACGATGTCAACCTTGCCAACCATGTCGGTGGTGACCAGGGGCTGACGGACGACCAGCTTCAGGGTCTCCAGGCCAAAGTACTCGTCGATGTCGCGGCCATTGATGATGATGGAGCCGGTGCCGTTCTCGTAGACGCGAACACGCGCGACGGAGGACTTACGACGGCCGGTGCCGTAAAAATACTTCTTCTTGCTCTCGTACATTGTTCGTTACCTCCAAATCAGTCCAGGGTCCAGGCCTCGGGCTTCTGAGCAGCGTGGGGATGCTCAGCACCCTTGTACAGGTGCAGGCGGGTCATGGCGCTGCGGCCGATGGAATTCTTGGGCAGCATGCCCTTGACAGCGTGCTCGACGGCGTAGTCGGAGCGCTTCTCCATCATGATACGAGCCTTGGTCTCCTTCAGGCCGCCGATCCAGCCGGAAACACGGCGGTACAGCTTCTGCTCGGCCTTGTTGCCGGTCAGAACAGCCTTGTCGGTGTTGATGATGATGACGAAATCACCGCAATCCACGTTGGGGGTGAAATCGACCTTGTGCTTACCGCGGAGCAGGTTGGCAGCGATGACAGCGGTGCGGCCCAGGGGCTTGCCGGCGGCATCGAGGACATACCACTTGCGCTCTACGGTCTCCTTCTTAACGAGGGTAGTAGACATTGTTGGTTCCTCCATTTATGGTGAAATAATTTTTGACAAATCGGGGCGTTCGGAGTACAATGTCTCCTGAGCGCTAGAACTTTATATCACATCAAAAATCAAATGTCAACCGCTTTTTTTAGAAAAATTATGAAAACCCAATTAAACTTAAAAAAGCTTTGAAAAGCTCTTAAATGCTCCTAAATGCTCACATCTTATTTTTCTTATTTTTCGGAGGAAACCGTACTATGCAGAAGCTGATTGGTCTTGTCCGCCGCTGTGTGGAGGACTACAATATGATCGAAGACGGGGACCGTATCGCCGTGGGTGTGTCCGGTGGAAAGGATTCTCTGGCTTTGCTGGTATTTTTGGCGGAATTGCGGAAATATCATAACAAATCCTTTGAAATTGAGGCTATTACCATTGACATGGGCCTGGGCATGGATTACAGTGCCATTTCCGCGCTTTGTGAGAAGCTGGATGTGCCCTATACCTTGGTTCCCACTCAGATCGGCCCCATTATTTTCGACTACAGGAAGGAAAAGAACCCCTGCTCCATGTGCTCCAAAATGCGCCGGGGAGCCCTGAATCAGGCGCTGCTGGACCGGGGAATGAACAAGCTGGCCCTGGGTCACCATTTTGATGACGCGGTGGAGACATTTATGATGAGCCTGCTCTACGAGGGCCGTATCTCCTGCTTCCAGCCCGTCACCAATCTGGACCGGATGGGGGTCATCCAGATCCGGCCCATGCTGTACATTCATGAGAAGTCTGTGGATAATTTTGTGGCCAGGACCGGTCTGCCCGTACTGACCAACCGGTGTCCGGTGGATAAGACCACCAAGCGGGAGGAAATCAAGCAGCTTGTGTATGACCTGAGTAAAACCTACCCGGACCTGAAGGACCGGGTCTTCGGTGCCATGCAGCGGTTCCCCTTGCCGGAGTGGGAACCCCACGGGCGGTATAAGCGGCCCAAGGAGCGGGACTGATATGGAGCTGATTCAAAAAGCTGTGGAATTTGCACGGCAGGTGTTTTCCGAAGACTGCGGGGGCCACGATTTGGACCATACCCTGCGGGTATACCGAATGGCTCTTCATCTGGCGGAAGCGGAGGGGGCTGATTTGGAGATTGCCGCTCTGGCGGCGTTGCTCCACGATGTGGATGACCGGAAGGTTTCTCCACAGACCAGCGAGAATCTGGACCGGGCCTCCCATTTCTTGTGGTCAAACGGTGTTTCGGAGGAAATGTTCCGGCGTGTGATTCTGATTATCTACGAAATTTCTTTCTCTCAGGGGCACCGGGTTCCGGAAACCCTGGAAGGGAAGTGCGTCCAGGACGCGGACCGGCTGGATGCCATGGGTGCCATTGGCATTGCCAGGACCTTTGCCTACGGCGGCAGCAAGGGCAGAAGAATGCACGATCCTGCGGGCCGGGATCCGTTGACCTCTGTGAATCATTTCCATGAAAAGCTGCTGAAGCTGGCGGAGCTGATGAATACGGATTCCGCCCGAGAAATAGCCCGGGAGCGCCACCGTTATATGGAGGAATACCTGGAGCGGTTCCAGCGGGAATGGGATGGAAATATTTAGTACAGGAAGGAACGGTGAAAAAACCGTTCCTTCTTTTCGTATGAAGTATTTTCCACCGGGACATAATACTGCCAAAGGAGGGATTGCTATGGTAAAAGGAACATCCCGGCAGGTCATTGTGGTGGACGCGCCGGAGCCAAAGCTTTTTGAACAGGCGATATTTATTCTGAAGAACGACGCAGTGGCCCGGGAGGGCATCTCCGATGAAGCACTGCTGAAGGAAGCGAAAAAACTGCTGCACAGCCGGGGAGGGGAGAAGGCGGTTTCCTTTGCTGGTCCGATTTGGGCCTGCGGCGGTGCCGCGGCCACGGGGCTGATCTGGCTGTTATCCACATTTCTGTGACTTGTCAAACCGGGGACTTTGTGATATAATCCTCCCGAATTTGGGAGGTGACCGGAATGCGGCTTGGTAACCATGAAATTGAAAATCCCCTGATTTTGGGTCCTATGGCAGGTGTGACCGACTGGGCCTACCGGACTGTCTGCGCGGAGCTGGGGGCCAACATCACCGTGACGGAGATGGTTTCCTCCCGGGCGTTGATCTATAAGGATAAGAAGACTGCCGCATTGCTGCGGAAGAATCCCGGAAGCCTCTGTGGCGCCCAGATCTTCGGCAATGATCCGGCCATTATGGCGGAAGGTGCCCGGCTGGCTCTTGAAATTTCCGGGGCGGACTTTATCGACATTAACATGGGTTGCCCCATGCCAAAAATCGCCAATTCCGGCGATGGCTGCGGCCTTATGCGGACCCCGGAACTGGCGGGCGAGATCCTTGCCGCGGTGGTAAACGCGGTGGATGTGCCCGTCACCGTCAAGTGCCGCCTGGGCTGGGACAAGGGCAGCATCAATGTGCTGGATTTCACCAAACGGATGGAGGATAACGGCGCGGCCATGGTCGCGGTTCACGGACGGACCCGGAGTATGCTCTATTCCGGTGTGGCGGACTGGGACACCATTAAAAAGGTAAAGGATCAGCTTTCCGTTCCCGTTATCGCCAACGGCGATATCTGCTCCGCGAAGGCGGCTATCCGGTGCCGCAGCCGTAGCGGAGCGGATGGCTTTATGATCGGCCGGGCTGCCTTCGGCGACCCTTGGATTTTCGCTGAGGTCAAAGCCGCTTTAGCCGGAGAAGATATCCCCCAGCGGCCCAAACTGGCGGACCGGGTGGATGTGGCCCTGCGGCAGTTTGCCCTGGCTTATGAGGATAAGGGCGAAAAGATCGCCTGTCTGGAAGCGAGAAAGCATTTTGCCTGGTACCTACGGGGTGTTTCCCACGCGGCCTACTATAAAAATATCATTTCCTCCGTAACCACCATGGAAGATATTTATAAAGTGGCTGAGGGAATCAAGCGGGACTTGCAATAATTACATGGAATCGGATTTCCGCCGTGGCGCATCCTAACCGGGAGGTGAAGGATATGCTGCGGCGGATATTCATTTGTTTGGTTCTTTTGGCTTTTTTGGCGGTGCCGGTCCGGGCGGATACCATCCGGTGGGTGGATTTCGATGTGCCCTATGAATCCCTGAAATACGCCATGGATGTGGACATCGCTACCTTTGAGACGGAAAAGCACCTGGACTGGATTGATATTCTGGCCCTGGCGGCTTGCCGTACCGGGGGAAAGGCGGGGCTGGATTCCGTGAAAAAGGCCGTCCGGGATCTGGGCGGTGACCGGTCACCGGAGGAGCTGCTGGACGGGAATCTGAAATACTATAATTACTATCATGCGGCCTATGAAGCGGTGCTCGGTGGCTTTTTGGGCAGCTATGCCATCGAAAAGGACGGCCAATGGCTTCCCAAGTACGGCCTGAAGGCTTTTTCTCCCATTGCTGAGGGCTACGGTTACAGCCATTGCGATGATTTCGGATTCAGCCGCAGCTTCGGCTTTTCTCGGAAGCACCGGGGCAACGATCTGATGGGCAGTTTGGGTACTCCCATTGTGGCAGTGGAGAGCGGCGTCGTGGAAGCTCTGGGCTGGAACCGCTACGGCGGCTGGCGGGTGGGGATCCGGTCCGCCGATTCCAAACGGTACTATTATTATGCCCATCTGCAAAAGGACCACCCCTATGCTGAGGGCCTTCAGGAAGGGGACCTGGTCCAGGCCGGAGATGTGATCGGCTATATGGGCCGGACCGGATATTCGGACCGGGAAAATGTTAACAACATCGGCACTGTCCATCTGCATTTTGGAATGCAGCTTGTGTTTGACGAAAGCCAAAAAGAGACGGACGCGGAGATCTGGGTGGATGTATACGATATTGTCCGGCTCCTGAGTCACCATCGGAGCAGTGTCCGGGAGGGAAAGCGTGTCTATCCTTACCGGGATCTGGATACGGAAGAGTTTGCTCCGGTCGGTTGACCGGAGCGGATTCGTCTGATTGCGCAAAAATTCCGGGTGCTTCGACGGCATATCTGTAACAGCCGCCGTATCTTACAAAACCCTTTGACAAATTCTATGGCCTGTGCTATACTGTATAAAACTGCGTAAAACCAACAGATATAGGAAGGAGATCAAAATGAACGGTATTTCCAAGCTCAAGAAGATCGGCTTTTCCTGTGGGGATTCTTTTTCCTCTTCTATGGCAGAAGTGTTGGCTCCTTACGATTCAAGCGAATACGCTGTCTTTCCCGGCTTTTGTGATGTGCATGTGCATTTCCGTGAGCCGGGTTTTTCTTATAAGGAGACCATCGCCACAGGCAGCCGCGCCGCGGCCCGGGGCGGCTTTACCGCTGTGTGCACCATGCCTAACCTGAATCCCGTACCGGACAGTGTGGAGCATCTGGGGCTTCAGCTTCAGATGATCGAAGACCAGGCCTGCATCCATGTATATCCCTACGGTGCCATCACCGTGGGAGAAAAAGGTGAGGTTCTGGCGGACCTGGAGGGCATGGCTCCCAATGTCATCGGTTTCTCCGATGACGGCCGGGGTGTCCAGTCCGATGACATGATGCGCCAGGCCATGCTCCGGGCCAAGGCTCTGGGAAAAATGATCGTTGCCCACTGTGAGGTCAATGAGCTGCTTCGCGGCGGTTATATCCACGACGGCGAGTACGCAAAGCTCCACGGCCACCGGGGTATTTGCTCCGAAAGCGAATGGGTCCAGATCGACCGGGACCTGAAGCTGGTGGAGGAGATCGGCTGCAAGTACCATGTATGCCACATTTCCACCAAGGAAAGCGTGGAGGTCATCCGCCGGGCCAAGGCCAGAGGCGTGGATGTGACCTGCGAGACCGGTCCCCACTACCTGGTGCTGACGGATATGGACCTGCAGGAGGACGGACGCTTTAAGATGAACCCGCCCCTGCGCAGCGAATCGGACCGCCAGGCCCTGATTGCGGGCATCGTGGACGGCACCATCGATATGATCGCCACGGACCACGCCCCTCACAGCGCGGAAGAAAAGGGGAGAGGCCTGGAAAAGAGCGCCTTCGGCATCGTTGGCATCGAAATCTCCTTCCAGACCATGTATACCCATCTGGTGAAGCCAGGGATCATCACCCTGGAAAAACTCATCGATCTGATGGCGATTGCGCCCCGGAAGCGGTTCGACATCCCTCTGGGCGAGGATTACACGGTGTGGGATCTGGAAGCCCTGGAAACCGTGGATCCGGACAAATTCCTGTCCATGGGTAAAGCCACGCCCTTTGCCGGCCATACCCTGCAGGGCAAATGTATGCTCACCGTCTGTGACGGCAAGATTGTTTATCAGGTGTAATCTCATTCAATTTTGAGGGCACCTCTAAAAACTCCCCTTTTGGGCTTTGGGCGAATCTTTCGCCCCATAAATGCGTTTTGAAAACGCCACAATACACAAAGTATTCTGCCGTTTTCAAAACTTTTTCTGAGCCGAAATCTTCTGCCCAAATCACC